>NZ_CP034767.1:0-317500 GCF_004005995.1 Devosia sp. 1566
CGCCGCCAACGATACTTCTTTGCGTCCACAGCTTTGGGACGCAATGGCGAAGCTTTGGCTGCGGAGACCCTCCGCCGCCATAACAAACCAGGCCGACCCGATCTTGCGGACGGGGCGGCAACACGAATGGGGCACCAGAATATGAAGCAGCAGATTGCCGCCGGAAGAGCAGATTGGGACCGATCCAACGCTTCTTCCTTTTCGTCGACCAGCATGGGCGAGGTGTCTGCCGTGAACGAAGCCGAGTTTCCCTCAGCCGATCAGCGTCAGCTCTGGAACCGGGTCCGTGCCCGCCTCAAAACTGCGGTTGGCGAGGATGTGTTCACCTCCTGGTTCGCCCGCCTCGAACTCGAGGAAATCGCCGGCGAAGTGGTGCATCTGTCTGCCCCCACCCGGTTTCTCTGTTCCTGGGTTCAGTCCAATTATGCCGATCGCATTGTGGAAGCGTTCCGCCTGGATGATGAAGCGATCACCCGGCTCCAGGTCACGTTGCGCGTCAATGGCCAGCCCCGCCAGCGCCCGACCCTAGTGGCTGAATCGGCGCCCGCCGAAAGCGCCGCCGCTGCGCCCGCGCAGTCGCCACAGCCCTCGGCGACCGTGACGCGGATTGGCCGCGAAGCTCCCGCCCCCAAGGGCGATGCCCTTTCGGGCAGCGGCATCGATCCGCGCATGACCTTCGATACATTTGTCGCCGGCGCCGCCAACGAAATGGCACTGGGCGTTGCCCGCCAGATCGCGCAGGCCGCCGCCAATGACACCGTGACCTTCAACCCGGTTTACATTCATTCCACCGTGGGCTTGGGTAAGTCGCACCTGCTCAATGCCATCGCCCATGCCACCCAGCAGGCCGATGCCACCAAGAACATCGTTTACCTCACCGCCGACCACTTCATGTACCATTTCATCACCGCCGTGCAGCGCCAGTCCGCGCTCGGCTTCAAGGAATGGTTGCGCCGGGTCGATCTGCTGCTGATCGATGACATGCAGTTCCTGCAGGGCAAGTCGGCTACCGAATTCGGCCATACGCTGGGTACGCTCCTGACGGGCGCCAAGCAGGTCGTCGTGGCCGGCGATGCGCCGCCGCGCGATCTCGAAATGCTCGACGAGCGCGTGCGCTCGCGCCTTTCTGGCGGGCTGGTTGTGCCCATCTCGGGCTTTGACGTGGAACTGCGCCGCTCCATCGTACAGCGCCGCGCCGATCAGGCGACCGCGCGCTTTGGCATGCATTTCCCCGCGCCCGTGCTCGATTATGTCGCCCGTGCCGTGGTCAGTCATGGCCGCGATCTTGATGGCGCGGTCAACCGTCTGGTGGCCGCCAACCAGCTGACCGGCGAACTCATCACCGTGCCGCTGGCCGAAAAGACCCTGGGCGACCTCATCCGCACCCATGACGCCAAGCGCGTGCGCATCGAGGACATTCTCAAAATGGTGTCGCGCCACTACAAGGTGCCGCGCAACGAATTGCTGTCCGCGCGCCGCTCGCGCGATGTGGTGCGGCCGCGCCAGATCGCGATGTTCCTTGCCAAGGCCCTGACCTCGCGCTCGCTGCCCGAGATCGGCCGCCGCTTTGGCGGGCGCGACCACACCACCGTGCTCCATTCGGTGCGCAAGGTCGAGCAGATGATCAAGGACGATGTGGAACTCGCCCAGGAAATCGAACTGCTCAAGCGCATGCTTGAGGAATAGGACGGCCTGGCGTGAAGTGAGTTGCGGCGAGGCTTTGAGGTCTCGCCGTACTTGTTTTGGGGCAATGGGCCAGCGTGTCGCGCTCCCGGGCCTTGCCAATCGGTTCACAAATTGTAAATGTCCAAACCCGCCTCGCCGGGGTGTTGGCTGGCCCGATCAGCCGCGTAGTGCTTTGGAAGTTGTTGCCATGAAGATTACCCTCGAACGCAATCATCTGCTCAAGTCGCTGAGCCATGTGCATCGGGTGGTTGAACGGCGCAACACCTATCCAATCCTGGCCAATGTGGTGTTCAAGGCCGCCGAGGATGCGGTTGAACTGCGCGCCACCGACCTTGATATCGAGGTCACCGAAAGCGTGCCCGCGATGGTCTCGACCCCGGGCACCACCACGGTTCCGGCCCATACGCTTTATGAAATCGTGCGCAAGCTCGCCGATGGCGCCGAAGTGCGGCTTGAAACCGAAGGTGGCGAGCAGATGCTGCTGACCTCCGGGCGATCGCGCTTTCACCTGGCATGCCTGTCGCCCGACAGCTTCCCCGATCTCAAATCGGGCGCCTTTGGCCACGAATTTTCTATGCCGGCGAGCGGCTTGCGCGAGTTGATCGAGCGCACCCAGTTCGCCATTTCCAACGAGGAAACCCGTTACTACCTCAACGGCATTTACCTGCATGCCGTGGAATCCAGCGCCAACGGCCCGCTGCTGCGCGCAGTCGCGACCGATGGTCACCGCCTGGCCCGCGCCGAAATGCCCGCGCCCGAAGGCGCCCAGGGCATGCCCGGTATCATCGTCCCCAAAAAGACCGTGGGCGAAGTGCAAAAGCTGCTCGACGGCGTTGATGGCGAGGTCAAGGTCGAGGTGTCCGACACCAAGATCCGCTTCACCGTGGGTCCGGTCGTGCTGCTGTCCAAGCTGATCGAGGGCACCTTCCCCGATTATGATCGGGTCACGCCCAAGAACAACGACAAGCAGATGAATGTCGATCGCGCTTCCTTTGCCATTGCGGTGGATCGCGTTTCCACCATTGCGTCGGATCGCGGCGGCAAGGCGGTCAAGCTTTCGGCCAAGGATGGCCTTTTGGAATTGTCCGTCACCAATCCCGATCACGGCACAGCCAGCGAAGAACTCGCGGTGGAATTCGACACCGATGGCTTCGAGATCGGCTTTAATGCCCGTTACCTCTTGGACATTGTCGGGCAGATCCGCTCGGAAAGCGCCGTCTTCATGTTCAATGATGCGGGCTCGCCGACCCTGGTCAAGGAAGAGGGCGAGGCCAGCGCGCTTTACGTGCTGATGCCCATGCGGGTCTGAGCGGCATTCACAAGTTGAGCATTGATGCGGAGCCGATGGCTCCATTGCTCCTGCGGGGTCATCGATGATCCGCCACCTGTCGCGCCTGCGCCTGACGGCCTTTCGCAACTACACTGCCGCTGCGCTCGATCTGGATGGTCGCCATCTGGTTCTGACCGGCTCCAATGGCGCAGGCAAGACCAATCTGCTTGAGGCCATTTCCCTGCTGTCGCCCGGGCGCGGGCTGCGCCGGGCAACGTTTGACGCCGTGGGCGAGCAAGGCTCCGATACGGGTTGGGCAGTGGCCGCGACGGTGGAAACCGAAGCCGGACCCACCGACATTGGCACTGGCGCGTCCCCCGGCGATTCCGGACGCCGGGTGCGCATCAATGGCGCCAATGCCCGCTCGGTCGAGGCGATGAGCGAGTATCTGCGCGTCCTGTGGCTCACCCCTGCTATGGATGGGCTGTTCTCGGGCCCCGCCAGTGACCGCCGCCGCTTTCTGGATCGCCTCGTGACCACGCTGATCCCCTCCCATGGCGCGGCGGTGTCGGACTACGACAAGGCGATGCGCCAACGCAACCGGCTGCTTGAAGAAGGTGGCGATGTTCGCTGGCTGGGCGCCATCGAGGCGCAGATGGCGGAGTTGGGCGCCTCCATTCACCTCGCCCGAGTCGACAGCCTCGAGCATCTGCAAACCCTCATCGCCCATAGCCTTGAGGACGAGAGCTTTCCGGCGGCCGATCTGGCGTTGACCCCGCTCTGGGAAGACGGGCCGGCACCCACCGTTTCAAGCGAGCTCGAAACGTCCTTGGGTGAGCTCTGGCTGGGCTCGCGCGGCCTTGATCGGGCGGCCGGGCGCACCATATATGGTCCACACCGTCTGGATCTCGAAGTGACCTATCGCCAGAAGGGCATGCCGGCCGCCTTGGGCTCGACTGGCGAGCAGAAAGCGCTGCTGATCGGCCTCATTCTGGCGCATGCGCGCCTGGTGCATCACCGCACCGGCATCACGCCATTCCTGTTGCTGGACGAGATTGCCGCGCATCTGGATCCAGATCGCCGCCGTGCGCTGTTTGGCGCTCTGGACGGTCTGGGCACGCAGTGTTTTCTCACCGGCACGGACAGTTTGCTGTTCGCCGATCTGGGCGAGCGGGCCCAGGCGGTAACGGTGCGCGACGGGCGGCTCCTCACGGAGCGCTAAAGCCCGGACTCACCTGCCGATTTGCGCTATATAGACCCATTCGACTTGGGGTTGACGCCCCAGTTGGATACAACAGTTTCACTCCCTAACGACTTGATTCGGACCCCATGACCGACAGCGAAAATTCCGTTCCCAACGAATACGGCGCCGATAGCATCAGGGTGCTTAAAGGCCTCGACGCGGTGCGCAAGCGCCCGGGCATGTATATCGGGGACACGGATGACGGCTCGGGCCTGCATCACATGGTCTACGAAGTGGTCGACAACGCCATCGACGAGGCACTGGCCGGCCATGCCGACCTTGTAACGGTCACGCTGAACGCCGATGGCTCGGTGACGGTGATCGACAATGGTCGCGGCATCCCGACCGACATCCACAAGGAAGAAGGCGTTTCGGCGGCCGAGGTCATTATGACCCAGCTGCATGCCGGCGGCAAGTTCGACCAGAACAGCTACAAGGTTTCGGGCGGCCTGCATGGCGTGGGCGTGTCCGTGGTGAATGCCCTCAGCCAATGGCTCAAGCTCAAGATTCGTCGCGACGGCAAGATCTTCGAGATGAGCTTCACCCATGGCGATGCCGATGGTCCGCTCCAGCAGACCGGCACCTATGTGCCCGACAAGCAGCCCGGCACCTATGAAGGCCGCTCGGGCAGCGCCATCACCTTTTTCCCGTCGGACCAAACCTTCACCATGGTGGAGTTCGACTTCAAGACGCTCGAGCACCGCTTGCGCGAACTGGCCTTCCTGAATTCCGGTGTACGCATCCTGCTCAATGACCTCCGGCATCCCGAGCCGGTCAAGGTCGAGTTGTTTTATGAAGGCGGCCTCGAGGCCTTTGTGCGCTATCTCGACAAGGCCAAGACGCCGGCGATCGACCACCCCATCACCATGATCAGCGAAAAGGACGGCATCACCGTCGAAGTGGCGCTGCAGTGGAACGACAGCTACCACGAAAACGTGCTGTGCTTCACCAACAACATCCCCCAGCGCGATGGCGGTACCCACCTTGCCGGCTTGCGCGGGGCGCTGACGCGCCAGGTCACGAGCTACGCCGAAAGCTCTGGCATCAGCAAAAAGGAAAAGGTGACCGTTACCGGCGACGATACGCGCGAAGGGCTGACCTGCGTGCTCTCCGTCAAGGTGCCCGATCCCAAGTTCTCGAGCCAGACCAAGGACAAGCTTGTGTCCTCCGAGGTGCGCCCGGTGGTCGAGAACATCGTCAATGAAAAGCTCGGCCAGTGGTTCGAGGAGCATCCCAACGAAGCCAAGATCATCGTTGGCAAGGTCGCCGAAGCTGCCGCTGCACGTGAAGCCGCCCGCAAGGCGCGCGAATTGACGCGCCGCAAGGGTGCGCTCGAAATCTCCTCGCTCCCCGGCAAGCTTGCCGACTGCCAGGAACGCGATCCGGCAAAATCCGAAATCTTCATCGTCGAAGGTGACTCGGCCGGTGGCTCGGCCAAGCAGGGGCGCGACCGCTCCAACCAGGCGGTGCTGCCGCTGCGTGGCAAGATCCTCAATGTGGAGCGCGCGCGCTTTGATCGCATGATCTCGTCCGACCAGGTCGGCACGCTGATCACGGCGCTGGGCACCGGCATTGGGCGCGAAGAGTTCAACGCCGACAAGCTGCGCTACCACAAGATCATCATCATGACCGACGCTGACGTGGACGGCGCCCATATTCGCACGCTGTTGCTGACCTTCTTTTATCGGCAAACGCCCGAACTGCTGGAACGCGGCCACATCTATATCGCCCAGCCCCCGCTTTATAAGGCCAAGCGCGGTCAGTCCGAGCAGTATCTCAAGGACGAGCGGGCGCTCGAGGACTATCTCCTGGCGGCCGGCCTGGACGATGCCGTGTTCACCACCAGCGCAGGCGTCGAGCATGGCGGGCATGATCTGCTCTCGATCCTTGGGCAGTCGCGCGACATCGTGCACGCCATCGCCAATCTCAACACCCGCTACAACCGTAGCCTTGTTGAGCAGGCCGCTATCGTTGGTGGCATGGACCCTGAGGGTCTCGCCGATCCCGAGCGCGCCGCCGCGACCGCCAAGCGCATTGCGGGGCGCCTTGATCGCATCTCCGATGAGCTCGAACGCGGCTGGATCGGTGAACTGGCCGATGACGATGGCCTGACCTTCTCGCGTACCGTGCGCGGCGTCACTGAGACGCACCGCCTCGATCCGGCACTGCTGGGGAGCGCCGATGCGCGGCGCCTGCGGCAACTGGCCGAGCGGCTCGACGAACTCTATGCCGGCATGCCCACTCTGACGCGCAAGGGCGAGACGATCCCGATCTTCGGGCCGTCCTCGCTGTTCAATGCCGTTACCGATGCCGGCCGCAAGGGCGTGTCGCTGCAGCGCTACAAGGGACTGGGCGAGATGAACGCTGAGCAGCTCTGGGAAACCACGCTTGATCCCAATGCCCGCACCCTGCTCAAGGTGGAAATCGACAAGTCCGACGAGGCCGACAGCGTGTTCACCGCCCTGATGGGTGATCTGGTGGAGCCGCGCCGCGATTTTATCCAGGACAACGCGCTCAGCGTCTCCAATCTGGACGTTTGACCTGGCTGATGGCGGGGTGTCGCAACCCCGCCACAGCGCCGGGAAATCGGCTGTTATCACATAAACCGGCCACATTTTGCCGGGACAAGCAAAGTCGTGTGGACGCGCGGCAGCACCCCGATTGGGCGGGCGCCAGGTGAGCGGCCAGACCAGCATCTCTTTGCCAGGCAAGCGCATTGCGCGATACCGGGCCGGGACACCGTTCAGGGTTCAGATTTGATGGATTTCCGCATCACCGCCGATGACCGTGTCGGGGCTCAGCCTGGCAGGAAAGCCAAACCCGCGCCGCGTTCCGCCTCAGCCAAGAGCCGGGAACGCGTCGAGCCTTCAATGGGCCGCTCCGTTGGGGTGTTTGTGGACGATGAACGCACGGGCGGGGCCTCACCCGGGCCCAAGGGCGCCAAGCGCCCGGCGCAAAAACGCGGC
The DNA here is from genome assembly GCF_004005995.1 of Devosia sp. 1566. Lineage (NCBI taxonomy): Bacteria > Pseudomonadati > Pseudomonadota > Alphaproteobacteria > Hyphomicrobiales > Devosiaceae > Devosia > Devosia sp. 1566. The sequence continues at coordinate 7,166 of NZ_CP034767.1, forward strand.
AAGGCAACGCCACCCCGTCGCCCCGGCAAGCCCAAGCGCCGTCGTTCGGGCGCGGGCGGCTTTCTGATCGGCGTGCTCCATTGGGGCTTTGTCTTATGCCTTTGGGTCGGCATCGCCATCGCCGGCGTCGTGGTTTACTACGGCGCGCAACTGCCATCCTCTGACACCTGGGCTGTGCCGGATCGGCCGCCCAATATCCGCATCCTTGCCGCTGACGGGCAACTGATTTCCAATCGCGGCCAAACCGGCGGCGAAGCCACCGTGCTACGTGAGCTGCCGCAATATGTGCCCGCGGCGCTGCTCGCCATCGAGGATCGGCGCTTTTACGACCACTTCGGCGTCGATATTGTCGGCCTTGCCGCCGTGGCGGTGGAAAGCCTGCAGGCTGGACGCGTCACCCGTGGCGCCTCGACCATTACCCAGCAGCTGGCCAAGAACCTCTTTCTCACCCCCGACCAGACAATTGGGCGCAAGGTGCAGGAAGCGCTGCTCGCCGTGTGGCTCGAGCAGAACTATTCCAAGGACGAAATCCTCGAGCTTTATCTCAACCGCGTGTTCTTCGGCCACAATTCCTATGGCATCGAGGCGGCGGCGCAGACCTATTTTGGCAAATCCGCCCGCAATCTGTCCCTGGGGGAAGCGGCCATGCTGGCCGGTTCGCTCCAGGCGCCATCTCGCCTCAATCCCAAGTCTGATCCTGCCGCCACCTCGGCGCGACAAAAGCTCGTCCTCAGTGCCATGGCCGAAGAGGGTTATATCACCCGCGAGGAGGCCCAGGCCGCCCAGATCGATCCCGATCAGACCATCCGCACCAAGGTGGCCGGCTCGGAATCCTATGTCGCCGATTGGGTGGAGTCATTGATGACCGCCTATATCGGTGAGATCGAAGGCGATGTGGTGGTCTCTACCACGGTCGACTGGGACCTGCAGAAGCAGGCCGAGTTCATCGTGCGTGAGGCGGTGGCCAATGAAGGCCCCAAGCGCGGCTTCACCCAGGGTGCGCTCGTGGCCATGGATGTGGATGGTACCGTTCGCGCCATGGTGGGTGGCGTGGATTACCAGGCCAGCCAATACAACCGCGCCGTCACGGCCAAGCGCCAGCCCGGCTCGACCTTCAAGCCATTCGTGTATCTCGCGGCCATGGAAAAGGGCTACACCCCTGATACCCTCGCCGAGGACGCGCAGTTCGAATATCAGGGCTGGAGCCCGCGCAATGCTTCGGGCAAGTATGCCGGCACGGTAACGCTGCGCCAGGGCCTGGCTTATTCGCTCAACACCATTGCCGCACGGCTCGCCATTGATGTCACGCCCCAGGCGGTGATCGATACCGCCATGCGGATGGGCATTTCCTCGCCACTGACGGCGGTGCCCTCGATTGCGCTCGGAACCCAGGAGGTGAACTTGCTTGAGCTCACTTCCGCCTATGCACCCTTTGCCAATGGCGGCATGGGCGTGATCCCCAATGTGATCACCCGCATCGAAAGCAAGGACGGCGAGGTGCTTTACGAGGCCAGCACTGCCGGCCCGGGCCGCGTTATTGCCCCCAATATCCTGGCCGAAATGAACGACATGCTCAAAACCGCCGTGGAAGTGGGCACCGGCAAGGGCGCCAACCTCAATGGCTGGCCTTTTGGGGGCAAGACCGGTACCAGCCAGGAATCCAAGGATGCGCTGTTTGTCGGCTATACCGCCCGCATGGTCACTGGCGTGTGGCTGGGCAATGACGACAACACCAAGACCACGCTGTCCGGCGGCAATGTGCCGGCAGCGATCTGGAGCCAGTTCATGACCAAGGCCCATGAAGGGCTCGAAGTGGCGCAGATACCAGCCGGTTCCGGTGAGGCCAGCGGCGCCGGGGGTGCGGTCTCCAGCCAGCCGGTCGCCCAGCCGGTTTATGATCCCCAAACCGGTCAGCAAGCCGTCGACCCGACGACCGGTCAGCCCATGGTGCAATATGTGGATCCGGCGACCGGCGAGCCGGTGGACGGCTTTGCTGAAGCAGCTTCTGCTCCCGCGGCGCAGATCGATCCCACTACGGGCCTGCCGGTCGATGCTGGCCAATCGGCTCCGGCTATCGATGCGGCTACCGGCTACCCCGCCGGCACCATCGTTGACGCCTCGGGCCAGCAGATCGATCCTGCCACGGGCTATCCCGTGGGCGAGGCAGCTCCAGGCTTTGACAACACCCCGATCGATCCTGACACCGGCATGCCCATGCAGCTGGTGGTGGATCCGGCAACCGGCCAGGAGGTTTGGGTCCCGAGCCAGCCCGCGCAGCAGGCCCAGCCGCAATGGCAACAACAGCAGCCCCATGGCATCCAGCCGCCGGGCGACTTTGTAGCGCCCCAGCCGGTGGAAAGCTTCGCGCCGCCCCAGCCGGTGCAAACCCAGCCCGCCCCCAGTGGCGAGCGCAAGCCGCGCACGCTGATGGACATGATCTTTGGTGGTTGAGCTGGTTCTTCGGGGCTAATTGGCGCGAAACGCCATCAGCTCGCGGCCATGGGTCTTGAGCCAGGCCCGGCCGCGATCCATCTCGGGCAGGGTGCGCTTGACGGTGGCCCAAAAGGCCGGAGAATGGTTCATCTCCACTAGGTGAGCGACCTCATGGGCCGCCACATAATCGAGCACGAAGGGCGGCGCGAGGATCAGCCGCCAGTTGTAGTTGAGGCTGCCGCTCGATGAGCACGAGCCCCAGCGGCTGGCCTGGTCGCGCATGGTGATCGAGCGCACGGTGACCCCGAGCCCGGCGGCATGGTGGGCGCTGCGCAGCTTGAGCTCGCGCGCCGCCTCTTCCTTGAGCCAATCAACGAGCCGGCGGGCGCGGTGCGCCGGCTCTCCTGGCACAAACAACACTTTCTCCCCATCCTGCTCGCTGATCTCGACCCGGCCGCGCAGCTTGCCCGTGGCAATGATCCGGTGCGGGATGCCGCGCAGGGGCACCAGCACGCCATCGGCAAAACTGACCGGCCCGGTTGTGCCATCGAGCCGTTCGGCCAGCCAGCCGGTTTGGCGCTGCAAAAAGGCTTCGGCGTCGCTCCAGCGGCCGCCGGGCGGCAGGGTCAGCACCGGCGTGCCGTCATGGGGAATGGACAGGCGATAGGAGCGCGCGCGGGCATGGGTGCGCACGGCAACGCTCACGGTGCGATCGGCAATCCGGATCTCGGTCGAGGGAGGGATTTTGCTTTTAAAGAACAGGGCAGTGGTCCGCAGCGAATCAGCCACGCCCAGACTAGCGCGCCCGCCAGCCACACCCCAAGGAAAAGGCGCCTTCCTCGCGGAAGACGCCTTTGCTAATGCGGTCCCGGGCAGGGCTTAGCTGCCCCAGTTGGCCGTGTTGTTGTCGCCATAACCCTGGCGGGTGCCGTTACGCTCGCTCATGAAGCGGTCGAACTCTTCGCGGTCCTTGGCCTTGTGCAGATTGGCCATGTATTCGCGAAAGGCCTCGATCTCTTCGTCGAGCCGGCGACGCTCTTCCTCAAGCCGGCGCAACTGCTCGCTGCGATACTCGTCAAAGGCGGCATTGCCGCTCGAGGACGCTGCAAAGCCACCGCTAAAGCCAGCCGGCTTGTTGGAGGAAACAAAGGAGCGAGCCTTGTTCCAATAGGCCTGGGCCTTTTCAGGCGAGCCGCCAAATTTTTCACCCCACAGGATATAGCCAAGAACGGCCAGACCCAGGGGCCAGAAGATGATAAAGCCTAGAACCATCAGGGCGATGGTCAGGGGGGACCAAGCCGGTTTGATAAGGGCAGTGTTCATGTTTCGCATTCTCCCAGTCACAACAGGGAATACGTGGTCCCCTCGGGCGCAGGATCAAGCATGACGGACCAAAAATTTTGTCTTGAATCATACGCCCGCCATTCCCATGCGCTATGGAGGGGTTTCCCCGGGAGGCGCGCGCCATGAGTTCAGTTGAAACGGCCGACGGGCTGCTGCGGCCTTCCACCTGGCGCCGGCTCCGGCTTGAAACTCTGGTCTTGCTGCGCTGGCTAGCCCTTGCCGGCCAAACCATTGGCGTGTTGTTCGTGGCGTTCGGGCTGGGCTATCCGGTGCCGCTAATGGAATGCGCTGTGTTGATCGGGCTTTCCGCCGCGCTCAATATCTGGCTCGTCTTGCGCTTTGGTCCCGCCCACCGGCCCACCTCACTCTTTATCGCGAGCCAGATCGCCTATGACTGCCTGCAGCTTGGCGGCCTGCTGGCGCTGACCGGGGGGCTGCATAATCCCTTTTCGGTGCTGCTGCTGGCCCCTGTATCGGTCTCGGCAACCACTTTGCCGCGCCGCGACACGCTTCTCATCGCGCTTCTCGCCGCCCTGATCGCCTCCATACTAGCGGTCTGGCACCTGCCGCTGCCCTGGAGCCCCAATGAGCGCATTGTTTTCAATCGCATCTATGTGGTTGGCATCTGGGTCGCCATTATCTGCGGCCTGACCTTCATTACCTTTTATATCAACCGCGTCGCCCATGAAGCCCGCCAGATCGGGGACGCCCTGGCAGCAACCGAGTTGGCGCTGTCACGACGGGAGCAACTTTCGGCCCTTGATGGACTTGCCGCCGCCGCTGCCCATGAATTGGGGACGCCCCTTTCCACCATTGCTCTTGCCGCCAAGGAGATGCGGGCCGAAGTACCAGCGGGCAGTGATCTGGCCAGTGACGTGGAATTGATCATCAGCCAGGCTGCGCGCTGTCGCGCCATTCTCTCTAAATTGCGCAATCTTGGCAGCGAAGGCGGCGATCCCTTTGCGGCGGCGCCCCTGACCGATCTGTTGTCCGAAGTCGCTCGTCCTCATGAGGCGCTCGGCAAGACCATCCTGTTTGATGTGGACGGTGCGGGTGGTGAGCCTCCGGTGTTCCAGCGCAGCGTCGGTCTGCTATATGGCCTGGGCAATCTCATTGAGAATGCCACCGATTTCGCCCGCAGCACTGTTCGTGTCGGCGTCCGCTGGGATGCTGACAGCGTGTGCGTGACCATTGCCGATGATGGGCCCGGTTTTGCCCCCGAGCTGATCGCCCGGCTGGGCGAGCCTTATCTCACGACGCGGCCGCGCGATCCTCAAGGCAGCGATGCCCATCAGCCAGGGGGACTTGGGCTCGGCATTTTCATTGCCAAGACGCTGCTGGAGCGCACGGGCGCACGGCTCGAATTTGCAAATGCTGACCCAGAAGGGCACGCCCAAGTAACCATTGTTTGGCCACGTTCAGCCGTGGAGGGCTGAAACGGCCGCCGGGCTTTTGCTTTTTGCGCCTGCAATACCTAAATAAGGCGCATGAGCACGATTGAAGAACTTTTGGCCGCCGATTCCAGCTTGTTGCTGGTGGACGACGATGCCGCATTCCTGCAGCGCCTCGAGCGCGCCATGGCCCGGCGCGGCTTTGACGTCCGCTCCGCTGGCTCGGTTGCCGAAGGGCTTGCCGCAGTGGCCGAACGCGCCCCGGCCTATGCGGTGGTCGACTTGCGGCTCGAAGATGGCAATGGCCTTGAAGTGGTCTCGGCTCTCCACCAGCAGCGTCCAGATGCCCGGGCCGTGGTGCTGACCGGCTATGGCAATATCGCGACGGCGGTGACGGCGGTCAAGCTCGGTGCTGTGGACTACCTCTCCAAGCCCGCCGACGCCGACGATGTCATCAATGCGCTGCTGGCGACCGGGGAAGACAAGCCCGAGCCGCCGGAAAATCCGATGTCGGCCGACCGGGTGCGCTGGGAGCATATCCAGCGCGTCTATGAACTATGCGACCGCAATGTTTCGGAAACCGCGCGGCGTCTCAACATGCACCGCCGCACGCTGCAGCGCATCCTCGCCAAGCGCGCCCCACGCTGATCTCTAGTCGAGCCGGCCGAGGCCGCGCTCGCTCCTGAGGGCCGGATCCATCAAGCCGTGGATCCGCTCGGCGCCCAGTCGCGCCAATTGCAGCAACAGCGCCCGCCGCCGCGCCGGGGGCAGGGGCGTATCGGGGCTCGGACGCAGCACCGCTCCTTCATGCCCATCGGCCACGATCAGCCCTTCGCTCTCCGGAAAGATCTCGGCTTCCAGTTCAGGCGGCTTGGCAAAAAAGAACCGATCGGAAAACGCCCTGTATTCCGGCCATTTCGTATCCACCTGAAAATCCTGCAGGCTCGATTTGATCTCGACGATCCAGATCTCGCCCTTGGGGCCGACCGCCAGCACATCGGCGCGCCGGCCATTGCTCAATGGCACTTCGGCATAAGGGGCCATGTTGTAAACGTCGCGCAGCAGGCGCATCACGCCGCGCTGCACCCGCAGGGCCGTGGGCGATTGGCGCCCATCGACAATGGGGGGCAGCTCAGCCATGGGGCGCGGGCGCCGGCGCGCCCGTCACGGGCAGCACTGCATTGCGAGTGGAAAGGGCGCGCACGGCCAGCAGGCCCGCGGCGAGCACGGGCAGGCAGATCAGGTAGGAATTGCGGATGCCCAGATATTCAGCCACGAAGCCCAAAAGGGGCGGGGCGAGGAAGAACACCACAAAGCTGATCTGCCCCAGCGCCGCAACATTGACCGCCGAGGGGCGGTCGGTGCGCTGCGCGGCGGCCGAAACGGCCAGCGGATAAACGGCGCTGCAGCCAATGCCCATCAGGGCAAAGCCCGTCAGGGCCAACCCCGGCGAGGGCGCAAGGCCAACCAGCAGGGTCCCGCAGGCGGCAAGCCCAAGCAGGATGGTCGCAACCAGCCTCGGCCCCAGCCGCTCGACCACGGGATCGACGGTGAGGCGCGTAACGGCCATGAAGAAGGAAAAAAGCGTGAGGCTGAGCCCGCCGATAAAGGGCTCCACTGCAAACACATCGCGCATATAGATGGCCGACCAGTCGATGCCCGCCCCTTCAATGAGGAAGGCGGCAATGCCGATGATGCAAAGGGGCAGCAACCCCAGGGTCGGGAAGGCAATGCGCGGCGTGTCGCCCTGATGCCCGTCAGTCCGGCGCGGTGCACTGCGCATGCCCGCGATCATGTAGCCGCCAACGCCCAGCACGACGAGCGCGATCAGCGCCAGATGCAGCTGCATCGAGAGCTGGGACTGGCGCACCACGGCGCCGAAGAGGGCGGTGACGAAAAAGCCGGCGCTCCAGAACCCATGGGCGCGGTTCATGAACCGCTTGCCATATTGCGCCTCGAGCCGGTCGATCTCGACATTGAGGTTGATCTCGAGCGCACCCGACAGCAGCCCCGTGCAAAAGAACACCGCAAACACGGCCGGCGCGACGCCCAGCCAGGGTACGCAGGCAAACAGCAGCGCCGGGCCCAGAACGGTAATGAAGGCGGTGGTCCGGGCGCCCAGCCGGTCAATCAGCGGCGCCGACAGGGTCAGCGACAGCAGCGAGCCAATAGACATGCCGATCAGCGTCAGCCCCAGCTGGCTTTCCGTGACTCCCAGCGCGTGCTGCAGGTCGGGCAACCGCGACAGGAGCGCCCCCGTGGTCAGGGCAAACAGGAAAAAGCAGGCATAGATACGGTGCTGTGGTGCAATCGACATGGCGTGAACTAACTCGGTATGCCCGGCAATTCAGCGCGAGAATGGCGCTGCCGGCCTGCCCGCAAGGGGTGAGCCAGCGCCAATCGGGCTGAACAAGGGATGAAAGCCGGCCGAAAGCTAGTGGGTTTCTGCCCAAAGGGAAAGAGCGGGCCGCAAGGTGCCTGCTCGGGAAAGAAGAAAAGGCGTCCCAACGGGGCAGCCTTTTTCGTTGGAGCGACTAGAGCTTTTCGATGCACACGGAGGTTGTGCCCCGGTTGCGGAAACCCAGCTTGTTGGCGGCGCCCTTGGAAAGATCGATGATCCGCTTGCCGTGGAATGGACCGCGATCATTGATCGTCACCTGGATGGTCTTGCCCGTGCGCTGGTCGGTCACCCGCAATTTGGTGCCGAAGGGGAGCGAGCGGTGCGCCGCGGTCATGGCATCTTGGTTGAAGATTTGTCCCGATGCCGCGCGCTTGCCGTTAAAGCCCGGACCGTACCAGGAGGCGCCGCCACATTGGGCGTAGGCGGCCGAGGAAAAGCACAGGGCGGAAGCAGCAACGGCCAGGGTTAACAGAGTCTTTTTAAACAAGCGTCCAGTCTCACTTCAATTGATGTGAGCAGACGATACCCGGCGGGCCGGGGCCAGAATGTGGACTAATTTACCAAAATGCCTTTTCGGCCGGAACCAATGCCGGTAAGGGGCGTTAGGCGGCCCCGATTTGCTGGAATGTCGCGGTAAGTTCCTTGGCGCAGCTAGAATGAGGTTCTAGTTCAAAGCGCCTCGTCGTCCCGGATGCAGCTGAATCGCGCAAACGCAGGATTGTGTTTGCGCGGTGCTGCACATAGGCCACACCAAGCCCACAAGGGCAATAAACGCTCGTACCGTCTGTTAGTTCCGGGGAAAACCACAGGAAATTGCGGCGACGCTGCCGACAATGCGGCGGCTTTGTGGCGCTCGTATTCTGATATTTGACCAATTGATAAAAGATTGGGGTCGCGCTAGCCTCCCCAAGAAGACTGCAGCAGGGGAGGAGAAACCATGCCGGACGGTGTTCTCAAGGAGGGCATTGCGCCCGCACGGCTCGAACCGACGCAGTACCGCGCCAATTTCGCCGAACTGCATCCCCCTCTCGACAAGCACGAAGCCTTTGTGGAAGCCGATCGCTGCTACTTCTGCTTTGATGCGCCCTGCATGAATGCTTGTCCCACCAGCATCGATATTCCGCTGTTTATTCGCGAGATCGCGACCGACAACCCGCTGGGGGCCGCCAAGACGATCTTCGAGCAGAATATTTTGGGTGGCATGTGCGCCCGGGTCTGCCCCACCGAGCAGCTTTGCGAAGAAGCCTGCGTTCGCGAGGAGGCCGAGGGAAAGCCGGTGCGGATTGGGCTGCTGCAGCGCTATGCCACCGATATCGCGATGAGCGAAAACCGGCAGTTCTTCACCCGCGCGCCCGCCACCGGCAAGAGTGTGGCGGTGATCGGTGCGGGACCGGCGGGACTGGCCGCCGCGCATCGCCTCGCCACCAAGGGCCACGCCGTGGTGATGTTTGATGCGCGCCCCAAGCCCGGCGGGCTCAACGAATATGGCATCGCCTCCTACAAGGCGACCGACAGCTTCGCCCAGGCCGAGGTGGATTACGTGACCGCCATTGGCGGCATCGAGATCGTCAACGGCCAGGTGCTCGGGCGCGACCTCACGCTGGAGCGGCTGTGCGAAACCTATGATGCGGTGTTTCTCGGCATTGGTCTGGGGGGCGTCAATGCGCTGCGGGCCGAAAACGAGAATGTGGCCGGCGTCAGCGATGCGGTGGATTTCATCGCCGATCTGCGCCAAGCCGAGGATCTGTCCCGCCTGCCCATCGGGCGGCGGGTGGTCGTAATCGGCGGGGGCATGACGGCGATCGATGCGGCGGTGCAGGCCAAGCTCCTGGGCGCCGAAGAGGTCACGATGGTCTATCGCCGTGGCAAGGAACACATGAATGCTTCTGAATGGGAGCAGGACCTTGCCGCCTCCAAAGGGGTTACTATCCGCCACTGGCTGGCGCCCAAGCGGGTGCTGACCGATGGAGCCAAGGCCATTGGGCTGGAACTGGCCTATACCGCGCTGGTGTATGGCCGGCTGACGGAAACCGGCGAGACCACCACGATTGCCTGCGACCAGATCTTCAAGGCCATCGGGCAAACCCTCGCCATCGAAGGCGGCGGGCCGATCCTGGCGGGCGGCAAGATCGAAGTGGATGCCGAGGGGCGCACCTCCATGCCCAAGGTCTGGGCGGGGGGCGATTGCGCTGCGGGTGGCGATGATCTGACGGTGACGGCCGTGGCCGAAGGGCGCGATGCCGCCGAAAGCATGCACATCTTCCTCATGGGAGGCAGCAATGGCTGACCTGCGCAACAACTTCGTTGGCATCAAGTCGCCCAACCCGTTCTGGCTCGCATCCGCGCCGCCCACCGACAAGGCCTATAATGTCGAGCGCGCCTTTCGAGCCGGCTGGGGTGGCGTGGTCTGGAAGACGCTGGGCGAAGAGGGACCGCCCGTGGTCAATGTCAACGGGCCGCGCTATGGCGCGATCTGGGGCGCCGACCGGCGGCTCCTGGGGCTCAACAATATCGAGCTCATCACCGACCGGCAGCTGCAGATCAACCTGCAGGAAATGAAGCAGATCAAGATGGCCTGGCCCGACCGGGCCCTGGTGGCCTCCATCATGGTGCCCTGCGTCGAGGACGCCTGGAAAGCCATCCTGCCGGTGGTGGAGGAAACCGGCGCCGACGGCATCGAGCTCAATTTCGGCTGTCCGCACGGGATGAGCGAGCGCGGTATGGGCGCCGCCGTCGGGCAGGTGCCTGAATATATCGAAATGGTGGTGCGTTGGTGCAAGCAATATACCCGCATGCCGGTGATCACCAAGCTCACGCCCAATGTCACCGATATCCGCAAACCGGCCCGCGCCGCCAAGGCGGGCGGCACTGATGCGGTGTCGCTGATCAACACCATCAACTCCATTGTTTCGGTGGATCTCGACCTCTTTGCACCGACCCCGACCGTGGGTGACAAGGGCACCCATGGCGGCTATTGCGGCCCGGCAGTCAAACCCATCGCCCTCCATATGGTCGCCGATATTGCCCGCGATCCCGAAACCTATGGCCTGCCCATCTCCGGCATTGGAGGAGTGACCACCTGGCGCGATGCGGCCGAGTTCATGGCGCTGGGCGCGGGCAATGTGCAGGTCTGCACCGCCGCCATGACCTATGGCTTCAAGATCGTCGAGGAAATGATCTCGGGGCTCAGCCAGTGGATGGACGAGAAGGGCCATGCCGATCTCGAAGCCTTTACCGGCCGCGCCGTGCGCAATGTCACCGATTGGCAGTATCTGGATCTCGAATACATCGCCAAGGCCAAGATCGACCAGGATCTGTGCATCAAATGCGGGCGCTGCCACATCGCCTGCGAGGACACCTCGCACCAGGCCATCACCAAGGAAAAGGATGGTCGGCGCTATTTCGAGGTCAAGAACGAGGAATGCGTGGGCTGCAATCTGTGCGTCAATGTCTGCCCGGTGGAAGACTGCATCACGATGGAAGCCCTGCCGGTCGGCTCGGTGGATGAGCGCACCGGCCGCGTCGTGACCGGGCGTTATGCCAACTGGACCACCCACCCCAACAATCCCAGCGCGGCGCAAACGCCGATGGGCGACATCTCGGTGGTTGAGCCGGCACAATAGCGCCCTCCCTTCAGCCAAGCACTGGTCAGCGCCCCGCAGCACGGCACTCGCTTGCGGTTAGGCGCCGATGATGCTCGTCCAGCGAGCGCAGGGGTGCGCCTAGTGCTAGCCGCTGACGCCAAATCCAACTCGCAAGAACGTTTAAACCTGCGGAAGGCTCAGACTGCCTCAGGTTAGCGGCGGGCAACGGGATGAGCGTCCGAGCCTTTCCCCCGCCGAACCCTAACGGAGATCAACCATGTTCTACACTGACGGAAAGCTGCAATATCCGGTCCGCGTTGAAACGCCCGATCCACTATTCGCCCGCGCGCTGCAGCAGGCAATCGGCGGCGTGGAAGGCGAAATCCGCGTTTGCATGCAGTATTTCTTCCAGGCCATGGGTGCCCGCGGTAACCCGAAATTCCGTGACCTGTTGCTCAACACCGCCACCGAAGAACTGGGCCATATCGAGATGCTCGCCACCGCCGTGGCCATGAATCTTGAGGGCGCACCAGTCGGCATCAAGGACGAAGTGGCCAAGGACCCGATCGCCAGCGCCGTGCTGGGTGGCATGAACCTCAAGAACTTCCTGTCCGCCGGGCTTTCGGCCATGCCGGTCGATTCCGACGGCGTCCCGTTCGACATGTCCCACATCTATGCCAGCGGCAACATCGCTGCCGACATGACCGCCAATGTCATGGCCGAGTCCACCGGCCGCGTACTGGCCGTCCGGCTCTACAACATGACCAGCGATCCCGGCATGAAGGACATGCTCCAGTTCCTGATCGCCCGCGATACCATGCACCAGAACCAGTGGATGGCCGCGATCGAGGAGCTGGGCGGCGACAAGGGCGTGTTCCCGATCCCCAACAGCCATCCGCAGGCCGAGGAAAAGACCGAATTCGCCTATGGCTTCTTTAGCCATACGCTCGACAAGCAGCCCCCTGAAGGCCGCTGGTCCAAGGGTCCGTCCATCGACGGCAAGGGCGAATTCAGCATTGTGGTCAGCGAGCCCCTGGGCCAGGTCCCTAATCTCGGGCCAGCCCGTCCCAAAGGCGGCGCTCAAAAAGAACAGATGTAAGCCAAGCGGCTTGCACGATTCCGGTGGGGTTGGCTTGTGCCAGCCCCATTTCTTTATGTCAGCCGACGACGTGCAGAGGCATCAGCCGGACCCTGGCAGGATTAGCGCTCACTTGCTCGACAATGCCGTGGGCCAGTAGGCGCCGCATCAGCCCCTTGCCGCCGCTTAGGCGCTTGAAGAGTTGCGGGTTAGCCTGGGCGAGCCTCGAGCCGATCTGGCCCGGATCGGCCCGGCCCGTGGCGTTATCGCTCAGCGCCCGCACAAGATTGGTCAGCTCGTCACGGTCTGTTGCAGAAAGCGCGGTCAGCCCCTTGGCACGGGGAGGAGCTGCCGGTTTCTGGGGCGCGGGAGCGGACTTGGTAGCGGCAGGCGCTAAGGGGGTGACGGCCCCCCTAGCCACCGGGGCACTTGCGCAATCCTCTTCGGGTAAACAGGTGAACCCAGTGCAGCCGGCGCGAAAGGCTTGCGGCGCCTTAGCCGTCCCAAAGCCCAATACGTCCAGTCCCATGTCGCGCAGATGCAGCGCCAAGGGGGTGAAATCGCGGTCATTGCTGACGAGAGCGATGGTGTCGACTTGCCCACGATGCGCCAGGTTCATGGCCTCGATGGCAAGGCGGATATCGGCGGAGTTCTTGCCCTTGCCCAGGCTTGGTTGCAGCACCAGCATCAAGCCGTGCCTGCTGGCTTCAGCCCGCCAGGGCCCCAGCGTCGGCTCGGCGAAATCACCCACGGCCTTGGCAGTGGTCACCTGGCCGCGCTGCGCCAGTTGCGAGAGCACTGGCTCAATGCAGCCTGCGCCGATGTTTTCCGCATCAAACAGCACAGCGATCTGCCGCATAATCGTCCCCCCAGCCCCGGCCGCAGGCTAGCGCAGGGGCTCTCTCCAGAGCCTCTCCAAATTGCCTGCAATTGCGCGGATCAGGCGCCGGAGCGGCGGGGGGTGAGGCCATGCATGAACAGGTGCTCGAGAAAGCGCGCGGCATCCTCGAAGCGCCCTTCGCCACCACGGGCGGGTCCGAGGACGGCGCGCACCTGCACGTCGAAATCGGCGTAATGCTGGGTGGTCGCCCAGATCGAAAAGATCAGGTGATAGGGATCAGTGCGCGCGAGCTTGCCCTGGTCCATCCAGCTCAGCAGCACCTGGGCTTTTTCGTCGACGAGGTTCTTGAGGTCGACCTCGATCATTTCGATGATCCGCGGCGCGCCCTGCAGCATCTCATTGGCAAAGAGCCGGCTTTCGCGCGGAAAGTCGCGCGCCATTTCGAGCTTGCGTCTTATATAGGAGCGGATCTCGGGGAACGGGTCTCCCGCCGCATCCATCTCGCGCAGGGGCGCGAGCCAAGTCTGCAACAGCGCCGCAATCAGGCGGCGATGGATCTCTTCCTTGCGCGGAAAGTAATACAGTAGGTTGGGCTTGCTCATCCCCGCAACCTCGGCGATCTGGTCGATCGTGGCGCCGCGAAAGCCATGCAGCGAAAACACATCCAGCGCGGCTTCCAGGATAATATCGTGCTTTTCACGCTGGATCCGCGTCAGCGGCCGGCTGGGCTTGGCGCCTGGGCCGGCTGCCGCGATCTGCCCATCGGCACCAGCGGCAGGCGCAAGATTTTTCGCGTCGGGGGGCGGCATTTTGGCCTTGCGGGAAGTTCTGGGAGTGCTAACGTTTTTCCATATGGTCAAAATTCTTGGGTTCGCCGGGCCACGTCAAGAGCTAAAAGCGCGCACCGAGTTGGTTCTTGGAGGAGTTAGCCGTGGCGTCAACGTCCAGCAGCAGAGCGCCCAATGATCTGAGTGCGTTCTGGATGCCGTTTACCGCCAACCGGCAATTCAAGAAAGCGCCCCGCATGCTCGTTGGGGCCAAGGACATGCACTACACCACCGCCGATGGCCGCCAGATTCTCGATGGCACGGCCGGGCTCTGGTGCGTCAATGCCGGTCACGCCCGCCCCCGCATCGTGGAAGCGATCGGCAACCAGGCCGCCGAACTCGATTATGCGCCCGCCTTCCAGATGGGGCATCCCAAGGCTTTTGAACTGGCGAGCCGCCTCGTCGACCTCGCGCCCGAAGGGCTCGACCATGTGCTCTACACCAATTCGGGTTCTGAATCGGTGGAAACCGCCCTCAAAGTGGCTCTGGCCTACCACCGCGTGCGCGGCGAAGGCAGCCGCACCCGCTTGATCGGTCGCGAGCGGGGCTATCACGGCGTCAATTTCGGCGGCATCTCGGTGGGCGGCATCGTCACCAACCGCAAGATGTTCGGCACGCTGCTGGCGGGGGTCGATCATCTGCCCCACACCCATAACCTGCAGAAAAATGCCTTCAGCAATGGCTTGCCCCCGCATGGCATGGAACTGGCCGACGAGCTCGAGCGCATCGTGGCCCTCCATGATGCCTCCACCATTGCGGCGGTGATCGTTGAGCCGGTGGCGGGCTCGACCGGCGTCTTGATCCCGCCCGCCGGCTATCTGCAGCGCCTGCGCGAGATCACGAAGAAGCACGGCATCCTGCTGATCTTTGACGAGGTGATCACTGGTTACGGACGGCTGGGCACGCCCTTTGCCGCCGATTACTTCGGGGTGACGCCTGATATCATGGTCACGGCCAAGGGCCTCACCAATGGCGTTATTCCGATGGGCGCGGTGCTGGTTTCCGCCGAAATCCACGACGCCTTCATGGCCGGGCCGGAAAACGCCATCGAGCTGTTCCATGGCTATACCTATTCGGGCAATCCCATCGCCTGCGCCGCCGCGCTCGCCACGCTGGAAACTTACCGGGAAGAAGGGCTGCTGACGCGCGGGGCGGAACTGGCCCCCTATTTCGCCGAGGCGCTGCATTCGCTGCGCGGCGAGCCGCATGTGATCGATATCCGCAATATCGGACTGGTTGGCGCCGTCGAGCTCGAGCCCATCGCCGGCAGCCCGACCAAGCGGGCCTTCTCGGCCTTTATCAAGGCATTCGAAAGCGGCTATCTGATCCGCACCACAGGGGACATCATTGCGCTGAGCCCACCCCTCATCATTTCGCGCGACCAGATCGAGGAACTGGTGGATGGATTGCGCACAGTTTTGCGGAGCATCGAATAATGCGGCTGATCGAAAACGCCGTAGCAGGCAAGCGCTACATTTCCAGCGGCCGGCGTGTGCCGGTGTTCAATCCGGCCACGGGCGAACAATCGGCCGAACTGCCGCTGTCGACCCCCAACGAGCTCGATGCTGCGGTGCAGGCCGCCAAGGCCGCGCAGCCCGTTTGGGGCAATACCCCGCCCATGAAGCGGGCGCGCATCATGTTCCGCTACAAGGCCCTGCTCGACCAGCATGCCGATGAGCTGGCGCGCGAAATTTCGCGTGAGCACGGCAAGGTGCATGACGATGCGCTGGGGGAAGTGGCGCGCGGCATTGATTGCGTCGAATTTGCCTGCGGCATTCCCCAACTGCTCAAGGGCGAGTTCTCGCGCAATGTGGGCCCGGCGATCGACTCCTATTCCGAGCGCCAGCCGCTCGGCGTCGTGGCGGGCATCACCCCGTTCAACTTCCCGGCCATGGTGCCGATGTGGATGTATCCAGCGGCCATTGCCTGCGGCAACACCTTTATCCTCAAGCCCTCCGAGCGCGATCCTTCAGCCTCGATGCTGGCCTGGAACCTCTTCATGGATGCGGGTCTGCCTGAAGGGGTGTTCAATATCGTCCATGGCGACAAGGAAATTGTCGACGCCATTCTCGATCATCCCGACATCAAGGCGGTGAGCTTTGTCGGCTCTACTCCGATCGCCGAATATGTGTATCGCCGCGGTACGGCGGCGGGCAAGCGCATGCAGGCGCTGGGCGGGGCCAAGAACCACATGGTGGTGATGCCCGATGCCGATCTCGACCAGGCGGCCGACGCGCTGATGGGCGCTGGTTACGGCTCGGCCGGCGAGCGCTGCATGGCCGTTTCGGTGGCGGTGCCCGTGGGCAAGGAAACTGGCGACGCGCTGATCGCCAAGCTCAAGCCGCGGGTCGAAGCGCTCAAGATCGGCCCAGCAACCGACGCCGATGCGCAAATGGGCCCGGTGGTGACCAAGGCCCATCGCGACAAGATCATCGGCTATATCGACTCTGGCGTCGAGCAGGGCGCCGAGCTCGTGGTCGATGGGCGCAACTTCTCGCTCCAGGGCTATGAAGGCGGCTATTATGTCGGGGGGACCTTGTTCGACAATGTGACCCGCGACATGACCATCTACAAGGAAGAGATCTTCGGGCCGGTGCTCTCGGTGGTGCGCGCGGCGGACTATGCCGAGGCAGTCGATCTCATCAACAGCCACGAATTTGGCAATGGCACCGCGATCTTCACCCGCGATGGCGATGCGGCGCGCGAATTTGCCGACAAGATCGAGGTGGGCATGGTCGGCGTCAATGTGCCAATCCCGGTGCCGGTCGCCTATCATTCCTTTGGCGGCTGGAAGCGCTCGCTCTTTGGCGACCATGCCATTTACGGTCCAGAAGGCGTTCACTTCTATACCCGCCTCAAGACCGTGACCACCCGCTGGCCCGCCGGCATCAAGGGTGGCGCCGAGTTCTCCTTCCCCAGCGTCAAATAAGGAACACAACCGCATGCCGTCCCCCGGAGAAAACCTGCGCATCAATGGTGACCGGCTTTGGGACGGCCTGATGGACATGGCCAAGATCGGCCCGGGCGTGGCCGGCGGCAATAACCGGCAAACCCTGACCGACGAGGACGGGGAAGGGCGGCACCTCTTTGCGCGCTGGTGCGAAGCGGCGGGGCTCACCCTCGGCGTTGACCAGATGGGCAATATGTTTGCCACCCGCCCGGGCACCGATCCCGCGGCGCTGCCGGTTTACATCGGCTCACACCTCGATACCCAGCCCACCGGCGGCAAGTTCGATGGCGTGCTCGGCGTTCTGGCCGGGCTCGAAGTGGTGCGCTCGCTCAACGACCTCAACATCGCCACCCGCCATCCGATCGTCGTGACCAACTGGGCTAATGAGGAAGGGGCGCGCTTTGCTCCGGCCATGCTGGGTTCGGGCGTGTTTGCCGGCATCCATACGCTCGACTATGCCTATGCGCGGCGGGATGGCGAGGGCAAGAGCTATGGTGACGAACTCAAACGCATCGGCTGGCTGGGCGACGAAGAGGTAGGCGCGCGCCCCATGCATGCCTATTTCGAATACCACATCGAACAGGGCCCGATCCTTGAGGCCCAAAACAAGCAGATCGGCGTCGTCACCCACTGCCAGGGTCTGTGGTGGCTCGAATTCACGCTGACGGGTCGGGAAGCCCATACCGGCTCGACCCCGATGAATATGCGCGTCAATGCCGGGCTGGCGATGGCACGGATCATCGAGATGGTGCAGGCCGTCGCGATGGACAACCAGCCGGGCGCGGTGGCCGGCGTCGGCCAGGCCCGGTTCTTCCCCAATTCACGCAATGTTCTGCCCGGCAGGGTGGTGTTCACGGTTGATCTGCGCTCGCCCGATCAGACGAAGCTCGACGCCATGCGGCGCCGGATCGAGGAAGAGGCCGCCAGCATTGCCGCCGCGCTCGGCGTGGGCTGCAGTGTCGAGGATGTCGGCCATTTCGATCCCGTCACCTTCGCGCCCGAACTGGTGGATCGCGTGCGCAGCGCTGCCGAAAAATTGGGCTATTCGCACATGCCCATTATCTCGGGCGCCGGCCACGACGCCTGCTGGGCCGCCAAACTGGCGCCCACGACCATGATCATGTGCCCTTGCGTTGATGGCATAAGCCACAACGAAGCCGAGGAAATCAGCCGGGACTGGGCCGCTGCTGGCGCCGATGTGTTGTTCCACGCCGTGCTCGAAACCGCGGAGATCGCGGACTGAGACATGGCATAGCGATTGCATAGAATCGAAAAGATCGTGCAGGGGGGATGTGACGATGAGCATAGTCATCAAGAACGGGACGGTGGTTACCGCGGACCTGACCTATAAGGCCGATGTGCTGATCGAGGGGGAGCGCATCATCGAGATCGGCGCCGATCTCGATGGCGACGAAGTGCTCGACGCCAGTGGCTGCTATGTGATGCCGGGCGGCATCGATCCGCATACCCATCTCGAGATGCCCTTCATGGGCACCTATTCCGCCGACGATTTTGAAAGCGGCACGCGGGCGGCGCTTGCCGGTGGGACCACCACCGTGGTGGACTTCTGCCTGCCCAGCCCCGGCCAGTCCCTGCTGGAAGCCCTGCAGATGTGGGACAACAAGACCGGCAAGGCCTCCACCGACTTCGCCTTTCACATGGCCATCACCTGGTGGGACGAGCAGGTCTGGCGCGAAATGGCCGAGGTGGTGGATCGCGGCATCACCTCCTTCAAGCACTTCATGGCCTATAAGGGCTCGCTGATGGTCAATGACGACGAGATGTTCTCTTCGTTCAGCCGCTGCGCCGAACTCGGCGCCTTGCCGCTGGTCCATGCGGAAAACGGCGACGTCGTCGCCGCCATGACCCAAAAGCTGCTCGACGCCGGCAATAACGGCCCCGAGGCCCATGCCTATTCGCGCCCCCCCGAAGTGGAGGGGGAAGCGACCAACCGCGCCATCATGCTGGCCGATATGGCGGGCGTGCCGCTGTATGTCGTCCATGTCTCGTGCGAGCAGGCCCATGAAGCCATCCGCCGCGCGCGCCAAAAGGGTATGCGGGTTTATGGCGAGCCGCTGGTGCAGCACCTGACGCTCGATGAAAGCGAATACGCCAACCCCGATTGGGACCATGCCGCGCGGCGGGTGATGTCGCCCCCGTTCCGCAACAAGCAGCACCAGGATTCCCTCTGGGCCGGCCTGCAATCGGGCTCGCTGTCGGCGGTAGCCACCGATCACTGCGCCTTCACCACCGCCCAGAAGCGTACCGGCATCGGCGATTTCAGCAAGATTCCCAATGGCACAGGCGGCCTCGAAGATCGCTTGCCGGTATTGTGGACGGCTGGGGTAAATACCGGGCGCCTGACCATGAACGAATTTGTGGCGGTGACCTCGACCAATATCGCCAAGATCCTCAACATGTATCCCAAAAAGGGCGCGGTGCTGCCCGGTGCCGATGCGGACTTGGTGGTCTGGGACCCCAAACGAAGCAAGACCATTTCCGCCCAGCGCCAGCAATCGGTCATCGACTACAATGTGTTCGAGGGCTTTGAAGCCACCGGTCTGCCGCGCTTTGTCTTGAGCCGGGGCAAGGTGTCGATCAGCGAAGACGAGGTGCGGGCCGAGCCGGGCCACGGCAAGTTCGTGCCGCGCGAGGCCAAGAACCCGGTCAGCCGCGCCCTCTCGCAATGGAAGGATCTCGTGGCGCCACGCCGCGTCGAGCGCTCCGGCATTCCCGCGAGCGGCGTCTAGCCATGGCGACAATGCTCTTCAAACCCACTCGCTTTAAGCACTAGAGGGCCAACTCTTGTCCGTGTTGTCTGCTGCACCCGCCATTTCTTCTCCCACGGCTTTGCAGTCGGCACCCGTTGTCTCAGCGCGCGGATTGGGGCTGATGTTCAAGACCAATGATGGTCCGGTCCATGCCCTGTCCAATGTCGATCTCGATATCGGCAAGGGCGATTTCGTTTCCTTTATCGGCCCGTCGGGCTGCGGCAAGACGACGTTTCTGCGCACCATTGCCGATCTGGAACAGCCCACATCGGGCACGCTCACCATCAATGGGCAAACTCCCGAACAAGCGCGCAAGAGCCGCGCTTATGGCTATGTGTTCCAGGCCCCCGCGCTCTACCCCTGGCGCACGATCGAAAAGAACGTCGCGCTGCCGCTCGAGATCATGGGCTATTCCGCGGCCCAGCAGCGCGAACGCATCACCCGCACGTTGGAGCTGGTGAATCTGACGGGCTTTGCCGGCAAATTCCCCTGGCAGTTGTCGGGCGGCATGCAGCAGCGCGCTTCGATCGCCCGGGCACTGGCGTTCGACGCTGACCTCTTGCTGATGGACGAGCCCTTCGGCGCGCTCGACGAAATCGTTCGCGACCACCTCAATTCCGAACTGCTCAAGCTTTGGCAACGCACCGGCAAGACCATCTGCTTTGTCACCCACTCCATCCCCGAGGCGGTGTACCTGTCGACCCGGATCGTCGTGATGTCGCCCCGCCCCGGGCGGGTGACCGAGGTGATCGTCTCGACCCTCCCCCGCGAGCGCCCGCTCGACATCCGCGAAAGCCCCGAGTTCCTCCAGATCGCCGCGCGGGTGCGCGACGGTCTGCGCGCGGGCCATTCCTATGACGAGGTCATGGTCTGATGGGGCGCCTGCAGCAAGCTTTGCCCGTTCTGGCTGTGCTGCTGATGCTGGTCCTCGCCTGGTATGGCGCTGCCATCGCAATGAATGCCGCCTGGCAAAATGATGTGAACCGGCGCGCCGGCATCGAGACCGTGCCGGCGACCGACTTCGTCTTGGCCACTTGGAACCAGGAAAAGCCGGTTCTGCCCACGCCACATCAGGTGCTAGGCGAATTGTGGAATTCGACGGCACTGGTGGCGCCCAACAAGCCGCGCAGCCTGCTGTTTCATGCCTGGGTGACCTTTTCGGCGACCGGCTTGGGCTTTGTCATGGGCAGCCTGCTTGGCATTGGGCTGGCCATTGCCATTGTTCACAGCGAAGCCACCAGCCGCTCGCTGATGCCCTGGATCGTGGCGAGCCAGACCATTCCCATTCTGGCGCTGGCGCCGCTGATCGTGGTCATTGGCTTCAACATCTTCACCGGCAGCCTGGGTCTGCCGACCGATCCGGCGCGGCTGCTGTCCAAGGCGATCATCTCGGCCTATCTCAGCTTTTTCCCCGTGACCGTAGGCATGGTCAAAGGGCTGCGCTCCCCCGAAGCCATCCAGCTTGACCTGATGCGCACCTACCATGCCTCGCGGGCGCAAACCTTTTGGAAGCTGCGCTGGCCGGCGGCGGTGCCGTTCTTGTTTGCTTCGCTCAAGGTGGGCGTGGCCGCGAGCCTTGTCGGGGCCATCGTGGGCGAATTGCCGACCGGTGCCGTCGCGGGCCTGGGCGCACGCCTTCTCGCCGGATCCTATTACAGCCAGACCGTCCAGATCTGGGCGGCGCTGGTCGCCGCCTCGATCCTCGCGGCGCTGCTGATCCTCATTGTCGGCTGGGTCGAGGCGCTGGTCGCCCGTCGCATGGGGGTGCGCGCGCCATGAGCCAGTTCCAGCTTTACCTCGCCATCCTTGCGAGCGGGCTTTGCGCCGCAGCGCTGGGCCTGACGCTTCTGAGCGGGGCCGAGCCGACGCTGCTGCTGCACGGGTTCCTGGTGTTGGGCGCCCTGTCGCTGTTGCGGCTGTGGCTGCATCCCGGGCTGTGGCTCGATAGTGCGCTCGCGGTCCTCGGCGCTGTCGCGGTGCTTGCGAGCTTCCAGCTCTACCCCGGCCCGCCCGCTTTCTTGTGGTTGGCGCTGGTCGCGACCTGGCTGTGGAGCTGGGTATTTGTCGAGCGCCTATCGGACCTGACGGCACCGAGCCTGGGGCAGAATGGCGGCCTGGGCTTGTTGATCCCGCTGACCTTTGGCCTCGCCATTCTCGTGACCTGGGAAGCGATCACGCGCGGCGCTGGCGTGCCGCAGGTGATCCTGCCGCCTCCCTCCCAGATCGGCAGCCGCATCGCCGCGAGCCTGCCGACGCTCTGGACCGATTTCCAGCAAACCTTTCTCAAGGCGGTGCTCGCCGGCTACGCCATTGGCTGTGGGGTGGGCTTCTTGGTGGCCATCCTCATCGACCGCTCGCCGTTCCTCAAATCCGGCTTGTTGCCGCTGGGCAGTTTCGTTTCGGCGCTCCCCATCGTGGGGGTCGCGCCCATCATGGTGATGTGGTTCGGCTTTGACTGGCAGAGCAAGGCGGCCGTGGTCGTGATCATGACCTTCTTTCCCATGCTGGTGAACACCATTGCCGGGCTCAACGCCGCTTCGGCCATCGAGCGCGACCTGATGCGCACCTATGCCGCCAGCTACTGGCAAACGCTGCTCAAGCTGCGCCTCCCGGCGGCGGCTCCCTTCATCTTCAATGCGCTCAAGATCTGTTCGACCCTCGCGCTGATCGGCGCCATCGTGGCCGAGTTCTTCGGCTCGCCCGTCGCGGGCATGGGGTTCCGGATTTCGGCCGAGATCGGGCGCATGAATGTCGACATGGTCTGGGCCGAGATCGCCATGGCGGCGCTCGCCGGCTCGGTTTTTTATGGGGTGGTCGCGCTGGTCGAGCGGGGGATCACGTTTTGGCATCCGTCCATGCGTCGTGCGTGAGGCGGCACAACAGGGGAAAGCAGCATGAACAAGTTCTTGGTCGGGGCTTTGGCAGGGGCCATTTCGCTCGCCTCCGCACATGCGGGATATGCGCAGGACAACAGCGTGACTCTCCAGCTCAAATGGGTCACCCAGGGTCAGTTCGCCGGCTATTATGTTGCGGCGGCAAAGGGCTTTTACGAGGAAGAAGGGCTTGATGTGGAGATCAAGCCCGGCGGCCCCGACATCGCCCCCGAGCAGGTGATTGCAGGCGGCGGGGCCGATGTGATTACCACCTGGATGGCGGCGGGACTGGCAGCACGCGAACGCGGCGTGCCACTGGTCAACATCGCCCAGCCCTTTGCGTCCTCGGGCCTGCTGCTGACCTGCCGCAAGGATGCGGGGGTCGAGACCACCGACGACTTTCCCGGCAAGACGCTGGGCGTCTGGTTCTTTGGCAATGAATATCCCTTCTACGCCTGGATGGCCAAGCTGGGCCTCGCCACCGACGGCAGCGAAGGGGGCGTCGAAGTGCTTCGCCAGGCCTTCAATGTCGATCCCCTGATCCAGAACCAGGCCGCTTGCATCTCCACCATGACCTATAACGAATTTGGCCAGGTGCTGCGGGCGGGCCTGACCGAGGACGACCTGACGGTCTTCAACTATCGCGACGAAGGCGTCGGCATGCTCGAGGATGGGCTGTATGTGCTCGAGGAGAATCTCGCGGATCCTGCCTTTGTCGAGAAGATGACCAAGTTCGTGCGCGCCTCGATGAAGGGCTGGGAATATGCCCGCGCCAACCCCGAAGAAGCCGCCCAGATCGTGGTCGACAACGACATGACGGGCTCGATGACCGTAGAAGACCAGCTCTATCAGGTCACCGAGGTCAACAAGCTGACGGAAGGCTCAACCGGCGCCCTCGATGAAGCCGCCTACCAGCAGACCGTCGATACGCTGCTTTCGGCCGTGTCGCCTGACAACCCGGCCATCACCAGGGCCCCCGAAGGCGCATTCAGCCATGTCGTCACCGAAGGCTTGTAGTCCCTTCGCCAGATCGATTGAGAGGGGCGGGAGCAATCCCGCCCTTTTTCATGCCCGGATTTGCCGCTCTTTTGTGCGCTTTTGTACAAAATTTGGGCACTATCTGGAACGAAAAGCAGTGCTCACGGTTGAGTGATCATCGCGTCAAACGCCTGAGGACTCCATCATGAACTCTATCATTTATCTCGTCGGTCTTGTTGTGGTCGTCTTGGCCATCCTGTCTTTTCTTGGCCTCAGCTAAGGGAAGCGGCAGCTTTCTTCCGTTTCCCCCCGCGAAAGGCTCATCATGACCATAGAATCTACTCTGGGTGTAACCCGCGTAGCCACAACCGCTTCGGATGGCGACCAGTCCTCCTATGTTGACTGGCCCGCCATCATTGCAGGTATTGTGCTCGCTTCGGCAATTTCCGTCGTCTTCATCAGCTTCGGATCGGCAATTGGGCTGAACTTCCTCGACTTCAATGCACGCGAAGGCGCCTCGCCGATCTTCATCGCCATCGTGGCGGCCAGCTGGTTCTTGTGGGTACAGGTGTCGAGCTTCATGGCTGGCGGGTACCTCACCGGTCGTTTGCGCCGCCGCTATCACGACGCCACCGAGCACGAGAGTGATGTGCGCGATGGTGCCCATGGCCTGCTGGTTTGGGCCGGCGCCGTTGTGGTTGGCACTGTTCTAGCCGTGAGCGGCATTGGCGCTGCTGTAAATACAGCGGGTGCCGCACTTTCCACTGCAACCCAGGCTACCGCCAATGTGGCGGGCGGCGCAGCTGAAGCAGTTGATCCAAACGCATACTTCATCGACACTCTGTTCCGCTCGCAGCAGCCAACCAATCCCGAAGCCGCACGAGCCGAAGCGGGCCGCATCTTCGCGCAGGCCGCTTTGGGCGATGGTACCGTGGTGGAAGAGGACCGCACCTACCTGGCCAATGTCGTTGCCGCCAATACCGGGTTGACACCAGAAGAAGCCAATGCCCGCGTTGATCAGGTGATCGGCAATATCGAGCAGGCCCGTCAGGATGCGCTGGAAACCGCGCGTACCGCGCGTAATACCGGCATCCTTGGTGCATTCCTTTTGGCTGCATCGCTGCTGATTTCGGCTATCGGCGCCTTCTGGGCCGCCCAGAAGGGTGGCAATCACCGGGACGAGAACAGCGTGTTTGCTGAAGTGTTCCGCCGCTTCTAAGCGTCACTGGAAAGGAAAACATCATGTTGCGTGGTTTGGGTCTCTGGCTCCTCGGTGTGCCGATCTGGTTGATCATCATCATCGTACTCTTCTTGAACTAACAGAAATGGGCGGGGAGCAATCCCCGCCCATTTCTGTGTTGTCTGCAAAGCGGAAAAGACTCAGGCCTGGATGGCCGCCGCCACAATCACGCGGGCGCCCGGGGAATTGTCGGCGATTTCCATGGATCCACCGAGGCGCTGCACCAGGCTCGCCAACATGCGCGAGCCGAACCCCGTGCCTTCGGTCACACCGCTATAACCGCGTCCGCTATCGGCAACGATCAGGCGAAGCATGTCACGGTGCTGCTGCAGGCTGATGAGCAGCGGGCCGGGTTCACCGCCATAGGCATATTTGGTGACATTGGTCACGAGCTCGTTCACGATGAGGCCGACGCTAACCGCCCGATCGGTGCTGATCAGCATGGGGACAAGATCCAAGGTCACCTGTCGGCGCCAGCGCTCGTCCATGGATTTCAGCAACTCATCGACCAACTCGGTAAGATAGCGCGACAAGTCGATAATCTCGACACTGTCATCCTGGTAAAGGCGCCGGTGCGCCAGCCCGACCGCCGATAAGCGGCTCTCCGCCTGCGTCAGATGTGCGCGCACTTCTTCGCCAGCATTGCGCCCCTGCATGCGCAGGAAGGCGCCCACAAGCGCCAAACTGTTTTGGACGCGGTGATTGACCTCGCGCAACAAGAAATCCTTCTGGCGGATTAGGCTTTCATTCTCGTTGAGGGTCGTGGTCAGCTCGCGGTTAAGCTGCTTGATGCGACTGTTGTTGCGCGCCTCGGTCATCAAGCGAACAACGCGGGACGCGGACTCCGTCTGCGCCAATGTCCAGGGCCGTGAGCGGCCGCGCACGCTTTCGGACCATGCTTCGAATGAAGCGCGCGGCTTAAGCACCGCCCCCGGCTCGTGCGGTACGTCCTTGTGCGGGTTGCCGGCCCATTTGACAGTCTGCAACTGTTCGGCCCGGAACCACATCAGAATCGTGGGTACCTCGGTTGACATCGTGACGGCGAGGAGCCCGCTGGCACTCTCCTGAAACGCTGCTGCTGCGGCATAGTCCTTGCTCAGTTCACGGCTGGCGACCGGCTTGAGGGACCCGGGATGGCGCACATGTTCCGCCAGTTGGCGCACATCCGTTGGGTCGGGACAATTGCCGGCGCGAAACAGCTCGCCCCCCTGAACGGCGGCAAAGCCATCGGCTTGCAACAAAGCGGCGAGTTCTTCGCCGGATCGCGCAAAGAACTCTACTAGGGAGCTGTCCGTGCCGAGGCGGGCGAGGATGGCGTCTTCCTGCGCGCGCAGCGCAATCCGCTCGCGATACAACTCGCCCTCGTCACGCGTCTTGACCTGCCGGGCGAGACTGGTTGCCATGGCCTGACATGCGAGCCTTGTGGTCAGCGATAATTCGCGCGGTTGGTGGTGATGGCAGGCGATGAGCCCCCACAAAACGCCATCAACCACGATGGACATGGAGGCCGAAGCGCCCACCTCCATGTTCTTGAGGTACTGGATATGGATCGGGGAGACACTGCGCAGCGTCGAGTCGCTCAGATCAATGGCGGTCAGGTCCCGGCTGGCGCTGACGATCGGGGCGGGCTCATAGTGCACATCGGCAATGACACGCACCTTGTTGCGCACGTAAAGCGCCCGCGCCTGGCGCGGA
This sequence comes from Devosia sp. 1566, assembly GCF_004005995.1. Classification (NCBI taxonomy): domain Bacteria; kingdom Pseudomonadati; phylum Pseudomonadota; class Alphaproteobacteria; order Hyphomicrobiales; family Devosiaceae; genus Devosia; species Devosia sp. 1566. The sequence continues at coordinate 33,572 of NZ_CP034767.1, forward strand.
ATGTCGGTTGCCGGGAAATGGTGGTTCATGAAGCTCGAAGCGCTATCGCTGATGCTTTCGCCCAGCACCACGCCCGCCTCGTCATCGATGAAGCGGTAAACCATTACCCGGCTATAGCCGGTGAGGCGCTGGAAAATGCCCGCGGCTCGGTTGGACAGGTCCGCCAGGGTGGTCGAGCGCTCCAAGGTGGCGCCCAGTGTCTCCAACTGCGCCAGGAATTGCGCGTCAAGATCCGCGTTTTCGTCGGGGTCGGTGAGTTCAACCACCAGATGCCCACCACTGCGATAAGCGACGCCATCACGCGCTCGTCGACCAAACTGCAGGCGGCCAAGCACCAGCAAGCCGGAAGCCGGGATCTTGCCGACAAGCGCTTGCACGTTGAGCCCCGTGAGCTCAGCCAACGGAAGCCCAAGGATTGGGGCAGAACCGTCCGGTCCGGCAAAACCTTCAACAATGCCGCTATCGGCATCAGCAATCAGCATTGTGCCATAGGGCTGGATGGATCCGGGAATATGGATCGGCTCCAGGTCGCAATTGGTCAGGTCAACGGTCTTAGGCTCTGGCAAAGACAGGCTCCGAATGGATCGACAGAGCCAGTTGAAACACGGCCCCTGCGGCATGCAATGCTGCGGAATGGTCAAGCTCAGCAGTTCCGAGCAAGGCCACGAACCGCTTCCAGCGCCCCGGATCGTCCGTTTGCGCCGCCAGATGCCGTGCTCCGAAATGCTCGCTTAGTCCAAGCTGTTGTGCCCGCGCAAAAAGGATGCGCGCACCCACGCCCGAGCCCTCCAGCACATAAAGTGCCCCGAGGGCAGAAGCAAACCCCAAGGGAAGCTCAAGGATGGGGGCGCTTGGAAGATCAGCTTGCCTGAGATCCTTCAGGTCGGCGCGGAGAGGACCCGCCAGGTCCTGCACCGACCATTCTGGCCGGCCTCGGACGGTCGGCTCCACCGCGGCGCGGAACCGGTAGGAGCGGATAACAAAGGCCCGATAATCGTCCAAGCTTTCGAATTGGCCCACAATATTGTCGAGGCGCGTATGCACGGCTTGAGTATGCAATCGCAGTGCGCTGCGCAGGCTAGTGTCGGCCAACCGGTCAGTCTCCTACCGCTTCCGCTTGCTGCGCCAGGGCATGTGTGGCGCGGACGGGGTGCAATCCACTTTAGCAGCAAGTCACGCGGTTCAAAGCGCTGCGGCCGAAGGCAGACCTTCATATGTGCGCAGTTTGAGCGATAAGCGCATCCTGTCGCAAGTGGCACAGCACCCGCAAAGCAGAGAGCTGACTGGAGAGAGCTGAATTTGGGGTGACTGTGGCGCATCTGCGCCGCAATCACCTTGCTCTCGGGGGATTAACGAGGGGTGGGCGGGGCAGGATGCCGGCGACCATCACCCTGGCGGGAGCGCACCAAGGCATAAGCCAAGGTCAACACCGCACCGGTAACCGCGACTTTGCGGATCAAGCCGGGCATGTTGTGGGCGACTTCAGATTTGATACCCATTTCGGCCGGGATATTGGGCACTCGGCCGGCCAGCAGGTCGGCCGCTACGCCTTCAACCACGTTGATGCGGTCCGCTGCCAACAGGATCAGCCAATGGCTCCATTTACCTTCGCTGCTCTTGAACGCCTGCCGACGGAGCGCCCCACTGACGCCGCTGGGCGGAGTAGAGGTGCCAAATACGGCGGTACGCCGATTATGCTCGGTTGAACGGAGCACCTCGACAGTTTCTGGCTGCAAGGCTGGTCGTGGCCAATCCAGCCCACCCTTGCTGTCCTTGGAAATGTCGCGCATCGGGTAGGTTGGATTGTTGGCCGGGTCGGCATCCACACCCCAGCCGACCACCTGGGTCGGATCAATCCGCTGCTGGGCCGCCAGGGCTTCAGGCGACATTGATTGAGGAAGGGACGAGGACGGGCTTGATGCAACCATCGAGCTTGGCAGAGAAGATGTGGTAGGCATCGGAGACCTCCTCGAGCGGCACTTTGTGGGTAATAAGGGCTTTGGGGTTGATGCGGCCGGCCTGCACATGCTCGATCAGCCGCGGCAGGAGGCGCTTCACCGAAGCCTGGTTGGCGCGGATGGTGATGCCTTTGTTAACCACATTGCCGATCGGCACCAAATTCCCGGTTGGGCCGTAAACCCCGACAATCGAAACAATCCCGCCCTTTTTGACCGAGTTGATCGCCCAGTGCAGCGCGGTCGCGGCACCCGCTTCGAGCTTGAGCTTGGTGCCAAGCAGGGTGTGCAATGCACTTCCTGCTGCGTCTCCGCCCACCGCATCGATGCAGACGTCAGCGCCCAGCGAGTCTGTGATCTTCTTGAGGAAATAAACCGGATCTTCGATAGAGCGGAAATTGTAGACCTCGGCCGGGCCGTACTGGCGCGCGAAATCGAGCCGGTATTCGAGGTGGTCAATGACGATCACCCGTCCGGCCCCAAACAGCCACGCGCACCGGGCGGCCATGATGCCAACCGGGCCGGCCCCGAACACCACCACCGTGTCACCGCGCTGGATGCCGCCCATTTCGGCGGCTTGATAGCCGGTGGGCACCACATCGGTCAGCAGCACCGCATCATCGAGATCCATGCCGGCCGGGATCTTGGTTGGCCCCACATCGGCATAGGGAACGCGCACATATTCGGCCTGCCCGCCATCATAGCCACCAGCGGTGTGGGAATAGCCGAAGATGCCGCCCACGGCAGTCGCCTGGCTGTTGGACTCGTGGCAATTGCCAAACAGACCCTGTTGGCAGAAGTGGCATTTGCCGCAGGCAATATTGAAGGGCACGATCACATGGTCACCCACGGCGAGGTTGCGAACCTCCGAGCCGACCTCGACAACAATGCCGGTAAACTCATGCCCGAAGGTCATGCCGATCCGGGTGTCGGGCACCATGCCGTGGTAAAGATGCAGGTCCGAGCCGCAGATGCATGAGCGCGTCACCCGCACGATCGCATCTTCCGGATGGAGGATCTCGGGCATCGGCTTTTGCTCGGCCCGCACCCGATAGGGCCCTCGATAATCCATCGCCAGCATGCGCATCTCCTTGCAATAGCTTGGGTTGAATGCTGAGGATGCCTGCGGCGTTCCCCTTTCCCAGGGACCCGCTAACCTAGGTGCCGGTTCCCCTTGGTCGGCACCTTTCACTCAATCGTGTGCCTAGATCGAGGGGACAGCTCCCACGATGCGGAGGGACTGGCCTTCATAGCCATCGAGACCGATGAAGAGTTCGCCCGATTCCGGCAAATCCCCAAAGATCGTGCCATGTAACATGTCGATCACGGGTCCGGTCTGGGCATGCTCCAGGGTGATGGTTTCCTCGACCCGATCTGGCCCAAAATTGAGCGCAGTCACCTGCAGCCCGCGTTGATCGGGCAGTTCATGCACCATCACGAGCAGGCTGTTGTTCTGCACGTCTGGAATGGCGATCTGCTTGGCCGCGAAGAGACCATGCGCCTGGCGCACAGCCAGCAGGTGCTTGAGCTCGTTGGCGAAGGACTTTGGATCGTCTAGCTGCTGATTAAGTGGACCATAGAGCATACGCGCTCTGGGCAGGCCCGCGCTGGAGTGCTCGGCGCCCGGATTGACGTCGATCAGATCATAGGCGCCGCGCTCGATCCAACGGGTGTCGCCTTCGCTGGTGAGCTCACTGACCGATTCCACCGGAAGCGGCAGGGCGCCGACTAAATCCCATCCCGACAGGGCGAAAACGCCCGGCTGGTAGGCGTTGTACATGACCAGCAGCAGGTGGATGCGCTTGATCAGCTCCTTTTGCTCGGGCGTTATCGCATCGAGATCGCGGATACCGAGCGCAGCGGTGATCACGCTAATGGTGGTGCAGGCGACGCCATTGGCCACAAAGCGCAGATTATAGGGTGCGGCTTCGCCCGTAAGCTTGAGGTAAAGGGTGTCACGCAGATGCTCGCGCAGCAAGGACCCTGGCCAGGTCTGGCCTTCGAACACATAAGTGTCGTTGGCATGCTTGGTCCAGAAATGCACCAGTTCGAGCGTCAGCTCGTCATGGTTCTGCAGCGCGTGGATCAGCGAAGCTGGATCAATGCCAAATTCATGGACCGTGCGCAGCATTAGCCGCAGAAATTCCGTGCTGCCGGTCAGGACTGCGTGGTGGTAGGCGGGGCGGGTGATGAAGTCGTAGCTGAGATCAGCGCCTCCCTTTGACATTTCGGCGATGTCATCGACGGTCAGGTTGAGCTCCTGAAAGGAAAAGCCACCTGCTTTGCGCACCATGCCGGCAATGAGTTGGTTGCCAACAAGGGAAAGCGGATGGCCCTCGGACCAAGCCGTCTCGTTCTGCTGAACCTCCACACCAAGGAAGCCGTTCGCATCCAGCCGCAAGCCGCGCGCACCCAGAATATCGAGTGAATGCAGTGCGTCCCCGACAATCATTTGTGGGGCGGCAAAGGTTGGATCGAGCCAGTTGAGCGAAGGCTGGCCTTCCTTGAAATAGTGCAGATAAACCCAGCGCCGCGCTACGCCATCCACGCCCAAGATAACGTCGGTGGCGCTCCAGTCGGTTTCCTTGACGCCCGGCTCAAAGAAGATCACGCGCCTGAGCTGGCCAACGATATAGCCTTTGCTCTTGAGCGCATCGACGCTAGACGGCGACATATTGGCGGCCCGGCGTCCCTCTGGAATATCGGGGAGCAGGTTCCAGTCTTCCTGGGGAATTTCCACCATGTGGTAGAGCCCTGGATAATCCCCGTAGAACATCTCGGCGAGGCGGAAGTCAGCGCCCTTGCCGGTGTGGGCGGGGATAATGTCGTCGATAACGATGGAATTGTAGGCGGCTGCCACCCGGCTCATGGCTACGAATTCGTCGAGCGTACCAAATTGCGGATCGATCTCGAAGCTGATGCGGTCGAAATTGCCGTCGACGGTTGGCGTCTTGACGCCGTCCCGAATGCCGCCGGCTTCCTTCATCGGGCCGGTATGTACGCCTTGCACGCCGATGGCTGCGAGCGACCGCCACAGCTCGGGATCGCCGAGCGTCGCCAATACGCTCTCGCCTTCGCGGGTGACGATCGCGGCGGGATAGGCGGTGAACCAGACCGAGGCCAACGCCGAAGCCGCGCGTGGCCGCGCTTCTGCATACGGATTGCGCCAGAACCGCCCTTGACCAGCATAGCGGCTGGCAAGCTTGCGGGCATTGTTGAGCATGGACTGTTCTAAGAGCCAGTCGATGTATTGCGGATCCGGTTTGTCCATATCTGGCCTGTTCGCTGGTCGGGCAATGATCTAGTGCGGGTTATGCTGTATGTCGGCTGAGCCTGAACGCTTCGATTAAGCCGTCGTTGCCTTGATCTGGCAGAAAGCCACTAGCCTGCCCTTCTCAGCGGCTCGACAAGGCTCCAGGCATCGGGGTCCTCGGCAAGTTCCTCAATGGTCATCGCGTACTTTCGGCGCCAGTTGGGGTGCTCGGTGGAGGTGCCGGGCACATTGACCGGGGCGATGTCACCAGTCATGTCATCAAGTTGCGTGACCAGCAGCGTGGACCGGGTCATGCCAAGAAAGCGGTGCGCCTCCCGGGCAAAGAGCTCAGGTGAGACATCAGCTATCCTCGGCGCAGGGCTGAACAATCCAGCCTGCGTGAATGCCTCGAGTATGTTTAACCGCTCCCGGTCGCGCCTTTCTTGCTGGCTGCGGGTTTCCTCCTCGGTTCCATAAAGCCCCAAGCTGTCCTTCAAAGTGATGTCGTCGCCTTCCCACCACGCCTCAAGCGTCGGCAGATCGTGACTGCCGGTCACCGTCAGCGCCAGTTCGGGGTATTGGTCCGGCGGCACAAACGTGCCGGTTTGGAAATCCTGCTCAAAAAACAGCACGCGGTACGACAAGATGTTGGCAGCGGCGAGCTGTTCGCGGAAGCCGGGCGGCACGGTGCCGAGATCTTCCCCGACAACCAAGCATTGCTGCCGCTGGGATTCCAGCGCCAAAACCCCAATCAGATCATCGAGGGGAAAGCTCACATAAGCGCCTTCCGCTGAACTCTTGCCCTCGGGGATGCAGTAAAGACGGGCCAGCCCCATCACATGGTCGATCCGCAGGCCGCCGGCATGGGCCATGTTGGAGCGGATCAACTCGGCAAAGCTTTTGTAGCCTTCGCGTTTGAGCGCAATTGGATCAAATGGCGGAAGGCCCCAATTCTGCCCAGCGGGATTGAAGATATCGGGCGGAGCACCCACCAGGGTGCTCTGCAGGAAGGCGGGCGGATTTGCCCAGGTTTCCGCACCGGAGCGATCACATCCCACCGCTAGGTCGCGATAAAGGCCGATAGCCATGCCCTGCCGGCGGGCTTCCTCGGCTGCCCTCGCTAGCTGTTCATCGGCGAGGAACTGGAGATAGATCTGGAAGTCCAATTCAGCCTCGTGCTCGCGTGCGAACTGCATTTGTGCTGGCGAGCCGGCGATCTGCATGTCAGTCGGCCAGTCCTGCCAGCTGGCTTGCGACGGATTCTCGCTGGCAAAATGTTGTCGCATGACCTGAAACAAGGCTACGCGTTCAAGGCTTTCGCCCTTTTCTGCGCGGAAGGCGGCCATCGCGTTTTTGCGCTCGGCACTGTCTGCTTTCGTGAAGCTCTCAAAGACGAGCTGCAGTGCCTCGAGCTTAAGCGCGGTTACTGCAGTGTAATCGACCAGCTTTGTGGCGCGGCAGTCGCCCAGGCGCCGCTGGAAATCGGCCGATTCCACCAAGGTTTGCGCCGCTTCGGACTGGCCGAACTCAGGCACCGCCAGCACGTCGATATAAAGGGGGTTCAGATAAAGCCGCGTTGCGGGTGAATAAGGGCTTGCAGCTTCAGGATCGTCCAAGAACATCTGGTGCAGGGGGTTGAGCCCGATCACGGCACAACCGCGAGGTCCAGCGACCTTGATCAGCTCTTGCAAGTCTGAAAAATCGCCGATGCCCCAGTTTGCGGCTGAACGCAGCAGATAAAGCTGCACAGCAATACCCCAATAACCCGTCGCCGTTTTTGGGGGCAACCAGCAGCGACCGGGGCTGACGATGAGGTTTGCCTCCGCACTTATTTCTGGAAGTTGCAAGCGGTGGTATCCGAATGGCAGGTCGGGAATGCGCAAGCTGACCTTGCCCTGGGGCGAAGCAGCGAAGGAATCCGCAACGCCGCTGATCTCCTTCCCGTCCTCCAGCACGACTTGCCAAGCGAGCTGGTCAGTGCCGGCCGGCAGCTTGACCTCGAGCGCGCACCCGCCGTCTCGCGGCGTCACGACAATGCTGGCCGGGAGGGAGCGTGCGGCGGCTTCCTGATCGAATTGCTCCAGTGCGGTCTTGGCTTCAGCCTCATCGGCGACTGAAACGCCCATGCTCGCGAGCAGGAGCTGAATTGTTGCCGCGGATACCGATATGTGGCGCCCTAGCGCGTCCTCGAACTGCACCCCGATGCCGTAACGCTGTGCGAGTTGTTCCAGCGCAGACCGCGCTTCGTGATGGTCGTTGGACATCGGTTCTCCTCATCGACGTACAGGACGTCGGGCAGCAACAAACTACCTAGCGTCCTCTACGGCTACGGCAATCTGCCAGCGGCGCGTTTGTTCCTCACCGACCACCTGCAGTGGTTAGGTCCGGGTCCACCCGCGGTCAGCGGGTTTTGCCGTAGGCGTCACTAAACTTCTGACAAGAAAGCGAAACTAAACCACAGATTGAAGCATTTGGTCCGCAATCATGCCGGAAGTGGGGACATCATGCTGCTCGACAATAAAAAGGCTAAGCCCAGCAAGGCTCGAGTGGCAACCGCTCAGCCGGTGAGCGCTCCCCGACAGGTGGATGCCGGCGATCAGGAATTGTTCCGGCTGGCTGCCAACCGGGTAGCCATCGAAGGGATCGTGCCCGAGATTGATGGCGGCCGTTTCCCCGCCAAGAGCGTGGTGGGCGAAGAGGTGGTGATCGAGGCTGATATTTTCAGCGATGGTCATGACACGATCGACGCGGCCCTGCTGTATCGCCCGGCGGGAACCGAAGCCTGGTTTGAACAGCCCATGGAGTTCGTCGAGAACGACCGCTGGCGCACGACGATCGCCTTTCCCGAGAACCGGTTGTACGAGTTCACCCTTGCCGGCTGGCGGGACCTTTATGGCAGCTGGCGCAAGGAGATCGCCAAAAAGCACGCTGCGGGCATTGATGTCAGCCTGGAACTCGAGGAGGGGCGTCGCCTGCTCGATGTCGCACAGCGCTCAGACCGGGCCAGCGATGCTGACAGGCGGGAACTGTCCGGCGTGTTGGCGGCATACACAGCGCTGCAGAACAATCCCGAGCGCCTGGCGCTATTGAGTTCCGATGCTGTGGCCGACGTGATGCAGCGCGCCGCTGCGCGAACCAATTTCAGCCAGTATGAGCGCGTGCTCGAGATCTTCGTTGATCGCAAGGTCGCTGCGTTCGGCGCCTGGTATGAGCTCTTTCCGCGCTCGCAGTCGGGCAGTCCGGACCGGCACGGTACCTTTGACGATGTGATCGCGCGGCTACCCTATATCCGCGATCTGGGCTTTGACGTGCTGTACTTCCCGCCCATCCACCCGATCGGGCAAACCAACAAGAAGGGCAAGAACAATAGCCTGAGTGCGACCGTCGAGGACCCCGGCAGCCCCTATGCCATTGGATCGGCGGATGGCGGTCATGAGGCAATCGAGCCCAAGCTTGGCACGTTCGAGGATTTCGACCGGCTGGTTGCAGCTGCCGCCGAGTATGATCTTGAGATCGCGCTCGATTTCGCCATCCAGTGTTCCCCCGACCACCCCTGGATCAAGGCGCATCCCGAATGGTTCGACTGGCGTCCGGACGGCTCGATCAAATATGCCGAGAACCCGCCCAAGAAGTACGAGGACATCGTCAACGTCCACTTCTATCGCGATGCGATTCCAAGCCTCTGGCATGAGCTGCGCGACATCGTGCTGCTTTGGGTGGATCATGGCGTCCGCATCTTTCGCGTCGACAATCCCCACACCAAGCCCTTCCCGTTCTGGGAATGGCTTATCGCCGAGGTCCGCGCCAAGGATCCAGGCGTCATCTTCCTTTCGGAAGCTTTCACCCGCCCCAAGGTGATGAAGCGGCTGGCCAAGGTCGGCTTCAGCCAGAGCTATTCCTATTTCACTTGGCGCAATGTGAAGTGGGAGCTCGAGCAATATCTGACCGAGCTGACCCAGGAGGAATCCCGCCATTATATGCGGCCCAATTTCTTCACCACCACCCACGACATCAATCCGCGCTATCTGCAGGGCAGTGGCCGGCCCGGGTTCCAGACCCGGTTGATCCTGGGGGCAACCCTGGGCGCCAGCTACGGCGTTTATAACGGCTTTGAAATCTGCGAATCCGAGCCGGTTCCGGGCAAGGAGGAATATCTCAACTCCGAGAAATACGAGATCCGGGCCTGGGACTTCGACAAGCCCGACAACATCAAATGGGACATTGCCTTCATCAACCGGCTACGCCGCGAGCACAAGGCGTTGCAGGAGTTTACGAGCCTGGCTTTCTATAACGCCTGGAACGACAACATCCTGTGTTACGGCAAGCGCACCGCCGACCGTTCGGACTTCCTGCTGTTCCATGTGTGCCTTGACCCGCACAACCAGCAGGGCGCCGATTTCGAGTTGCCGCTATGGGAATTCGGCCTTCCCGACGATGCCTCGATCGAGGTCGAGGACATGGTAACGGGGCATCACTTCACCTGGCACGGCAAGTACCAGCACATCCATCTTGATCCATTCTACAAGCCATACGCCATCTGGCGTCTGATTGCGCCGGGGGCACCGCGATGAACGCCCCGACAGCGCCGATGGCTTCGCCCGTTCCCACGCTCTTTTCCCCCGATGGGCAGCTGGTTTCGGCCATTGCCGGGGAGGGCAAGACACAGCTTGAATCCGTGACCCTGCCGGCATTCCTGCCGTTCCAGCGTTGGTTCGGCGCCAAGGACAGCACGATCACTGGCGTCAGCCTTTCCCCGCTGGGGGAACTCGAGCCCGGCGCTCACGCCCTGGTTGCCGCCGATGTTGCCGTGGGGGGAGAAACGCAGCGCTACCTGCTGCCGCTTTCCGCAGTGTGGAGCGATTTGGGCCGGGGCAGTGCCGGCTCGGCAGCACCCCCGGTGCTCGCCAATATCAACAGCGACTCCAGGTCCGGTGTGCTGATCGATGGTGCGCTTGACGGCGGCTTTGCCAAGGCATTGCTGCAAGCCTTGCGTGAGCAGAACATCATGAGCACGGCAGCTGGGGACGTCGTATTTTCCGCCAGCGAAGCTTTGCGGGCCAGCGGCGATGTCGGCGAGCCACGGCCGCTCGGCGCGGAGCAAAGCAATGTTTCGATCGCGTTTGGTAACACCATCATCCTCAAGCTCTACCGCCGGTTGCGCTCGGGTGAGCAGCCCGATGTTGAAGTGGCGCGCTTCCTGACCGCTGTCGGACAGTTTGCCAATACGCCTGAATTCCTGGGCGAAATCCAACATCGTCCGACTTCGGGTGAGGCAACGACGCTCGCCGCCGTGTTTGCCTATGTGCCCAACCAGGGTGACGCCTGGGCGGCGGTAACCAATGCCTTGACCGAGAGCCTGTTGGACGGCGCGGCTGACGACGGCAACTGGATCGGCGCTATCCTGGGGCAGCGCACGGCGGAAATGCACAAGGCCTTCGCCGTGGATACAAACGAGGCCGCTTTCCGTGTCGAGCAGTTGGCCGGATCTGACATTACCGGCTGGGCCGCTGAAGCGGTCGCCGAAGCTCACGATCTTCTCGACCGTCTCGAGCAGAACCTGCCCAGCCTCCCGGGCGTGGCCCGTGCGATAGCCGAGGAGATTCTCAGCAAGCGCGAACTGCTGATCGAGCGCATCGAGGCTGGCTCAGCAATGGCACCCTCGGGTGGGCGCTCGCGCATTCACGGCGATTACCATCTCGGCCAGGTCCTGGTAACCGGGCGCGACGTGATGATCATCGATTTTGAAGGCGAGCCCAAGCGCAGCCTGCCCGAGCGCCGGGCAAAGTCATCCCCCCTGCGTGATGTCGCCGGCATGCTGCGCTCGTTCCATTACGCCGCCTGGACGGCCCTCAGCCGCTACCAAGCCGAAACGGGCAGCCTGCCTGATGGGGTGCGGACACGGGTCGAGGATTGGCGCCGCGGCATCAGCGCTGACTTCGTCGCGGCATACGAAACCAGCGTGGCTGGTGCCTTGAGCTTTCCGCCCGACCCAGCCCTGGCCAAGGCTTTAACTGAAATGTTCCTGCTGCAAAAGGCTATCTACGAGGTTGGCTACGAGTTGGCGAACCGGCCCGCCTGGGTGGAAATTCCCCTCAGTGGCATCAAAGACCTCCTGAGTGAAGGCTGAACCCGTGGACAATCCAATGAACCAAGACACTGCGCGGCCGTCAGCCTATCCTGGCGATGTCGAAGCGATCGTGCGGGGGCGGCATGGTAATCCCTTTGCCACGCTGGGCATGCAGGGAGGCGATGGCGAGCCCCTTGCCGTCAATGTCTTTGCTCCGCAGGCGGGGCAAGTTGAGGTGGTGGACAGCGCCACTGGCGAGAAGGTCGCCGAGCTCGAACGCATCCACCCTGAAGGGTTCTTTTCGGGGTTCGTCACGGACCGCAACGAACGTTTTGCTTATCGGCTCGCCATGTCGGCCGGCGAATTTGCCTGGGAAGCCGAAGACCCCTATCGCTTCCCGCCCATCCTGGGTGAGATGGACGAATACCTGCTGGGCGAAGGGCGCCATTTCCGCCTCTACGAAAGACTGGGGGCCCATCCAACAGTTCTGGAAGGGATAGACGGGGTTGCCTTCGCCGTTTGGGCGCCCAATGCCTCGCGCGTCAGCGTCGTGGGCGAGTTCAACGCCTGGGACGGGCGCCGCCACCCCATGCGCAAGCGCATAGGTGTCGGAATCTGGGAACTGTTTATCCCGGGTCTGGAGAAGGGCACCGTCTACAAATACGAGATCATTGGCGCCCATGGCGAGCGGCTGCCGCTCAAGGCCGACCCGCTGTCCTTCTACCAGGAACATCCACCCGCAACCGCTTCGGTCGTGCACGGCCTGCCCGAACATGACTGGCAGGACAGCGAGTGGATGCGCAACCGCGCGAGGCGGCAGGATTTATCGGCCCCGATGTCGATCTACGAGATGCATCTGGGCTCCTGGCGAACAGGAGGGGACGGCGAGGCGCTCGACTACGACGCCATTGCCGACCAGCTCGCTGACTACCTTACCGATATGGGCTTTACCCATGTTGAGCTGATGCCTGTCACCGAGCATCCATTTGGCGGGTCCTGGGGGTACCAACCAGTGGGCCTGTTTGCCCCCACGAGCCGCTTTGGCACGCCGGAAGGTTTTGCGCGCTTCGTGGACCGTTTGCATGCGGCCGGCATTGGCGTCTTGATGGATTGGGTACCCGCACATTTCCCGTCCGACGCCCATGGGTTGGTGCGGTTCGATGGGACCGCCCTTTACGAGCACGAAGATCCACGGCTGGGTTTCCATCGTGACTGGAACACGCTGATCTATAATTTCGGCCGCAACGAAGTGGCCAATTTCCTCGAGGCCAGCGCGCTCTTTTGGCTGGACCGCTACCATATCGACGGCCTGCGCGTGGATGCCGTGGCCTCCATGCTCTACCTCGATTATTCCCGTGAGGCGGGCGAATGGATCCCCAACAAGTTCGGCGGCAACGAGAATCTCGAAGCCATCGCTTTTCTTAAGGAGACCAATACCCGCGCCTATGAGCTCAATCCGGGCTCGCAGACCATTGCCGAGGAATCCACCGCTTTTCCCAAGGTCAGCCGCCCCATTTATGACGGTGGCCTCGGCTTTGGCTACAAATGGAACATGGGGTGGATGCACGATACGCTCCACTATATGCAGCTCGACCCCATCTATCGCCGGCATCACCAGGGTGAGATGACCTTCGGGCTGCACTACGCCTATACCGAGAACTTCGTGCTGCCGTTGAGCCACGACGAGGTCGTTTACGGCAAGGGGTCACTCCTGGGCAAAATGCCGGGCGACCGCTGGCAGAAATTTGCCAATCTGCGCGCCTATCTTGCCTTTATGTGGACCCACCCGGGCAAGAAGCTCCTGTTCATGGGCGGCGAGTTCGGCCAGGAGCGGGAATGGAACCACGACCAGTCGCTCGACTGGCATCTGCTCGAAAATCCCATGCACAAGGGCGTGCAGTCGCTGGTGCGGGACCTCAATCATACCTATCGCAACCATCCGGCGCTCCACCAGCTCGATGCCGACCCCGAGGGGTTTGAATGGATCGACGCCAGCGATGCCGAGGGCAGCGTCTTTATCTATCTGCGTAAGGGCCGCGATGGCGTGCCCCCGGTGGTTATCGCCTGTAACATGACGCCGGCAGTGCGCTCCGATTATCGGGTGGGGGTGCCGCAAGGTGGAAGCTGGGGCGAGATTTTAAACTCGGATTCAGAAGTCTATGGCGGCTCCAATGTCGGCAATGGCGGCCATATCAATGCTGAAGACGTCAGCTGGCACGGCCGGCCGGCGTCCCTGCGGCTCACCTTGCCACCGCTCGCCGCCATCCTGCTGACGCCGAACGATCCGCCGGCATAAGAGCCGGCGGGAGTCACACCATCTGGATGGGCGCAGCCTGCGCCGTCAGCGTCGAGACAAAGCGCTTGGTCCGTTCAGAGGCGGGACTGCCGAACACCTGTTGCGCCGGGCCTGCCTCGACGACTTCCCCGGCCTCGATGAACACCACATTGGAGGCTATGGTGGCGGCAAGGCGCAGGTCATGGGTGGCCATCAGCATGGTCGTGCCTTCGCGGGCCAGTTGCGCCAGAACTTCCACCACTTCGCCAGCCAGCTGCGGATCGAGCGCCGAAGTGGGCTCGTCGCACAACAAGACCTTGGGCGTCGGCGCCAGGGCACGGGCAATGGCGACGCGTTGCTGCTGCCCGCCCGAAAGGCTCGATGGCCAGGCATCGGCCTTGGCCGCCATCCCCACTTTTTCGAGCAGTTCGAGACCGCGTTGGCGCGCTTGGTCGGGGGGCCATTTCAGCACGGTCAGCAGTCCCTCCATCACATTTCCCAGCGCGGTGAAATGGGGAAACAGCTGGAAGTTCTGGAACACCATGCCAGTCTTGCGCCGAAGAGCCAGGACGGCTTTGCGGTCCACCTTGATCCCAGGCCCAAAATGGATGACGGCATCATCGATGCGGACATCGCCCGCTTGCGGCATTTCCAGCAGATTGACGCAGCGCAACAATGTGCTCTTGCCACTGCCCGACGGGCCGATCAGCGCTGTTACGCTCCCCTCGGGAACGGCCACGCTGACGCCCTTGAGCACCTCAGCATCGCCAAAGCTCTTGTGGATGTTTTCGAGCGTGATCACGCGCCAGCCTCGATGAAACCGCCATAGCGGGAAAAGCGTCGCTCCACTCTGGCCTGCAGGCTCGACAATACCGAGCTGACAACAAGATAGATCAGGGCGACCTCAACATAAAGAATGAGCGGCTCGTAGCTAGTCGCGACGATACGCTGGCCGGCCCGGAATAGTTCGGGCACGGTGATCGCCGCCGCCAGCGAGGTGTCCTTCACCAGCGAGATAAAGGTATTAGACAGTGGGGGAATGGCTACCCGCGTTGCCTGGGGCAGGATGGCGCGGCGCATGGCCTGGGGCCAGGTCATGCCAATCGAATAGGCGGCTTCCCACTGCCCCTTGGGCACTGACAGCAGGACGGCCCGGATGATCTCGGACGTATAGGCGCCGACATTGAGGGTGAAGCCGATCAGGGCGGCGGGAAACGCATCAAGCACGATGCCGATGCTGGGCAAGCCGTAAAAAATCAGGAACAGCTGCACCAGCAACGGCGTGCCGCGGATAATCCACACATAGAATTTGACCAGTGCGACCAGCGGGCGCGGCCCGAACAGCCGGGCGATGGCGGCAAGAAAACCCAGGCTCAGGCCCAAGACAAACGACAGCAGCGTCAGCGGGATGGTGAACAGCAGGCATGCCCAAAGCAGCGAGGGCAGGGAGTCCAGCATCAAGGAAAGCCAGGGCGGCATCGCGGGGTTTCCGTCAACAAAAAAGGACCGGCCGAACCGGGCCGATCCTTTCACACAATATCGGAGAAAGTTTACTGGGAAACGTCTTCGCCGAAATACTTCTGGGAAATTTCGGCATAGGTGCCGTCGGCCTTGATCTCCTCCAGGGCCGCATTGATGGCGGCCAGAAGTTCGGGCCGGTTCTTGGCCAGCAGCACGCCAGAGAAATCGGCATCTTCGGCTTCCGCGACGATCTTCACTTCGGCATCGGGCTGCTGCTTTTTAAAGTCGTAAAAGGAAAGGCTGTCATTGATGGTGGCATCGGCACGGCCCTGGGTGACGAGCGCGATCGACTGGTCGAACCCTTCGGTGGGCACCAGTTCAGCGCCATATTGCTGCGCCAGCTTGCCGAAATTGCTGGTCAGCGTCTGGGCCGAGCGCTTGCCGGAGAGATCCTCGAAGCTCGTGATGTCGGTATTGTCCTCGCGTACCACCAGCACGGCCTTGGAGGCGATATAGGGCTCGGAGAAGTCGTATTTGGCCTGCCGCTCAGCATTGATGCCGACCTGGTTGATGACAACGTCATAGCGATTGGCGTCGATGCCGGCGATGAGGCCGTCCCAGGGCCCTTCCACAAATTGTGGCTCGACCCCAATATGCTCGGCGATGGCCCGGCCGATCTCGACATCAAAGCCCACCAGTTCCCCGCTCGCGTCATGGAAGGTGAAGGGAGCATAGGTGCCTTCGGTGCCGATGCGCAGCGCACCCGCCTGCTTGACCGCATCGAGGTCCGTCTGCGCCCATACCGGCGTGGCCACCGCCATCAAACCGACAGCAACAAGCACTTTAGCGAGCTTCATCTTCTTCTCCTGGCTGGCCGGTTCCTGTTGAGGCCCGGATTTGGTGAGGCAAACTGCGCCCAAGCCCGCCCGGTTTCAACTAGCTGAATGGATGTTTTCTCCCAGGCGCCCCGCAGAGTGCTCCCATGCTCCGCTTGGCGGGGCGCTGACATCTTTGTTGTGCCAAGTGCCACGGTCGCAAAACTTTCTTCGGTTGTTAGTTGGCAGCGGCGGGCGGCTGGCCTAGTCTCATTTGCATCACGGCCGCTTCAGCCCGCCAAGAGGCACGAGCTGGCCAGTGCAGGGGGGGACGTCGTGGCGATCAGAATCGCTGTCGGGCAATTCCACGAGCTCAGCCAGGAGCGCCTGCGCTTTGCCGCGCAGATCGGGGCCACCGGGATCCAGATGAACAACCCCACCCTTCCCGGCGACACGCGCTGGGAAGAAGCGGATGTGCGCGCGCTGGTGAAAGAGGTTGAGGCGGCGGGGCTGGTCTTCGAGGCCATCGAGAATGTGCCCACCCATTTCTACCACAAGGCCATGCTCGGGCTTGAGGGCCGGGACGAGCAGATCGAGAATTACCAGCAGACGATCCGCGCGGTCGCACGAGCCGGGGTGCCGGTGCTGGGCTATCATTTCATGCCAAATTCGGTCTGGACCACCAACCGGACCGCCCAAACGCGGGGCGGGGCGCTGGCGCGCCAGTTCGACATGAGCGTTGTCGAGGCCCATGCCGACGATCTCGACACCCTGCGTGGCTTTATGCCCACAACGCTCGGCCGGGCCAGTTCCATGCCGCTCTTTGGCAAGGACGGGCCGGTGATCACCGAAGAAGCGATGTGGAGCAATTACCGCTATTTCATCGAAGCGGTGCTGCCCGTGGCCGAAGAAGAAGGGCTGCGGCTGGCGCTCCATCCCGACGATCCACCCGTGCCGATGCTGGGCGGGGTGGCGCGCCTCTTCTACCAGCCCGAAAACTTCCGCCGCGCCTATGAGCTTGCCGGCCAGTCACCGGCTTGGGCGCTCGACCTGTGCCTCGGCTGTTGCTCGGAAATGCCGGGCGGCAAGGCGGCGGTGCGCGAGATGATCGATTTCTTCGCCCCGCGCGGCACCATCGCCTATATCCATTTCCGCGACGTGCAGGGGGCCGTTCCCAATTTCACCGAATGCTTCATCGGCGATGGCAATTACGATCCGGCTGAAGTGATTGCGCTCTTGGCCAAACATCGCTTCGATGGCTTCCTGCTCGACGATCATGTTCCCAAACTGGATGGCGACAGCGACTGGAACCATCGCGGCCGCGCCCATGCCATTGGCTATATGCAAGGTTTGCTGCGCATGGCCGACTATTGCGACCTGCTATGAAACCCTTGCCGGCCGGCGTTCCTCCGGCCAGCCCCTGCGCTGCAAAAGTTTGAGGACCTGGTTTAATGCCTTCTGCCCTGGTGTTCGTTGGTGGTGTCAATCGCGGGATCGGCTATGTCGCCCACCCCGCCGGGGAGGGGATCGCGGCCTTCCGGCTGGACCTTGCCAGCGGGGCGGCAGAGCCGCTGGCCGTTACCAAGGGCATCGACAACCCGACCTTTGTGGCCGTGGCGCCCGATGGGCAAAGCCTGGTTGCCGTCAGCGAAGTGGATGGCTGGCATGAAGGCTTGCTCACCGCCTATGGACTGGATCGGGCGACCGGCGCCCTGCGCTATCGCAACAAGCAGCCCACCCGGGGCGATTACACCTGCTTTGCCGGCTTTGATCGCTCGGGCCGCTGGGCCGGCATTGCCAATTATGGCGGCGTGCCGATCACCGAAGAGCCCAACCGCTCCTTTGCCATTTTCCCTGTGCGCGTCGATGGCAGCCTCGGCGCCCCTTGTGCCGAAATCACCCATACCGGGCAGGCCAAGGATCCCGACCGGCAGGGGCGGCCCCATGCTCATTGCCTGCGCTGGAGCCCGGACAACCGCTTTATCCTCGTGGCCGATCTCGGGATTGATCGGCTGATGATCTATCGCTTCGACGCGCAAAGCGGCGCCGTTTTGGCGCATGGCGCCGCCGAGTTGGCGTCGGGTGCCGGGCCGCGGCACCTGCAATTCCATCCCAGCCTGCCGCTGGTGTATTGCGTCAACGAACTCGACAGCACCCTTGCCACCTTGCGCTTCGACCCCGAGGCGGGGCAGCTCGAACTGCTGGGGGCCGTATCCACCCTGCCAGCGGGCGGGCACCCCGGCAATTCCTGCTCCGCCATCGCCGTGCACCCCAGTGGGCAACACATCTTTGTCGGCAATCGCGGCCATGACAGTGTCGCTCGCTTTGTTCTCGATATCCAAACCGGACTGCCGACGCTGCTGGGCACCACGCCGGCAGGCGGACACATTCCGCGCGACCTGGCGCTCGACCCGTCCGGTACGCTCCTGGCCGTTGCCAATCAGGAAAGCGACCGGGTGTCCCTGTTCCGCTACGAGCCGCAGAGCGGCGGGCTCGAGCCGCTCGACGTCCCCATCGATGTGGGCTCGCCGACCGTGGTTGCCTTTCATCCCGAGCTTGGGGGCGCGGCATGAAGATCACCGCGATCAAGCCCTTTCCCGTCTGGGTCGGACACCGCAACCAGCTGATCCTCAAGATCGAAACCGACGAGGGGATCTATGGCTGGGGCGAAAGCGGGCTGTCGGGCCGCGAAAAGGCGGTGATCGGCGCGATCGAGCATTTCCGCGAGTTCCTGCTCGGGCGCGATCCCATGCGCATCGGCGCCATCTGGCAGGAGCTTTATCGCAGCCAGTATTTCGAAGGCGGGCGCGTGTTGCTCGCCGCCCAATCGGCGATCGATATTGCGCTCCATGACATCAAGGCCAAAGCTCTGGGCGTGCCAGTTTATGAGCTGCTGGGCGGCAAGCAGCGCGACGTGATCCCGACCTTTCCATCCGTGGCCAATGTCGAAGGGCCCGAAGGGATCGAAGCCGCGCAGGCGCTGGTTGAGCGAGGCTGGAACGTGGTGCGGTTCTTCCCCGCCGCCTGGAGCAATGCCGACAACATCTTCGAGCCGCGCGTGTCGATCGGCCGAACGGCGCAGGCGCTGGTTGCCGCGCGCGAAGCACTGGGCGAGGAGGTGGTGATCGGGGTGGATTACCACCATCGGCTGAGCGTGGCGGAAGCGGCGAGCTTCTGCCAGCGCATGCCGGCCGGCACGCTCGACTTCCTTGAGGAACCCATTCGCGACGAGACGCCCGAGGCTTATGAGGCGCTGCGTCGGCTGACCGATGTACCCTTTGCCATCGGCGAGGAATTTGCCAGCAAGTGGCAGTTCCTGCCCTTTATCGAGCGCGACATCCACCAGTTCAACCGGCTTGATCTCTGTAATGTTGGCGGCTTCACCGAAGCCATGAAAGTGGCCGGCTGGAGCGAGGCCCATTATGTCGACATGATGCCCCATAACCCCTTGGGGCCGATCTGCACCGCCGCCACCATCCATTTCTCCGCCGCCGTCCCCAATTTCTCCTGGCTCGAAACCCGAGTGGCGGTGGGCGATCTTTATAGCGGGGAAGCGGGCAATGAGATCTTCACCCAGCAGCCGCGCCTCGAAGGCGTGGTGTACCGGGTGCCGGACGGACCGGGCCTTGGTGTCGAGGTGGATCAAGGAAGGCTCGCGGCGCAAAGCTTCCGTTTTTGGGAAGCGCCCCATCTGCGCCGCCCCGATGGTTCGGTGACCAATTGGTGAGGCTGGGGTGAAACAGTTCGCACTCGGTTGGAGCCATGGCGATGCGCTGGTGCTGAGCACCGCTGCCATGCTGGCCGAGTGCCGCTTTGATCTTGGCGGCAGAGATTTCCGCCCCTTTGCCCGCGCCCCCTGGATGGGGCAGGTGAGCGATCCCGCCATCATCGGGCATCTGCGCGAACTGGGCGGCGATTTTGCCTGCCTGCCCTTTGGCGCCGGGCCCCCACAGCCGATCGGGCCACCCGAATGGGCCGAACTCATGGGCGAGCCGCCCCTTGTGCCCATTCACGGCCCGGCCGGTGACGCGGAATGGGAGCTGGTTGCGCGAACCGAGCACAGCGTTACCCTCGGGCTCGATTACCCCGCGGACTCCCTGGTGCGCCGGCTCGAGCGCCGGGTCGCCGGACGGCCGGGAGCGCCGGTTCTCGACTCGAGCCTCACTATTTACCCCCGCCGCTCCGGCGCCGTTTCGGTGGGCTTGCATCCCATTTTGCGGCTGCCTGAAGCACGCGGGCAATTGCGGCTCGAAGCCGAGTTTGAGTTTGGCCTGGTGCATCCCCGGCAGGTGGGGGCAGGGGAAGCGCAGGAGTTTACGAGCCTCAACCACGTGCCGCACAGGGGTGGAAAAATCGATCTGAGCCATGTGCCCCTGGGTGAGCCCAATTTTAGCGCCCAGCTCTGCGGCATGCGCGGACCGTTGCGCGCCGTGTTCCTCGAGGAAGGCGCAGAGGTCGAGATCGATTGGGACCGCGACCTGCTCCCCTCGCTGCAGATCTGGTGCACCGATCGCGGCATCGAGGGCGAGCCCTGGCAAGGGCGCTATCGCGGCATCGGACTCGAGCCCATTGCTTCCGCCTTCGATCTCAACACCCAGCTTTCCGAGCGGCCCAACCCTATCAGCCGGCGCGGCGTCGCGACGGCAGTCCAGCTGCAGGCCGACACCCCGCTCACCCTTTCTCACACGGTTTCCGCTTTCGCCACCGGAAGCACAGCCGCAGGCGGAGGTTGATCGCACCCTAGTTACTGCTCCCTTCAGCCGCATTGCTCTGCCTGATGCAAAGTAAATCATCTGATTTGCTTGACGGCCGGCTTTGTGTGTCTGCGCCTTCTCTGGAATAATGCAAGTAACAGCATTGCCAATTCTGGCAAGCGGGCGCACAATAGTTATGTTGGTCCTCCAATCACTGGCGTCAGATCAGGATGGAGGCAAACACAAGGAGGTGCAGGGCCCGACTGGTTGGAGGAGACCGGGGCCTTGCCGGATCACAGCAATGCCGGCCCCGCCGGCTTGAGGTGCGCGCAGGTGCCCGGCGCAGCCATGCCCTCCGGCATGCCGCCAGCCGGCTGGAGCCAACAAGGGAGAGAGCGTTTGATGTTCAAGTTTCATGCAGTTGCTGCCTCGGTGATCGCGCTGGGGCTGGTGGCGGTGCCGGTGGCCAGCCTGGCCCAGACCGGCGCCCCGCCCGCGACCGAAATCACCCCAAGCGGACCCCTGCCCGAAGTGCCGCGCAACCAGACGCTGAACCTGGCCTGGGGCGTTTCGGCATCCTCCTCGATCGGCACCACCAATCCCTGGGTGCTGCCCGGCTATACCCATCAGGAAGGCAACAACCTGCTGTTCGAGCCGCTGATGTATTTCGGCATCTACACCAACGAGTTCATTCCCTGGCTGGCCGACAGCATGGAATATACCAATGAGGATTTCACCGCCCTCGAGATCAAGCTCAACGAGAACGCGGAATGGTCCGATGGCGAGCCGGTGACGGCCGATGACGTCGTTTATACCTTTGAAGGCCAGCGCGATTACGAAACGCTCCCCTATCACGCCCAGTTCGCCGACCTCGTCGACACCATCACCGCCAAGGACGAGCTGACCGTCGAGGTGACGTTCAAGCAGCCGGCGCCGCGCTTCAAGTTCGAGGTGCTGACCGAAAAATTCGATACCGGCATCCCCATCGTGCCCGAACACTGGCTGTCCCAGCAGGAGGATCCGACCAAGGTGCCGGGCCTGGCGGAAATGCCCCATTCGGGCCCCTATGACGTCGTCGCCTGGAACGCCAACCAGAAGATCCTCGACCTGCGCGACGACTGGTGGGCGGTCAAGGCCGGGCGCGTCGAGATGCCGGCGGTCAAGCGGGTGGTGGTGGTCAACATCCTCAACCAGCCTATCGACACGGTGGCCCAGCGCCTCGTCAACAACGAGTTCGACTCCTCGGTCGATATGCGCGCCCAGATCATCGGCAACATCTTGCAGCAGAACCCGGACATCCAGTCCTGGACCGGCACGGAAAGCCCCTATGGCTATCTCGACTGGTGGCCCAATTCGCTGTGGATGAACACCCAGCTCGAGCCCTACAACGATGTGCGGGTGCGCAAGGCGGTAAGCCTCGCCATCAATCGCGACCTCATCAACGAGGTGCTCTATGAAGGGGCCGAGATCGCCACGATCTATCCCTTCCCGCTTTATCCCAACCTGCAAACCTTCGCCGACACGCCCGAAGTGAAGGCCGAGGAGGAGAAGTATAGCCCCCTGACCTTTGATCCAGACCAGAGCGCGGCGCTGATGGAAGAAGCGGGCTTCACCCGCAATGGCGATGGGCTTTGGGAAAAGGATGGGCAAACGCTCGACGCCACCATCCAGGCCTTTGAAACCATCCATGGCGACGTCGCCCCGGTGCTGGCCGAAATGCTGCGCCAGGCCGGCTTTGACTCCAATGTCAATTTCGGCACCGATGCCTACCAGAACATGGTGGACGGCAAGGCCGGGTTCTACATGTTCGGCCACGGCGCGAGCCTGTTTGATCCCTTCGAGGCGCTCAACCTCTTTCACGGCCGTTATTCCAATGTGATCGGCTCCTCGGCCGGCAACAACCGCTTCTCGCGCTATTCCAACCCCGAGTACGACGCACTGGTTGATGCCATTGCGCCCCTTGATTCCCAGGATCCTGCCTTTATCGAGGGCGCCGCCAAGGCGCTGGGGATCTACTGGCGCGACGTGATCGATGTGCCCGTGATCCAGTGGCTGCACCGCATTCCCTACAACAACCATTATTGGACCAACTGGCCGAGCGCCGAGAATGTGGGCCTGGGCACCAATGGCGCCTTTTGGGCCCATACTGGGCTGCTCGTGATCGCGGGGCTGCAGCCTTCGGGCAACTAAGACTTCCGGCACCCGGGGTGCGCGGCACGCGCGCACCCTTTCCCTCAAGTGTATCGGGATCAGTGCAGTGAACATTCGGATCGTTGCCCGGCGCCTGCTCTATTTCGTGTTGATCGTCTGGGCTGCCTCGACCATCGTGTTTTTCATTCCGCGCCTGTCGCCGCGTAACGCCATTCGCGAGCGCTTTGGCGAACTGGCGCGCACCGGTGGCTTTTCGCCCGCCGATATCGAAAAGCTGATCGGCTCCATGCAGCAGCAATTCGGCCTCGACCGCCCGCTGCTCGAACAATACTGGCAGTATCTGGGCAATATCCTGCGGCTCGATTTCGGCTATTCGCTCAGCCGCTATCCCATGACCGTCACCGATGTGATCGCCCAGTCCTTGCCCTGGACCATTGGGCTGCTGCTGGTGACGACGGTTCTGAGCTTCATCATTGGCACGCTGCTGGGCGCGGTGGCCGCCTGGCCGAGGGCACCGGGCTGGCTGCGCTCGACGGCGACGCCCTTTATCCTTCTGACCGGCGTACCCCCGGTGATCATGGGCATCCTGCTGCTGTTCTTTATCGGCTTTCGTCTGAAATGGCTGCCGCTGGGCGGGGCCTATTCGGTGGGGCTCGTGCCCAACTGGTCCTGGACGTTTTTTACCGATCTCATGGCGCACCAGATCCTGCCCGCTCTGTCGCTGATCCTGGGCTCGGTAGGCGGTTGGGTGCTCTCCATGCGCGGCATGGGCGTCACCATCCAGGGGGAGGATTACGTCAATTTCGCCGAACACAAGGGGCTGAGCGGGCCACGCATCTTCCGCGATTATTATCTGCGCAACGCGCTGTTGCCCCAGGTCACGGGCCTGGCCCTGGCGCTGGGTACGGTGGTCACCTCGGCGGTGATCGTTGAAGGCTTGTTCGGCCTGCCCGGCATCGGCACGGCGCTCAACCTTGCCATCCGCGCCAACGATTTCCCGGTGATCTACGGGATCGTGCTCTTCATCACCATTGCCATTGCACTGCTGATGACGCTGCTCGAATTCGTTTATCCGCTGCTCGATCCGCGCATTCGCAACAGCTAGGAGCCCGCCATGACCCTCGTCAATGCTACGGGCGTGCCGGTGAGCCCCGCCCTGCCGACCCAGCCCTCCCGCGTGCGGCTGACGCTCCGTTATCTGCGGCGCAACAAGGGGCTGGCGCTCGGCGCCGCCATCCTCCTCGCGCTGGCCCTTTTCACTATTATCGGGCTCATCCTCATCGATCCCAAAAAGGCCTATCCGCTGTCGGCCGCGCTCAAGCAGCCCCCCAGCCTCAAATATCCCTTCGGGACCGATTTCTTTGGCCGCGATCTCTTGGCGGCCATGGTGGTGGGCACCTGGCAGACCGCCTTTATCGGCCTTCTCGCCGGCGGCATCGGTACGCTGGTGGGCGTGGTGCTGGGCTTCACCGCCGCCTATTTCGGCGGCTGGATCGATGGCACGGTGCGCACGATCTGCCAGATTTTGACGCCCATTCCGGTGCTGCTGATCCAGGTCGTCGCGGCGGGCTCACTCGACAAGCGCGACGTCACCATCGTCACCATGGCGATCATTGTCGCCATGCTGGCCTGGATGGGCCCAACCCTCGTGATCCGGGCGCAAGTGCTGACCATGAAGGAGCGCCAGTTCGTGGCCGTCGCCAAGCTTTCGGGCGTTTCGGACATGGGCATCATCTTCAAGGAAATCTTGCCCAATCTCCTGCCCTTCATCGCCGCCGCCTTTGTCGGCCAGGTCTTTGCCGCCGTGTTCGCCTCCTTCTATCTTGCCGTTCTCGGTCTTGGGCCCCTACGCGAGCCGCTCTTGGGTAACATCATCTGGGCGGCCCAGAGCCAGGGCGCGTTCTTTAATGGCTGGTGGTGGTGGCCGCTCGAGCCGGCCTTCGCCATGATCCTGATCCTGGGGGCACTGGCCTTGGTCAATATGGGGCTGGACGAGTTGGCCAATCCCCGCGTCAGAAGGACGGAGTAGCGCCATGGCTGCCGTGACCCTCGACCCCGTGAGCGCGCCAACGCCCCATGCCGGGGTGTTGGCGCAGCCAGCGCCCAGCCCGGTGCTGCGCGTCAACCAGCTCGCGGTCACCTACTACACCGATCTCGGCCGGGCCCGCGCGCTCGACGATGTCAGCTTCACCCTCAATGCCGGCCAGAAGCTGGGCATGGTCGGAGAGTCGGGCTCGGGCAAGAGCACCTTGGCGCTCGCCATGATGCGCATGATCAAGCCCCCCGGGCGCATCGAGGGCGGCGAAGTCTTTGTGGGCGACACCGAGCTCATGGGCCTGAACGAAGAAGCCATGCGCCGGGCGCGGCTGAGCAAAATCGCCTATATTCCGCAAGGGGCGATGAACTCGCTCAACCCCGTGATCCGCATCGGCGCGCAGATGGTCGATGCCGTCAAGGCGCATCTGCCGGGGGAAAGCCGCGCCGCCATCCAGGATCGTTGCCGGCAGGCGCTGCGCTCGGTCGATCTCGATCCCGGCGTCTTCAACATGTATGCCCATGAGTTGTCGGGCGGCATGAAGCAGCGGGTGTGCATCGCCATTGGCGTGCTGCTCGAGCCCAGCGTCATCATCGCCGATGAGCCCACCAGTGCGCTCGATGTGGTCACCCAACGCCAGGTGATGGAAACCATCGACCGGGTGCAAGACCAGATCGGCGCCGCCGTGATCCTGATCGGCCACGACATGGGGCTGATGGCCCAGTTCGTCGATCGGGTGGCGGTGATGTATGCCGGGCGGCTCGTGGAGATCTCAAGCGTACGCGAGATGTTCACCAACCCCAAGCACCCCTATGCAAGGGCGCTGATCTCGAGCCTGCCCAATCTCGACAATCGCGGCGTGTTCCAGGGCATTCCGGGTCTTGCCCCTTCGCTGCTGCGTGTCCCGAGCGGCTGTGCCTTTCACCCGCGCTGTCCCTTTGCCATGGACGTCTGCACCACGGTGCGGCCCGAAGTGCTGGAACTGGAAGGCGGGCGGCGCGTCGCCTGCCACCTGTTTGACGAGGAGGCCCGCCATGACTGAACTGCTCGAACTGCGCGGGGTCTCGAAAGTCTATACCCGCGGGCTGACCCATTCCCACCCCACCGTGGCGCTGCGCGAGATATCGCTGACCCTCAAGGAGGACGAGCCCACCATCCTCACTGTTGCTGGCGAAAGCGGTAGCGGCAAGACGACGCTAGCCATGCTGCTGCTGGGCTTCATCAGCCCCACAATGGGGGAAATCCTCTATAAGGGCCGCAATATCACGACCCTGACGGGACCCGAGCGACTGGCCTATCGGCGCGAAGTGCAGGCGGTGTTCCAGGATCCTTTCGCGGTCTTTAATCCCTTCTATACCGTCGACCACCTGCTGACGGTGCCGATCAAGCGCTTCAAGCTGGCAAGCACAAGGGCTGAAGCGCGGGCGCGCATGGAAGAAGCGCTCAACGCCGTGGGGTTGCGCCCCGAAGACGTACTCGGGCGCTTTCCGCACCAGCTTTCGGGCGGGCAGCGCCAGCGCATCAATGTCGCCCGCGCCTTGTTGCTGAAGCCGCGCCTGCTGATCGCCGACGAGCCGGTGTCCATGGTGGATGCCTCCCTGCGCGCCACGATCCTCGAAACCCTGCGCAATCTGCAGCGCGATTATGGCGTCTCCATCATCTACATCACCCACGACCTAACCACGGCCTACCACATCGCCAAGTCGATCATCGTGCTTTATCGCGGTGGGGTGATGGAGGCGGGGGATGTCGATCGGGTGATCAAGTCGCCCCAGCACCCCTATACCCAGCTGCTGGTCGATTCCATTCCCTGGCCCAATCTCGAGCAGCGCTGGGGCGAGCAATCGATCATGGCGCGCGAAAGCACCGCGCCACCGCCCGGCGCCTGCCCCTTCATGCCGCGCTGTCCCAAGGCCATGCCGGTTTGCGCCAGCCGCCCGCCGCTGTTCCAGATCAATCCGCACCAGGCGGCCGCTTGCTACC
Organism: Devosia sp. 1566; assembly: GCF_004005995.1. NCBI lineage: Bacteria > Pseudomonadati > Pseudomonadota > Alphaproteobacteria > Hyphomicrobiales > Devosiaceae > Devosia > Devosia sp. 1566. The sequence continues at coordinate 60,261 of NZ_CP034767.1, forward strand.
TGCATGAGCGGCAGCCTCAACTCGTGGCTGAAAAGCTCTCCGAACTCCTGCCTGCCTGAGAACCCTATGCTCGAAATCGCCGAATTCATCAGTCCCACGCCATCGCCGGTCTGGCAGCTTGCCTTGCAGGCCGGGGTGAACCTTGCCGTGGGCGGGCTGCCCTTTGACAGCTTGCGCCCGGGGGAAAGGCTGGGGGATCTCGCTCCGCTCAGCCGCATGCAGCAAAGCTACCAAGATGCCGGCTTTGAGCTGCGCGTCATCGAGGCGCGCCCGCCGCTTAATTTGGCCAAGCGCGGCTTGCCGGGGCGGGACGAAGAGATCGATGTCGTCTGCGAACTCCTTACCAGCATGGGCAAGCTCGGCATCGGCGTCTGGTGCTATGAATGGATGACCGATTTCAACTGGGTGCGCACCAATATGGCGACGCCCTCGCGCGGGGGCTCGGTGGTCACGAGCTTCAATCTCGATGATGTTCCCGAGGACCTGACGAGCAATCCGCCCATCGGCGAGGAAGCGCTTTGGGAGAACCTCCAATATTTCCTCGCGCGCGTGCTGCCGGTGGCCGAACAAGCCGGGGTCAAGCTCTCCATGCATCCCGACGACCCGCCGATCACCCCGATCCGGGGCGTCAGCCGCATCATGCGCAGCATCGAGAACTACCAGCGCCTCCTGGCCATGGCGCCCAGCCCGATGAACACCATTACCCTGTGCCAGGGCAATTTCACCCTGATGACCGATGACCTCCCCCGCGAGATCAGGCGCTTTGGCGACAAGATCTCCTTTGTGCATTTCCGCGATGTGCGGGGCGTGCCCACGCGGTTCGAGGAAACCTGGCACGACGACGGCAAGACCGACATGCTCGCCTGCATGCAGGCCTATCGCGACATCGGGTTCAGCGGCGTCCTGCGGCCCGACCATGTGCCCACCGTTGCGGGCGATAGCAACGATAATGCCGGCTATTCCGCCTTCGGGCGGCTTTACGCCATTGGTTACATCCGCGGCCTGCACGAGGCCGTTTATGCGCAATAGGTCAGATCCATGAGAATTGCAGTTACCGGCGCCAGCGGCGGCATTGGCCGCGCCATTGTCAAAGAGGCCGAGGCCCGCGGCCACACGGTGGTCGGCATCGACCGGGTCGAGCACCCCGATGTCGCGGCCAGCGGCGAGCGCCGCTTCGTTCTGGCCGACATGGACAATTACGATGCCCTGCTCGACGCCTTTGCCGGCTGCGATGCGGTGATCCACATGGCCGCCATTCCGTCCCCCGGCCGCCATCCCGATCACATCGTGCACAACAACAATGTGGTGGGCAGCTATAATGCGCTCCAGGCCGCCGTCGAGAACGGCATCCGGCGGCTCTGCCAGGCCTCGAGCGTCAATGCCATTGGCCATTCCTTCAGCCGCGCGCCGCGCTATGATTATTTCCCCATCGACGAGAGCCATCCCAACTACGCCGAGGACCCCTATAGCCTCTCCAAATGGATCTGCGAGCAGCAGGCCGACGCCTTTATCCGGCGCTATCCGGAGATGGTGATCGCTTCCATGCGCTTTCATTATGTCTGCGATGACCGCTCCATCGCCAAGGCGCTCTATGACCCCAATCCCGAGATCGCCAAGCATCTCTGGGCCTATACCAGGCGCGATGCGGCGGCCGATGCGTGCCTCTTGAGCCTCGAAGCTTCCATCGAGGGTCACGAGGCCTTCTATATCGTGGCGCCCGACACGATTTCGGACACGCCGAGCCGGGAGCTGGCGCGCCAGTATTTTCCGCAGATCCCGCTGCGCGATGGCTGGGGCGGGCACCAGAGCTTTTTCAACTCGGCCAAGGCCGAGCGCATGCTGGGCTGGCGGCACGGCCATGTGCCGCCCGAGCGCCTGACCGACTAGGATCGCGCTAGAGGTCGGCCTGCCGCCATTGGGGTCCGAGATGGATGTCGATGGTTTGCAGCCGGCCGGGCCCCAGATTTTCGAACCGGTGCGGCAGCCCCTTGGGGCCGAGCACGACCTCGCCGGCCTGCGCGTCGATCACCGCATCGCCGACATAAAAGCGCCCGCGGCCTTCCACCACCACAAAGAGCTCGTCATAGGGATGGACATGCAGGGCCGGCCCCGTGCCCACCGCCTCATTGCCATAGGCGAGGATCGTGGTCGTGGTGCCCAGTGCCTCGCCCGGAAGGTGACCGCGCCAGGGGCCGGGCTGGTCGGGTCGAACAACTGCTGTTTGGCCGGGGCGCGCCCGTCCGGCACTGCGGCGCTGGGGTCGATGCTGAGTTTTGCCATTGCTGTTGCACTCCAAGGTGAGTTGCTTGGCCATTATTGGGCCGGTTCACCAAGACTGCCAAGAGGACGCAGGCAGTGCATAGGCTTTGAGCTGAATTGCGCGCAATTTAGGCACAAGCAGATGCTGCTGATCTGTTGTGCAAAATGCCGTGGTCAAATTGGCGATCCTGCGCAAGGACTTACCGGCACAAACAAGGATTGGCACAACTGATGCATGACAGTTCCCAGCAAAGGGAGCTGCGCAATGTCCAAGTCTGCCGAGATCGATCTTGCTTCTGTTTCCAAGATCTACGGCAAGACCACGGCCGTCGACAGCATCAGCCTCAAGATCCCCGGCGGCAGTTATTGCTGTCTGCTCGGCCCTTCGGGCTGTGGCAAGACCTCCACCCTGCGCATGATTGCCGGGCATGAAACCGTCTCGATCGGGGACATTGTTCTGGGCAAGCAGGTGGTGACCGACCTGCCACCGGCCAAGCGCGGCACGGCGATGATGTTCCAGTCCTATGCGCTGTTTCCCCATCTCGATCTGGTCGACAATGTCGCCTTCAGCCTCAAAATGGCGGGGGTCGACAAGTCGACCCGCCGCGCGCGGGCGCTCGAGCTGCTCAAGCTGATGCAGATGGATGCCTATGCCGACCGCCGTCCCGGCCAGCTTTCGGGCGGCCAGCAGCAGCGCGTGGCCCTGGCGCGGGCGCTGATCACCGATCCCGAAGCGCTGCTGCTGGATGAGCCGCTCTCGGCGCTCGATCCCTTCCTCAAGATCCGCATGCGTGCCGAGCTCAAGAAGCTGCAAAAGCAGCTCGGCATCACCTTTGTCCATGTCACCCACAGCCAGGAAGAAGCCATGGCGCTGGCCGACCTCGTCGTGGTGATGAGCAATGGCCGGATCGAGCAGGCCGCCACCCCGCGCGAAGTGTTCGAGCGCCCGGCGACTGCCTTTGTTGCCCGCTTCATGGGCGATCATAATGTCATTTCGGGCAAGGTCACCGGCGCCGGCGACGGCCTGGTGGATTTTACCGTGGTCGGCGGCGGCAGCTTTTCCGCCACCGGCGCACCCCTGCCGCTGGGCGCCGATATGGATGTCGCCGTGCGCACCGACCATGTCCGGATCGGGGACAGCCCGCAGCCGGGCCTCGGGTTCACCGGCATCATCTCCAACATCGAATATCGCGGCGCCACGGTGAAGCTCACCGTGGAGGGCGCCGGGATCAGCGAATTCACCGCCATCATCACCGACACCGCCTTTTACGCGACCCCGGTCGCGGTGGGCGATGCGGTGCCCCTCCATTGGGATGCCGGGGACGCCATCGTCCTCGCCCGACCCGATGCGTAACCGTCCATCAAGCCAACAGGGAGACGTGCCATGACCGCCAAGAGTGACATCAAGTCCGGTGTCAGCCGCCGCAACTTTCTCAAGACCAGCGCTGCCGCCGCGGTCGGCGCCAGCCTGGGTTCGGGTGTTATTACGGGCTTTCCGACTATCTGGGCGCAAAACCCCATCACCCTGCGCCAGTTCGGCACCGGCGTGAGCAACCTCAACGCCATTGCCGAAAAGTGCAAGGAAGATCTCGGCATCACCATCCAGATGACGGCCACCGACAGCGATGCGGCCGCCCAGCGTGCCGTGACCCAGCCCGACAGCTACGACATCGCCGATGTGGAATACTGGATCCTCAAAAAGGTCTTCCCGGCCGGAGTGATCCAGCCCATGGATATCAGCCGGCTGACGCATTACGACCAGATCGTGCCGCTGTTCAAGACCGGCAAGCTGCTGCCCGACAGCGTCATCGCCCAGGGCACCGCGCCCCATACGGTGGGCTTTGTGGAAGGCCCCGACAGCCGCGACTTCGCCAAGGGCGAAACGGACTGGTTCACCATGGTCCCCACCATCTACAATGCCGATACGCTGGGTATCCGGCCCGATCTGGTGGGTCGTGAGATTTCCTCCTGGGCCGATATCATGGACCCCGCCTTCAAGGGCAAGTCGGCCATCATCAACGTGCCCTCGATCGGCATCATGGATGCCGCCATGATCATGGAAGCCATGGGGCTCATCACCTATGGCGACAAGGGCAACATGACCACCGAAGAGATCGATGCCACCGTCGATTTCCTGATCAAGGCCAAGCAGGATGGCCAGTTCCGCGCCTTCTGGAAGAGCTTTGACGAAAGCGTCAACCTCATGAGCTCGGGCGAGGTGGTGATCCAGTCCATGTGGTCGCCGGCCGTGGCGGCAGTGCGCTCCAAGGGCATTGCCTGCACCTACCAGCCCCTCAAGGAAGGCTATCGCTCCTGGGGCGGCGGCATGGGTCTGGCGGCGCACCTGTCGGGTGCCCAGCTCGACGCGGCCTATGAATATATCAACTGGTACACCTCGGGCTGGGTCGGCGGCTATCTCAACCGGCAGGGCTATTATTCGGCCAATATGGAAACGGCCAAGCAGCACATGACCCCCGACGAATGGGGCTTCTGGATCGAAGGCAAGCCCGCCCAGGGCGATATTCTCGCGCCCGATGGCACGGTGATGGAAAAGGCCGGCGCCGTGCGCGATGGCGGCTCGTTCGAAGAGCGCATGGGCAAGGTCGCCTGCTGGAACTCGGTGATGGACGAGGACCGCTACATGGTCCGCCGCTGGAACGAGTTCATCGCCGCCTGATGCCTCAGCCTGTCCGGCAGGCTCTTGCCACATCCACCGATGCGGCACCTCCCCCTTGACGGGGGAGGTTGGGTGGGGGTGGCGGGAGCCTCGATTTCCGGGCTTTCCACCCCCACCCTTGATCCCTCCCCGCGAGGGGGAGGGTTTTGACTGCAACTGCAGGAGCATTCCAATGACCGCTTTGCTCGCCCGCGCCACGCCTTATCTGCAGGCGACGCCGCTGTTGTTGATCCTCGGCTTTTTCCTTGCCGTCCCGATCCTGCTGCTGCTGGTGGTCAGCTTCTGGGATTATGACTTTGCCGGCATCTATCCCGATTTCCTCACCCTCAACTATGCCGAAGCGCTGGGCTCCTGGGTCACCTGGCGCATCTATGCCAATACGCTCAAATATGCGGTCATCGTCTGGGCGATCACCGCTTTGGTGGGCTTCTGGGTCGCCTATTTCCTCGCTTTTCATGTGCGCACCGCGACCATGCAGATGGTGCTGTTCCTCATCTGCACCGTGCCGTTCCTCACCTCCAACATCATCCGCATGATTTCCTGGATCCCCGTGCTGGGGCGCAACGGGCTGATCAATTCGGGGCTGACTGGATCGGGGATCATCGAACAACCCATCGAGTGGCTGTTGTATTCCGACTTCGCCGTCGTGCTCGCCATGGTCCATCTTTATACGCTCTTCATGGTCACCCCGATCTTCAACGCCATGATGCGGATCGACAAATCCCTCGTTGAAGCGGCGCGCGATGCAGGCGCCAAGGACTGGCAGGTGATCTGGAACGTCGTGCTGCCGCTGGCCAAGCCCGGCATCGCCATCGGCACCATCTTTGTCGTCACCCTGGTGATGGCCGATTTTTCCACCGTGCAGGTGATGAGCGGGGGCCAAAGCGCGTCGGTAGCGCTGATGATGCGCAACCAGATGAGCCTTCTGCAATATCCGGCGGCCGCCGCCAATGCGATCGTGCTGCTGGTGCTGGTGCTCCTCATGGTCGCCGGCATGCTGCGCATCGTTGATATTCGCAAGGAGCTCTAGGATGGAACGCGAAAAGCGCAGCCCCGGCTTTTACCTGCTGGCCGGCTTTTTCGGCCTCTTTGTGCTGTTTCTCTACGGCCCTTTGTCGGCCGTGTTTATCCTCAGCTTTCAGGGGCCGCAGGGCGGGCTAACCTTTCCGCTCAATGGCGTGTCACTGCGCTGGTTTCAGAACCTCTTCGAGGCCCAGGCGGTGGGGGATTTCGGCGCCAGCTTCGGGCGCTCCTTTGCGCTGGGGCTAATGGTGATGGCGGGCACCGTGCTGGTCTCGTTGCTGGCGGGGCTGGCCTTTCGCCGCCGGTTTCTGGGCGCAACGCCCCTCTTCTACCTGACGGTCGCGAGCCTCGTTGTGCCCTCCATCATCGTTTCGCTCGGCATCGGCGTGTTGTTCCAGCAGATCGGCTGGCGCCCCAACTGGTTCAGCTCCGGCTTTGGCGCGCATCTGACCTGGACGCTGCCTTTTGGCGTGCTGATCATGTTTGCGGTGTTCAACCGCTTTTCCCCGAGCTACGAGGAAGCCGCGCGCGATCTGGGGGCCAGCAACTGGCAGACCTTTCGCCATGTCGTCTTGCCCATGATCGCACCCAGCCTGATCGGCGTGGGGCTTTTCGGTTTCTCGCTGAGCTATGACGAGTTTGCCAGGACGCTGATGACCTCCGGCAGCGCCAACACTTTGCCGCTCGAAATCTACGGCATGACCACCAATGTCACGACCCCGGTGCTCTATGCGCTAGGGACGGTCACGACACTGTTCTCGTTCCTCGTGATCCTCGTGACCCTGAGCACCATCCTCTGGATCAACCGCCGGCGGGTGCGGGCATGAACCGCATCGCCGTCATCAATCCCAACACCACCGCCAGCATGACCGCGACCATTGCCGCAGCGGCCCGGCTAGTGGCCGCGCCCACGACCGAGATCGTGCCGCTCACTTCTTCCATGGGGCCGGTCTCCATCGAAGGCTATTACGACGAAGCCTTTGCCTTGCCTGGATTGCTGCGTGAGATCGGCCAGGCGGAGGGGGAGGGGGCCCGGGCCGCAGTGATCGCCTGTTTCGATGATACCGGGCTCGATGCCGCCCGAGCCATGGCCACCATTCCCGTGCTCGGCATTTGCGAAGCGGCGCTCGCCACCGCGGCCTTCCTCGCCAAGCGCTTCACGGTCGTGACCACCACCGAGCGCTCGCGCGTGCCCATCGAGGAGCTGGCGCAGCGCTATGGCATGTCCGGGCGCGCCCGTATCCGCGCCGCCGACATTCCGGTCCTGGCGCTCGATGATCCAGCCTCGGGCGCGCGCGAGCGGCTGCGGGCGGAAATCGATCGTGCCATCGGCGAGGACAAGGCGGAGGCCATCGTCCTGGGTTGCGCGGGGATGGCCGACCTGGCGCGGGCGCTGCAGGAGGAACTCGGGCTGCCGGTGATCGATGGCGTGGGCGCCGCGGTCAAACAGGCCGAAGCGCTAATCGCGCTGGGCCTGCGCACCAGCAAACGCGGCAGCTATGCCCCGCCCCTGCCCAAGCCCTACAAGGGCGAACTCAGCGCTTTCGCGCCACGAGAATAGGGGAGCGAGCCGGTCAGTCCAGCTCCTGCACCCCACCCCCCGAGACGGTCAGCACCTGCCCGCTGATCCATGACGCCGCGGGCGAACACAGAAACAGCGCCGCATAGGCGATGTCATCGACCTCCCCGAGCCGTCGGATCGGGGTGTGCTGCAGCATGCTCTGCTCGATCTCGGGCGTCAGCACGCCGGCCAGCGCCGCGGTCCTTGTGGCGCCGGGCGCAATGGCGTTGATCCGCACGCCCATAGGCCCAAGATCAAAGGCGATATTGCGGGTCAAATGGTTGAGCGCGGCCTTGGAAGAGGCATAAGAGGCCATGCGCTGGTTGCGGTTTTCACCGGCCATGGACGAGATATTGAGCACTGCGCCATCCCCTGCTGCCGCCAGATGCGGCGCGGCCAGCTGGGTGAGCCGGAACGCCGAAAAGACGTTGAGTTTGTAGGCCCAGCGGAAATCCTCCATTGGCATGTCAAAGGGCTGGGGGCCGCCGCCTCCGGCATTGTTGACGAGGATGGCGAGCTTGCCGAACTGGTCCAGCGCGGTGTGCACCAAAAGCTCAAGGTCATCTTCCCGGGTGACATCACAAGCCACCGCGACCGCCTTGCCCCCTGTTGTGTTGATTTCGGCGGCAGCCGCCTGGGCCGCCTCGAGCTTGCGGTCGCTGATCACGATGGCGGCCCCCGCACCGGCGAAGAGACGCGCAATGCCGAGCCCGATCCCGGAACCGGCGCCAGTCACCACCGCCACCTGCCCATCAAGGCGGAACTTATTCGGGTCATACATGCTGTGCTCCCGTCGTCCTTTGCCAAACCCTAAGCCGTCGCGCCTTTCAGCTCTTGATATCGGTCAGGCCCGGGCTGGTATTGAAGGGGCGCGTGCTGTCCGGTGGACGCCTCGCGCGGTGGGCCGATCTGACAGGCTGGGTTCCGCTCCCCCGGCGAATTCCGCGTCACGGCAGATACTGGATCTGCAGGCCCCGGTGCAGCGTCGAGGGGGCCACCTGGGCGCGCACCTTGAACACCTCGGCGATCAGCGCCTCGGTCAAGACTGCATGTGGCGTGCCCGCGGCCACCAGCCGCCCCTCGCGCATCACTGCGATCTGGTCGCAGAACATGGCGGCGAGGTTGAGATCGTGCAGCGCCACGATCGTGGTGAGCGGCAGCCCGGCCACGAGGCGCAGGATATCGAGCTGGTGCTGGATATCGAGGTGGTTGGTGGGCTCATCAAGGATCAGATCGGTTGGCTCTTGCGCCAGCGCTCGCGCCAGCTGCACGCGCTGCCGCTCGCCGCCCGAAAGCGTATGCCAGGGCTGGTGGCGCCGGTCGGCCAACTCCACCCGCTGCAGGGATTGCTCGACAATGGCGTCGTCCGCTTGCGTCCAGGGCGACAGGGCCGAGCGGTGCGGCGTGCGCCCCAGCCGCACCACATCGAGCACCGTCACATTGGCTTCGGTCGTGGCATGTTGCTCGACCACCGCTACGCGCTGGGCGAGCTGGCGCCGGCCGAAGCGGCCCAGCGGGGCGGTATCAAGGGTGACCTCGCCACCAGCGGGCGCGCGCAAACCCGCGAGGAGCCGGATCAGCGATGATTTGCCCGACCCATTGGGCCCGAGCAGGCCCAGCGTCATGCCGGGCTGCGCCTCGAGGGTCACGCCATCGACGATGATCTTGCTGCCAGCCTTCCAGCTCACGCCATGGGCGGCAATGGTCATCGCGCACCCCGCCCGCGATATAGGATGACGGCAAAGAACGGCACCCCGACCAGCGCGGTGACCACCCCGATCGGCAGCACCTGCTGGGGCAGGATGATGCGCGAAACGATGTCGGCCAGCACCATGAACACCGCTCCCACCACCACGCAGGCGGGCAGCAGCCGCAGATGGTGCGGGCCCACGATGAAGCGGGCGACATGGGGAATGACGAGGCCCACAAAACCGATCGAGCCCACCATCGACACCATGGTTGCGGCCATGAGGGCGGTGAGCGCAAACAGCACCACCCGCACCTGCGCCACGGGCACGCCGAGCGAACGAGCGGCGTCATCCCCGAAGGTGAAAGCATCGAGCGCCCTCGCATAGCGCAGGCACACGACAAGCCCCGCGCCAACCACGCCCGCGGCGAGGCCCACATCGCTCCAGCGCACGCCGGCAAAACTGCCCAGCAGCCAGAACATGACGCTGCGCGCCTGTTCGGCATCGGCCGAAGTGCTGACGACATAAGAGGTCAGCGCATTGAACAATTGCGAAGCGGCGACACCGGCCAGGATCGTGCGCTCGGCGCTGCCCGCCGCGCCTCGCGCGAGGAGAATGACAAAGGCAAAGGCGGCCAGGGCTCCGGCAAAGGCGCCCAGCGGAATGGCGGCGCTACCCGCCCCCATGCCGAGCACGATAACGCAGACCGCCCCGGTCGAGGCGCCTGCCGAAACGCCCAGCACATAGGGTTCGGCCAGCGGATCGCGCAGCAGCGATTGCAGGATCGCGCCACACAGCGCCAGCCCCGCCCCGCAGGCGGCCGCTACCAGTGAGCGGCTGAGCCGATAATCCCAGATCACGCTTTCCTGGATGCGGCTGATCTCGAACTGCGTCCAGCCCAGGCGGTTGGTGATGGCCTGGAGCGTGGTGTGGAGCGAAATGGGCATTTCGCCAATCCCCACGCCCAGCGCCACGGCAAGGGGCAGCAGCAAGGCTGCCCCCGCGATCACCGATCCCCCCAGCCGCGCGCGGCGCCGCTGGGTCATCGCCATGGTCATTGCAGCAGGCCCTGGCTCTGCAGCGCCCCCGCCATAATTTCGAGCCCGCCTATGGTGCGCAGGGTCGGGTTCATTGCCTGCGCGTCGAGCAGCACCAGATGGTCCGCCTGCACGGCGCTGAGCTGGCTGACCACCGGGTCGGTTTGGAGAAACTCCATTTTGACGGCAGGGTCATCGGCCGGCCGGTTGCGCCGGTCCATCGTGCCTACGACGATGACGGTGGGGTCGGCCGGCGCAATGGCTTCCCAGCTCACCAGCGGCCAATCTTCTTCGCTGTCGACGATGTTGCGGGCACCCAGCACCTCCATCATATAGGCCGAAGCGCCATTGCGGCCCGCCACCCAGGCATCCCCGGCGATTTCAGGGCTCGAAAACCAGAACACCATGGAAAGCCCCGCCGCACGCTTCCCCAGTTGCGCGCGCACGGCCGCTTCGCGGCTGCGCAGCTCGCTCACGAGTTCGGCCCCCCGCTCATTGACGTCAAAGATCGCCGCCAATTCGCTGATCTCCTGGTAGAGCAGTTCGCTGGTCCAGGGTTCGAGGCGCACGCCATCGCCGTTGCTGGCATCCTTCATGGCGCAGGTGGTCGGCGAGATATAGCTCGGGATCCCGAGATCAGCATATTGCTCGCGGTTACCCGCTTCATCGCGCATCCCGAACTGGGCGGCAATGAAATCGGGCTCGGTGCCAAGGATTGCTTCATAGCTCGCGGTGCTGTCGGCCAGGCGCGGCACTTTTGCGTTGTCGGCGGCAACCTCTTCGAGCACCGGCGAAACCCAGGTGGCGGTGCCCACCATGCGATCGGCCAGACCGAGCAGCAGCAGGATTTCCGAGCTGTTCTGCCCGATGCCGACGGCCCGCTGCGGTGCCTCGGTAAAGGTGAGTTCGACCCCGCAATTTTCGAGCTGCAGGGGGTATTGGGTTGCGTGTTGGGCCAAGGCCGTGCTGGCCGTGGCAACAAAAATGCCGCTGGCCAGAAGGGAGAATAGACGCATCGAAACCTCTCGTGATGCTGTTCAAGCCAAACGATCAGCCAGACACGAGGGGAAAGTTGAGGTCATGCTGCCGCTACCCCGAAGAGGGCGCAGCGGCAACGATCGGACCAGGCAAGAGCCGGTCCGCACCCCACCGAAACACCTCGTTCGGTTTGCTGGTCGATGTCCCGGCAGGTCTCCTGGCTCGCGGCTCTGGCGCTCCTCGTCCCCTTCCCGGTCGCTTGACCAGTGGCTTGGACGGTGAACTTGCCGCTTACAGTTGCGAGGGCAGCTTCGGTTTTGGCCCCTGATGGGTAATCCGCACCGTATTCCCTTTTCATCCGCGCTCGATGGCGGAACCGTGACCCCGCCGTCTTAGCGGCGCGTCGGACCCTGGGCAAGGGGGAAGTGGCGGAGGGGGTGTCGCGGTCAGCCGCTCGCCAGCCGCGCCACCGAGCTGCGCACCACTAGTTCCGCGCGCAACAGGATATTGGTGGATTTGGGCTGCTCGTCGGCCAGCAGGGTCAGCAGCAATTCCATCGCCGCTTCCCCGATCCGGTGCCGGGGCTGCTTCATCGTCGTCAGCGACGGGCTGACAAAGCTGGCAAAGGAAATATCGTCGAACCCCATCACCGAAAACTGCCGCGGCAGTTCATAGCGGCGCGTGTTGAGCGCGATGATGACCCCGAGGGCCGTTGCATCATTGACGCAGAAAAACGCGCTGGGCAGCGCATCGCGCACAAACATCAGCTCGGCGGCGGCGCGTCCGCTTTCCGTCGTGCCATCGCCATCGAGGATCAGCCGCGGATCGATGCGGATGCCGGCCCCTTCAAGGGCCGCGCGATAGCCCGCTTCGCGCAAGCGGTTAATCTCCCGGCTGCTGGAATGGCCGATAAAGGCGATGCGCCGGTGCCCCTGCGAAATCAGGTGCTCGGTGGCGACGCGGGCGCCCTCGACATTGTCGACCCCGACAAAGGGAATGCTTTGCCCCGTCACCGGCTCGTTAACGGCGACGGTCGGGGGCAGGCGGGTTTCGCCGCGATCCTGCCCGAAGCCGAACGGCAGGTGGCCGGTAAAGAGGATCAATCCATCCGCCTGGTTGGAGCTGATGAACCGGAGATAATCGGTTTCCCGGCTCGGATCGTTCTGGGTATTGCCGATCAGTACCCCATAGCCGCGCTTGCTGGCTTCAGTCTCGAGACCCACGAGGATGTTGGAGAAATTGGGGTCGCCCACATCGGGGGCAAGGATCAGGATCATGTTGGAGCGCCGCATGCGCAGCGAGCGCGCCAGGGCATTGGTGGTGTAGCCGGTGCGGGCAACGGCTTCGGCGACCTTGCGGCGGGTGGCGTCGGCGACTTTGGTCGGCTCGTTGATGGCGCGGCTGACGGTGGCGATCGACACCCCGGCCATGGCCGCAACATCTTCAATGGTCGCCAGCTTTTGCTGCTGCACTCCGCCCCGCTCCGCCCTCCGCGCCGCTCGGTTGCGCTGCAACCGGCTTACGCCCAGACAAGTGTCATTTGCGCGATCAATCAGTGCGCCTGTGCCCCTTAGCAGAGGTCGACCCAGGCGGCACGCTCTACCACTCCCCCATAGCAGTTATGCACCTGTGTAAACCTTTACATCAATCCTGAAAACCTTTACACCGGCACTCAAGCAGAGAGCCGCACAGTAAGTGCGCCATGCTTGGGGGAGGGCGGCAGCATGATCGATGCGCAAGACGCAAATGCGTCCCCGATCTTGTCGGCCCACCGCATTTCCAAGTCCTTTGGCGATATTCCGGTGCTGTTCAGCATCGATTTCGACATCAGGCCCGGCGAGGTTCACGCCATTATCGGCGAGAATGGCGCGGGCAAGTCGACGCTGATCAAGATCCTCTCCGGTATCGAGCAGCCGACCTCGGGCACCATCACCTATCAGGGGCAAACCGTGGTCTTGCCACCCGATGGGCAGGCGGCGGCCATGGGCATCGTGGTGATCCACCAGGAATTGCTGCTGGCCGAACATTTGAGCGTCGCCGACTCCATTTTCCTCGGGCGCGAATTGCGCCGCGGCCCATTCTTGCAGCTCAAGCAGATGCGCGAGCAGACCCGGGCCATCCTCGACACGCTCCATGTCCATATCGACCCCGATGCGCGCATCAACACGCTCTCCGTCGCCGACAAGCAGATGGTGGAAATCGCCAAGGCGATCAGCCGCGATGCGCGCGTCATCATCATGGACGAGCCGACCGCCGTGCTGTCGGTTGGCGAAACCCAGACCTTTTTCGAGCAGATCCGCCGCCTCACCGCCAAGGGCGTGGCGGTGATCTTCATCTCCCACAAGCTCGAAGAAATCATGGAGCTCGCCGACCGGGTAACGGTGCTGCGCGACGGGCAGCTGATCGCGACGGTCGGTACCGAGAACCTGACGCCCGATTCCATCGCCCAGATGATGGTGGGGCGCGAACTCTCCAATCTTTATCCGCCCAAGCACGAGCCTGATGTGGATGGCGAAGTCGTGCTTTCCGTGCGCGATCTCGCCGCGCCCGGGGTCTCGGGCATCTCCTTCGAGCTGCGGCGCGGGGAAATCCTCGGCTTTGCCGGGCTGATCGGTTCGGGCCGCACCGCGGTGGCGGAAGCCATTGTCGGGCTCACGCGCAAAACTGCCGGCACCCTAGAGGTGCATGGCGCTCCCGCCGATTTCCCGGATCTCGCGAGCTCGCTCGATGCCCGGCTGGCCTATATGACCAAGGACCGCAAGGGGCGGGGGCTGCTGCTCAATGCCGGCCTGCAGCCCAATCTCACATTGCTCACGCTCAAGAAGCACCTGCGCCACGGCTTTCTCGACGGGCGCAGCGAAGCGCAGGCGCTCGAGCGCGCGGTGCGGCGCTTTGATGTGCGCGCGCGCGATCCGTCGGTGCCGGTGGGCAAGCTGTCGGGCGGCAATCAGCAAAAGCTGATGCTGGGCAAGACCATGGAAAGCGAACCCGACATCATCATCATGGATGAGCCCACGCGCGGTATCGATGTGGGCACCAAACAGCAAATCTATCACATCATCGCGGCGCTGGCCGCCGAGGGCAAGGCGATCATCGTCATCTCCTCGGAAATGCAGGAAGTCATCGGCCTTTCGCACCGTGTCGTCGTCATGCGCAACGGGCGCATGGCCGGGGTGCTGGAAGGCGCTGAGATCACCGAGGCCGAGATCATGCGTTACGCGGCCGGCATCAAGCTGGGGGTGGAAAATGAGCGTGTCAGTGCCTGAAACCACAAGCAAGCCGGCCAAAAGCTTCAAAATCGATCTCAAGATCCTGGGGCCGCTGCTGGCGCTGATCCTGCTGATCATTCTCGGCTATAGCCTCAACCCGCTGTTTCTGGGCGAGGGCAATGTCACCAATCTGCTGACCCGCTCCGCCTTTATCGGCATCATCGCGGTGGGCGCGACCTTTGTGATCACGGCCGGCGGCATCGATCTGTCCGTGGGCTCCATGGCCGCCTTTATCGCCGGCATGATGATCATCATCATGAACTCGGCCGTCGACAGCATGGGCGCCTCAATCTGGACCGTGCTGCTGGGGGTGGGTTGCTCGCTGATTCTCGGGCTGGGGGCCGGTTTCATCAACGGCTTTTTAACCACCAAGGCCAAGATCGAAGCCTTCATCGTCACCCTGGGCACGATGGGCATCTACCGCTCGCTCGTGACCTATTTCGCCGATGGCGGCACCCTCTCGCTCAATAGCGGCGCGCGCGAAATCTACCGGCCGGTTTATTACGACAGCTTCCTGCGCATACCCTACCCGGTCTGGGTGTTCATTATCGTCGCGGTGGTCGGCTGGATCCTGATGAACCGCACGGCATTTGGCCGCTATTGCATGGCCATCGGCTCCAACGAGCAGGTGGCGCGCTATTCCGCCATCAAGGTCGATCGCGTGCGCACCTGGACCTATGTGCTGCAGGGCCTTTGCGTATCGCTCGCCACCATCATCTATGTGCCCCGCCTCGGCTCGGCCTCCTCCGCCACCGGCGTCTTGTGGGAGCTCGAGGCCATTGCGGCCGTGATCATCGGCGGCACCATGCTCAAGGGCGGCTACGGGCGCATCGGGGGCACGGTGATCGGCGCGCTGATCCTCACGGCCATCGGCAATATCCTCAACCTCACCGATATCATCTCCAACTACCTCAACGGGGCCGTGCAGGGGGTGATCATCGTGGCGGCCGTCTACCTGCAGCGCGGCAGCTTCAAGCGCGCCATCCGCAAAAAGGCCGAATAGCGAAATTTCCCAGCCCAACAGGGCGGGGCAAAACCGGCGCACAACGCGCCACACAAGGGAGGACTACCCATGTCTATCAAGGCATTGACCCTGGCTCTGGCCGCGACCACGGCTCTGGCGGCCCCATCGCTCGCCCAGGACCAGGTCAAGATCGGCGTTTCCATTCCGGCGGCCACCCATGGCTGGACCGGCGGGCTCAACTACCATGCCAATGAAGCCGAAAAGCGCCTCGAAGCGCTGTATCCCAATCTCGACATCACCATCGTGACCGCCGACAGCCCCGCCGATCAGGCCGGCGATATCGAGGACATGACCTCGGTGCAGCAGATCGACGCCCTTGTCGTGCTGCCCTTTGAATCCGATCCGCTGGTCGAGCCGGTGCGCCAGGCCAAGGAAGCGGGTGCCTTCATCACCGTGGTCGATCGTGGCCTGCCCGACGAAACCATCCAGGACGTTTATGTCGCCGGCAACAACACCGAGCTGGGCGCCACTTCGGCCGAATATTTCAAGACCCGGCTGGGCGAGGGCGACAACATCGTCATCCTGCGCGGCATCCCGACCGTGATCGATACCGAACGGTTCGACGCCTTCATGGCTGGTATCGAAGGCTCGGGCATCACTGTGCTCGACAACCAGTTCGCCAACTGGAACCGCGATGACGGCTTTGAAGTGATGCAGGACTTCCTGTCGCGCTTCCCCGATATCGATGGCGTCTGGGCGCAGGACGACGACATCGCCATGGGCGTGGTGGAAGCCGTGCGCCAGGCGGGCCGTGAGGGCGATATGTTCATCGTCGGCGGCGCCGGGATGAAGGACGTGATCAAGGGCATCATGGATGGGGACGAGTTGATCCCGGTTGATGTGCTTTATCCACCCGCGATGATCGCCACCGCCATGGACGTGACCGTCGCCAATTTCATGTCCAACGCGCCGGTGCAGGGGCAATATATCCTGAGCGCGCCGCTCGTGACCCAGGATAATGCCGAGCAGTTCTACTTCCCCGACAGCCCGTTCTGATTTTCCGAAGCAGTCTCAAGATTGTGGGGCGCTTCAGAGGCGCCCCATTTTGCTGAATCAAGCGCCGCTTAGCGGCCGGCAGCTTCTCTGGTCAAGCTTCGCCGATGTCAGAGACAATCTGCCCCGGGGCAGCGAGATCGATCGGTTGGGGGCCCAGAAGGGCAACGAGGCTGCCTTCCAGCCTCGACAGTTCATCGGCGCCGATCTGGCTTGCCCATCTTGCGCGCAGTTCTTCAAAGATCGCCTCGCCTTCACGCATCACGCCGTATCCCGCTGGGGTGACTTGCACGAGTTTGCGCCGCGCGTCCGCAGGATCGTCGGCCCGGGTGAGATAGCCGCGCTCCTCCAGCAGGGCAATGGTCTTTGCCGCTGCCTGCTTGCTCACCCCTAGTCGGCGGCCCAGATCTGAAGCGTTGGAAGCGCCAGCCGCAATGGCGCGCATGGCAAAGTCATGGGCCGGACGCACATCCTCGTAGCCGCGTCGCGCCAGTTCCGCAGTGGCCGCATCGGCCAGGAAGCGAAAGCCGCCAAGAAGCAGAAGTGCAAGATCAGCGCCGGTCCGTGCCATAGCCGGAACCTACAAGTAGGCGCGGACGATGACAACCAGGTTGCCGAACCCTAGACAACGACAACTCGGTTGTCTATGTTGGCGAGGAAAGACAACAAGGTTGTCTACCAGAGGTCGACATGGACTTTTCTCCCGTGAGCTCAACCAATGCCGCATTCAGCCACCAACTGGTGAGATCTGACGGCACCGACATCCATTATGTGTCAGCAGGTACGGCGGGATCGCCAATCCTGCTGGTTCACGGTTTTCCGGAAACCTGGTGGGCGTTCCACAAGCTCTTGCCTCTCCTCGCCGAGCATCATCGGGTCTTTGCCGTCGACCTGCGCGGTTTTGGCGGCTCCCGCGGGGCGATGCAGGATTACGACAGCAGAGCGGTGGCCGAGGATCTACACCGGCTGGTGGCTCACCTCGATGTTGGCCCCGTGCATCTGAGCGGGCAAGACATTGCTGGCGCCGGCGTTTTCCGGCTTGCTGCGACCTATCCGGAGCAAGTCGCGAGTTTCACCGGCATTGAAATGGGCTTGGCTGGATTTGGCCTTGAGGCGCTTGCTGATGTTACCCTTCACCCTGGCTCCTGGCATATCGGCGTGCTGGCCGCTCCGAAAATCCCCCAGCTGTTGCTGGCTGGGCGAGAAGAGGCATTCCTCCGGTTCATGTTCAGCTCGATGTCCGCTGCCGCCGAGGCCGTGTCGGACGCCGACCTTGCCGAATTCGCCCGCAGCTATTCCCGTCCGGGCGCCTGGGAAGGTGCCGCCAAACTCTACCGATCCATGCTGCGCGAAGGCGCAGATATTCGTGCCATTGCCCAAGATAAGGCTTTGACAATGCCCGTGCTCGCGGTGGGCGCGGGTGGTGGCGAGTTCACCGCCACGACCATGGCCAAGGTCAGTGCGGGCACCGTGCGATCAGTTCTTCTCGATGGAGTAGGGCACTACCCGGCTCTTGAAGCGCCGGAGCGGTTGGCCCAGGCGATGCTGGCTTTTGTTGCCGAAGTTGATGCCAGCAGGGGGGATATTGCCAGCGCTCATTCGTGATGCTGCTTTCAGCAGCAGCTCGAAAGGCCCTGACTGAACACAGGCAAGGACAGTCACGGGCTAACATGTTACGAGGAAGAGAGCATCCTCCCGCCGCCCGGACCTTCCAAAGTGAATCTCACCGCCAGCTCGTCAGTGACCCATCTCGCCGGCAAGACCACGCTGCCCATCATCATTGCGGTAAGTGTTTGCCACCTCATCAACGATGTCATGCAGTCCATGCTCTCGGCGATCTATCCATTGCTCAAGGTCAACTATCAACTGGACTACATCCAGATCGGGTCGCTGACGCTGACCTTTCAATGCGTAGCGTCGCTGCTGCAGCCGGCAATCGGCATGTATACCGACAAACGCCCGTTGCCCTATTCCCTGCCCGTCGGGATGGCGGCGAGCCTATTGGGTCTGATCATCCTCGGCATGGCACAGACATACTGGTTGTTGCTGATCGGTGCCGCATTCGTGGGACTAGGCTCGGCGATCTTTCATCCTGAATCCAGCCGAGTCGCCCGCCTGGCTTCAGGCGGCCGGCATGGTTTGGCCCAATCGATGTTCCAGGTTGGTGGCAATGCCGGCTCGGCCATCGGGCCATTGCTGGCCGCTTTCATCGTGCTGCCGCGCGGGCAGTGGAGCATCAGCCTGTTCGCTGCCGGCGCCCTGGTGGGTATATTCATTTTGTGGCGGGTGGGCAATTGGTATGCCGAGCACCAGCGCAGCAATGCTGGCAAGGCGCCCGCAAGCAAGTCGTTGATGTTCGATCACCGCACCACCATGATTGCGCTGACCGTGCTGACGGTTCTGACCCTGACCAAGAATGCCTACACCGCCAGCCTATCGAGCTATTACACCTTCTTTCTCATCGACAAATTCCAGGTCGGGGTGCAGGACGCGCAGTTGCTGCTGTTCGTTTATCTCGGTGCTTCGGCTGTCGGCGTATTCCTCGGCGGACCGATCGGGGACCGGTTCGGGGCCAAGTTCGTAATCTGGTTTTCAATCCTGGGGGTGCTGCCGTTCACGCTTGCGCTGCCCTATGCCGACATGACCTGGACCGTGATCCTCACCATCATCATCGGGCTGGTGTTTTCCTCGGCCTTTTCCGCCATTGTGGTCTTTGCGCAGGAGTTGATGCCGGGCCGCGTTGGGTTGATCGCGGGCATCTTTTTTGGCTTCGCGTTCGGCGCTGGCGGGATCGCTGCGGCGGCACTGGGTGCCGTCGCGGATTTCACCAGCATCCAGCACGTCTTCGGGCTCTGCTCCTTCCTGCCACTCGCCGGCTTGCTGACGGTGTTCCTGCCCGATATGGGCAAGGTCAGGTAGCTGGCGGGGGCGCCAGGTGGACAGGTTTGGGCCGGAGCTTCAGGAAGGCGAATGGCCGAAATCAAATCTGTCGTCCACCGGGATGCCGACCCTGGCTCTCAACCCTGCGGGTTACTTGGCCCGCCAGATACGTATTGGCTGGACGTCGGGATGGGCAGTCGGCCAATTTCGGGCAAACTGGTCAGTTCCTAGGTTACGTCGCCCGCCCGGACCACTCGCGCTCATTCATTCTTGCGCCTCTTGGATCATGTCCGCGAGCAAAGAATAAATGAGGTCGGTATTGCCAAAGATCTCCTGCGGATTAATCAGGTCGTGCGGCAGGTGGTTGGAGAACTCCAGCCGTTCGGTTGAGACGTCCGGGTCCCGCGCGCGCCACAGATTGACCAATTGGTCGGTCAACTGGTTGTTGACGGCAACATCGGCCTCGTTGAGCACCACCGAGATGCGCGCGACTGCGGGTGGCTCCCGCGCGGCATCATGCATCACCGCCTCGCCCAGCCGCATCACCTGGGCCAAGGTGTGGGTCGATGGACGAGGGAACACATAGTCGGTCTGTGGGGCGGTCACCGGCGCCAGCGGATTGATCCAGAACATCATGTTGGGCAACAACAGGAGCAGGTTGGTCGCCGCCGTGTTGGCCCAGGGCGGCACGATATAGGGGCCAAGAAAGGGCGATACCGGGACGGCCAGGCGAATGTCGGATCGGTGCTGTGCCGCCCAGGTGACGATCGTACCTCCGGCGGATAGACCGACAACCACCACGTTATCACCCAGCCCCTGCGCCAGATCGGTTGAGCTATTAGCCAGATCCACCAGGTGCTCGGCGGTGAGAGCGGCCAGGGAAACGGTGTCGGGATCGGCCTCGCCATGGCCGAACATGCGGGGCAGATACACATTGTAGCCCAATGCAAAGACCGAGCGCGCCAGCGCCTCGCCCTGGGCGGGGCAACTGGTAAGGCCATGGAAAAAGACCACGGCAATGGTGGTCTTGCGGCCATGGGTGAGGAGTTGGGAGGAGCAGCGCTTATGAAGCGCCAGTTCGCCTTCCGCCCCCCGCACCGCGTAAAAGGCCGCGAATGCCTCTTCATAGCTTTGCGCCGGCGCGGTGGGTGATGGCCTTGCGCTTAATCCCTGCACCGGCACAGGGGTCAGGGAGAGAATGACAAAGGAGCCGGTCAGGCCGACAGCAAGGATCAGGGCGCCGACCCGGGCTGCCCGACGAAGACGCCGGGAAAGCGTCCTGACAGGCCGTGACGGGCGATTTCGCGCCGCGTCGTGCGGCCTGATGAAGGCAATCAGCGCCCAGGCCAAAATTCCGCCCGCCAGCCCCAGCGCCATCGCGGCGGCAAAGCCCGTGGTCATCAGGCCAAGCCCCGCAACCCAAACCACCCACTGGATGCCGCCGGTGGCCGGAGTGTCGGACACCGCCATTTGGTTGAAGCCGAGAACGACCGGATAGGACAGGGTTGCCGCCAGAATGCCCGCTGCAGCGCCGGCGAGCGGGGAAACCCTCGTCCAACTAGGCATCAATAGCCACCAAACCAACCAGCCGCAAAGGAACACCCCGGCAAACAGCACCGGCCAGGGCACGCTCCCCGCACTGTTGGGAACGGCTCCCCCCATGTTGAGCCCGAGCAAGGGCGCCAGCCCCAAGGCTAAAAGGGCGAAAAGCAGTCCGGCGGCAAGGGTCCAGGGGAGGTACCAAGCGGTGCGGCGTTGAGGAGCGTCTGTTGGCATCAATTGGCTCCCCTCCCGATGCAGGCAGGCAAGGCGGGGCCCATCCTGAACAGTGCTGCTATGGTGCCCGCGCCCAAGCTCATTTGCTATCGACCGCGATCATGTCGAGCAGGATTGGGTAGACAATGCTCACCGCGCCATGCGGTTCGCGGGGGTCGATCACATCATGGGGCAAGCCGTCCGCCTGGGGCAGGAATCGCAAGTCCACTGTTCGTCCATCCTCGCGCCACTGCGCCACCAGCTGCCGGGCCTGTGCGTTATTGACCGAGTGATCTGCCTCGTTGAGGAGAAAACCGATGCCCTGCGCAGCGGGTGCTTCCCATCCCGCCTGGGCGGCAGTGATCCGCCCCAGGCGCATCAA
Source organism: Devosia sp. 1566 (assembly GCF_004005995.1). Classification (NCBI taxonomy): domain Bacteria; kingdom Pseudomonadati; phylum Pseudomonadota; class Alphaproteobacteria; order Hyphomicrobiales; family Devosiaceae; genus Devosia; species Devosia sp. 1566. The sequence continues at coordinate 81,787 of NZ_CP034767.1, forward strand.
TTCGGCCACGGCGCGGGTAGCAAAGCGTGGATAAACATAGGGCATGCGGGGGGAGCTATAGGGCGTTTCGGGGTTCCACCAGAGCATCATATTGGGCAAGAGGAGGAGCAGGTTCGTTGCGGCCTGCGTCGCCCAAGGCGGCAAGAAGGCCGGCCCAAGAAAGGGCGCCACCGAGATCGCACCCGCCAGGGTGCTGTCGTTCTGTGTCTCGAAGGTGGTGATCGTTCCCCCTGCCGAAAGGCCGGTGATGATCACCTCGTCGCCCAGACCCTGCGCGAGAGCAATGGCAACTCGGCTGTATCGACGAAGTCTTCGGCGGTGACACTGGCCAATGCCAAGGTGAGCGGATCGGCTTCGCCATGTCCCGGCAGGCGGGGTACGAGGACGTTATAGCCAAGGCCAAAGAGCCGGGAAGCCAGTTCGTCGCCTTGGGCCGGGCAACTGGTCAAGCCGTGGAAATAGATCACGACCCCCGCGACCTTGTCCCCATGCGTTTGCAACTGCGAGCGGCATTCCGGCCGCAGCGGCAGAGTGGCTTCCTGCGCCTGGATGACGGCAAAGCCGGCCAGGGCCTGCGCATAGCTTTCAGCCGGGCGAGGGGGCGTGCTTGCGGCGAGCTGAGGGGTGGGCAGGACGGTCAACCCGACAAACACGGCAACCAGTGAGACCACTGCGAAGGCGGCGCAGAAGACCAGGCCTCGAAACATCCGCTGCAACAGGCCCACTTCACGCTTCCCTGCGCGCGACGGCCGCGCGAGGTCAGCGGCAAAGCGGCGCTGCAGGAAGGCCATCAGCATGCCTGTCAGTGCCAGCGCGATGGTAGAAGCAAAGCCGGTGGTGACCAAGCCGAATGCGGACTGAACCAGAACATAGCCGAGTTGGCGCAGCAGGGACGCAAGGTCTGCGGCCAGGCGCGCGTCCGAATGGAGGAACTCGGCCAGCAACAGCACGGCAGGATAGGAGAAGCAGGCCACCAGCACGCCCGCGACAGCGCCCCTGACCAAGCTGACCTGGCTCCGCCAAATAACAAGCAGCCACCAGACTACGGAGCCACAAAGGAAGACACCGAGGAGAATATTGGCGACGGTGATTTCGCCGCTATTGCCCAAGGCTGCCGGGTTAATCCGCAACTGGGCGGAGGCGCTCGCGAGCAAGGCGGTTACAGCAAAGGCGAGGCCAGCAAGGAGGCTCCAGAGCCAGCGCTGTGCCGCCAAAGGGCGGGCAGAATTCTTTTCCACGCCCGTGCTCATGGCTTGCCTGCCGGATAGGAGGCCATGCGTTCCTTGAGCTCGGCAATGCTGGCATCGTTCCAGCCGCGCGGGTCGACGAGGGCGCGCCAGGCATCGATGTAATCATCGATGGCGTAGTTGTGGCCATAGCCGATCGGGGAGGTCTGGGCGAGAGCCATATCCATGCCCAGTTGCAGCCAGGTGACCAGGGGATACCAGGTCAGGGCCGAGGACACCCCCGGGCCGCGCTGGCCGATCATCCAGGCCGGTTCGGTGCGATAGCTCGACCATTCGAAAAAGACGATGGGGTCGCTTGGATATTGCAGAAAGGCGATCCGCAGCGGTCCCCAAGGGGTGCCAGGGTCGCCCAATTCTGCGCCGCGATTGGCAAAGCGGACCGTCGATGCATTACCAAAGCGGGGCCGCCATTCGGGGGAGCCGGGATCGCGATTGGCGGTGGCATAGCCCCAGATGGAACTGGTGAAAGGCGGGCCTGCCCAAAGTGCACCATTATAGGGGTCGGCAAACAGGTCAAGGATCTGCGCCGAGGCCTGGGAGCTATTGGCCCCAAGGCTGAGGCCGTTGAGATAAAGCCTTGGCCGAGTATCGCGGGGTAGCTTGGTCCAGTATTGATAAACGATGGAAAACAGGGCCTGGGCCGCCTCTGTGCCGTATTCAGGTTGAACCACCAGGGAAAGCGGGCTGGTGAGATAGGAATATTGCAGCGCAACGCTGGCGACGTCCCCCGCCATTAGATATTCCAGGCTATCAATGCTGGGCGGATCCACCCAGCCCGTGCCGACCGGCATGATGACAACGAGCACGGACCGGTCGAACGCACCCACTCGAAGCATTTCCTCCAATGCGAGGCGGGCGCGCTCTTCAAGGGTCGCAGCCGAGCGCAGGCCGACATAGACACGCAGTGGCTGTTCGGCAGGCCGCCCGATCATGGCGGCGATAGCAGACTGGCTGGGGCCCGACTGCACATAAACCCGGCCATCCCGCCCGATCGTGTTCCAGGCCACGAGCGAAGCGGCGCTGCCTGACTGGAGCGTATTGGCGGGTGGCTCGCCAAACTGGCCCGCGACCTGGTCAAGCTGCTCAAAGAAGCGGTCCGCCGAAGCGAGGGCAAAGCGCAGCAGCACGCCATTGAACAGCACGGCGGTGACCACGCTTACAAAGGTGATACCCAAGAGGAGCGCCACCCGACGTGGCACATAGCGCTTCATCCGCCGCGCCACGGCCTGGACACTGTGGACAAGGAGGGTGCCCAGGGTAACCAGCACAACGGCGGGCAGCAGCGCTACCAGCACCACCTGAAACGGGTGGCCGCGATGCACGGGTGGCTCGCCCATGGCTGCGCGCACCGAGTTTTGCCAGGGCACGATCTGCACCAGGCTGTAAAGGACCAATGCGGCGCAAAGCACGGCGACAAGGAAGCTGACAAGGCGCGTATAGGCGCCAAAAGGGCGGCCGAGCTCGATATAGTCCCACAGCCACTGCAGCGTCGCGCCAATGGCATAGCCGAAGGCAAAGGTGGTGCCCGAAAGCAGGCCTTGAATTGGGGGTGTTCTGGGCAGCAGCGAAGGGGTTAGCGACAAGCAGAACAGGATCACCCCAACCACAAGACCTGCTCGGGACAGATTGCGATCGATCAGGGGCAGCAGCGAGGTCGCCCGCAGGGCTTTTTCCATGGCGTCATCCCTCCACTTGCGACCCCGCTCATGGTACCTGATGGATTGTTCCTTGCCGTCCAGATGTGATTGGCCAGCTGCGGCCGGTCAATGAATGGCTTCAAAGCGGGTGAACAGGGGTAGTGTTTGTGTCCGGCAGAATTGCTCGACCGTGGATAGAAATTTTAGCGTAATTGCTTCGCCTCAAGCTAAGCAATCGGAAGCTCAAGCCGATGTGCGCCGCAGGTAGCCGCAGAATGGGGGCCGGTCGCTGGCCCGCGTGGCACCTTCAGCCGCACTGGTGGCGCTGGTTGGATGACAATACCCTTACACGCAACCGGAGAGATTTTCAGAAATCTTTCAAGCACTTAGTGGAACGATCGGGCTGTGCAAGGGTTGGGTTGTGCAAACAAGAGAACCACAATGAACAAGCTCCTCACTTTCATGACCGCTGCCACTCTGGCGACCACCGCCTTTGCTGGCATCGCTTCGGCGCAGAGCCCGACATCAACAGCCACGACCACAGCCACAGCTGCAACGGATCTCACCATCCGCTCCGGTCCCGGGCCGCAATATGCGTCAGTAGGCTTCATTGCCGCTGGGGAGAGCGCGACGGTGGGTGGTTGTCTGCAGGGCAGCAAGTGGTGCCAGGTCAGCTATGATGGTGCCACTGGCTGGTCCTATTCGGATTATCTTACGGCCGATCTTTCGGGCGAAGCTGTGGTGCTGACGGAGCGTTACTCCGATGTGGGCCTTGCGACCGTCACCTATGAGGATGAAGGTGCTGCTCCCGGCGGCGCGGCAGCTGGTGCAACCAGCGGTGCTATCGTTGGCGCCCTTATCGGCGGCCCTATCGGCGCGGCCATTGGTGGTGTTGTCGGTGCGGCAAGCGGCGCCACCGCCGGTGCAGTGATCGATCCGCCGGAAGTCGCTCGCACCTACATCACCTCCAACCCCCAGGAGTCAGTTTATCTGGATGGGGAGGTCGTGATCGGCGCCGGTGTTCCTGAGACGGTGACCCTGCAGGCTATCCCTGAATACACGGAATACCAGTACGTCTACATCAACGGCCAGCCCGTTCTGGTTGACCCCGCCACCCGGCAGATCGTCTACGTCGTTCGCTGATCACGCGCCGGCTGGTTCAGATAACCGGCCGGCTTCCTCTCGACTGCGCTGCCTCTCTTTTCACCTCTGGTGGTGTGTTGAACTGCTCGGGGCCGTCGCAGACTGCGGGTAAGCGGCTCAAGCGCTACTGCCTATGCGGGTTGAAAACCCAGGGGCCGCGCGGTTCCTGGTCCCGCGAATTTCAGATGCGGCAGGCGAGACCATGCGGCTTTCCCGCTACCCGAGGCCCGCTCCGAACTTGCCTGCGGCTTTGCTTTCCAACTTAAGAACAGGGCCGACCCGCGAGCGCGTTGAGACGTAAGTGTCTTCCCGCGATGAACCCGGCACGCCTCGCTGAGGCGGATCCGCGACCTGCCAATGGTCAGCTGATTGGTCGGTAAAACGGCACCAGAAGTGCGGGGGGATACTTCTGGCGCCGTTTTCTAGCCGACGCTCCAAGAGTGGGCAATCCAAGAAGGCATGGGACCTTGGAAGTCAACGCCACCACCATAACCCACCTGCAGTGACCCATCGGTGATAGGCTTTGTCAGGCGTTTGTCAGGCAACAAGGGGTACAATTTCGTTATGCCAACTCGCACCCTCATTGCTGCGCTTGCTCTTTTCGCCCTGCTTGGCCAGCCAAGCTGGGCGCAAGGCAATGGAAATGGGAATGGGAATAGTGGAGGGGAAAGCCGGGGCAGCGACAGCGGGAATGGCGGGAACTCCAGTGGAGGGAACGGAAACGGAAATGCTGGTGACCGGGACGGCAACGGCAATAATGGCGGCGGTAATAACGGCGGCGGCAATAATGGCGGCGGCAATGGGAACGGCAATGGCAATTCGGGTAGTGCCGGGGAAGCAGGTCGGTCCAATCCGGGCGACGAAAACGCTGGGCCTGGCAACAATTCGGGCCATGGGGGAGGAGGGACTGGCAGCAACGGGCGCGCCAACGCTGGAGCGCCGGGTCAGTCGCGATCCAGGGAAGAGCCGGTTGGGGAAAGCCCGGAACGATCAGCTCTAGAAGCAGTGCGCTCCGGCAAAGCAGTTCCACTCGAAAGCTTGCTCCCCGATGTGAGGGCCAATACTGGCGGCGAGGTTATCGACGCTGAGTTGCTAACCGTGGACGGCTTCCTGCTATACGGCATCAAGGTACTGACGCCGGCTGGCCGCGTCAGCGTTCAATATTACTACGCCAATTCGGGCCGACCCGTGAGGGGCCGCTGATGCGGGTGCTGATTGCCGAAGATGACGATCGGATCGCCGAGACGCTCGTTGCGGCGTTGAGCCGCGCCGGCTTTGCCGTAGAGCGCGAAAGCGATGGTGAATCGGCCTGGTTCCGCGGGGACTCCGAGGCGTTCGACGCCATCATTCTTGATCTCGGCTTGCCGCAAATGGATGGGTTGACAATACTCAAGCGCTGGCGCAACGCCGGGCGCCTGACGCCGGTACTGATCCTGACGGCGCGGGGCCAGTGGGAAGAACGAGTTGACGGCATCGAGGCGGGAGCTGATGACTACGTGGTCAAGCCCTTCCACATGATGGAGATCATCGCCCGGATCCGCTCCCTCGTCCGAAGGTCCGCGGGCCTTGCCTCCTCGCGCATTTCCTTTGGGCAATATCTGCTCGACACGCGCACCATGCAGGTCACCAATGATGGCACTCCCGTTGATCTGACGCCGCAGGAATTCAAGCTGGTTGCCTACCTCGTGCACCAGCGCGGACGGGTTGTGTCGCAACTCGAGATCACCGAGCACATCTATAACCAGGATTTCGAGCGGGACTCCAATGCCATCGAAGTTCTTGTCGGGCGCGTACGCAAGCGTTTGGGCCCCAATGTGATCAAGACCAGGCGTGGCTTCGGCTATGTGCTCGGTGACGAGGGGTGAGACCCAGATCACTTCGCCTGCGCATGATGGGATTGGCCCTGATCTGGGTGGTTCTGTCCCTTCTGGGCGCAGCGCTGGCTCTGCAATTCCTCTTTACTCTCAATATCGAGCGCACCGCGCGCGCCGAAATGGCGGCAGCATTGAACCGGCTGGCGGCAGAAATCGTGCCGGAAGTGGCGACGCCCGCAATTGGCACGCCCCTGCCGGACCCGCTTTACTCAACCCCATTTAGCGGCCGATATTGGCAGATCGAGGCGCTCGACAATGGCGGGGTCACCCGGTCCAAGTCCCTTTGGGACTTCGTACTGCCCACACCGCCGGTCGCCACTGGTGGCGAGCTACTGCATTATGCCGAAGGCCCAGAACAGCAGCCGCTAATCCTGCTGACCCGCAGACTGGAGCTGGAGACTTCGACCGGTGAGCGACCCTTCCTAGTCACGATTGGGGCGGACCGCTCCGCCCTTGATGCCGCCAAAGTGGAATTCGCCTGGGACGCAGCCAAAGTGCTGGCCATGCTGGGCGCCATTATCGTGCTGGCGGCCTGGGTCCATATCAAGCTGGGCCTCGCCCCGGTTCAGTCAGTGCGCCGCGGAGTGGAGGCGATCCGCCGGGGCGAGGTGGAGCGGCTGGAAGGGCCCTATCCCAGCGAGCTTGAGCCGCTGATCGATGAAGTCAATGAACTCCTCGCCACGCGCGATGCCGCTACAGAAAAGGCCCGCTCGCGGGCTTCCGACCTCGCGCACGGACTGAAAACCCCCCTTGCAGCCCTTACCGGAGTGGCCGAACGGCTTCGCAACAGGGGTAATCCCGCCGACGCGGACATGATCGAAAGCCTGACGGAGGAAATGGCCGAACGCATGGATTATCAATTGCGGCTCGCCTCCCTGCGCGTGCGAACCGCCGCCCATGTCGCCAGCGCGTCCCTGAACACCGCGGTGATCCGCACAATGACAGTGCTCAAGAAAACCGGCCACGGCGAACATCTGCACTGGGTGGCGCAACTGGGCGATGATTGTGACGTCGACATGCACCGCCAGGATCTGCTGGAGCTGGTTGGCATTACCCTCGAGAACGCGGCGAAGTGGGCCCATAGCAGGGTTTCGGTGCACAGCCGAAGGGATGGTGGTTTCGCGGTGCTCGAAATTGGCGATGATGGCCCGGGCATACCCCCCGAGCAGATTGCCCAGCTTGGCATTCGGGGCCGCCGACTGGACGAGAGCCGGCCAGGAACTGGCCTCGGCCTTGCCATGGCTGCACAGATTCTGGACCTGAATGGCGGCTCAATGCAGTTCGGCCGCGCCGATGCAGGTGGGCTTTGCGTCACACTACGAATGCCGCTTTCGCTAGCTCGACGCCGCGCAGGACCTTAAGCGGCCGCGACTGCTTCGTCTGGAGTGTAGGCGTTCTGGTTTTGATTGGCCGCTACGTCAGCTGCGGGCGCTTGCCCCAATTGGGCGCTGATGATGAGCCCTGCCGCAGCAAGGCAGCCAAGGGACAAACAGCAAAGGATCATAAATGCGGTGACCATGAGAGTGCTCGCTTGCGAATAAGGATCGGCCTGACCAAGAAGGACGAAGCCTGGTTTTATCCAGGCATGACGGAAGAACGAAGCAAACTCGCCAGCGGTTGCGTGTATTAATTAATTGTCGCTCCGTGTGTAGCCTGACAAATCGATAACCGGACTGTCATGATCATGACAGGAAGTGCGCTGCCAAAACAATACCGAAGTAGTGCTTTAATATATATCATTCGCCATCGACGATTAATCAACGAACGACACAGTGCGTTTAGCCGTATATTGTAGGCGTCTCTCCGGACGCTGCTCCACTAAGATGTGTTTGGTTATCATGCCCCGGTCGAACCTAGGGCTCGAGCAGCCTGGCAATTCGGAGCGGAGCCAACTTGGGTAGCTATTCCACGGCAGGCGAGCAGTGCAGGGCCTGCGTGTCCACCTCCGGCATGCACGCGTTGACGCGTGTGCTTACAATCTGGTCTACGCCAGCGCCGGAGAGCATCAGCCCGGGGCGTGGCAGCGCTGCAGCCATTATCCGCTTGATCTAAGTGCAAGCCCAGGCAACGTTTCCGCACCTGTCCAGTTGACCAACACCCCTATCGATTCAATCTGGGACATGAAAATGGCAACGGAAAAGACACTCAGCGACGCTTTCTACGAAGCTCTCAAGGATGTTTACTTCGCCGAGCGCACCTCGGTGCGGGCACTCAAGAAGGCCGCGAAAGCCGCCAAGCACCCCGAGCTCAAGCAAGCCCTGGAAAAGCATGGCGAAGAAAGCGCGGAACAAGTCGAGCGCCTTCAGCAGGTGTTCGAAATCTTCGGAAAGGCGGCGCGAGGCAAGACCTGCGAGGCTATCCAAGGTTTGATGGCCGAAATGGAAGAGCATCTGGAGGACTTCAAGGACAGTGAAGCCTCGGATGCCGTTCTTATCGGGAGTGCTCAGGCAATGGAGCACTATGAGATTGCTCGTTATGGCATGCTGAAGTCATGGGCGCAGCAGCTGGGACTGAAGGATGCGGCGGACTTGCTGGAGCAGACCCTCAACGAAGAAAAGAACGCAGACCAGTTGCTCACTGAACTTGCAGAAAGCTCCGCGAACCAGCAGGCCGCTTAACCAGAGCTAGCTCAACACCGATTTGGGCCCGCCTGCCTCGGTAAGCGGGCCCACTGTTGCTCAATGAGCATCGCGCGTGCGCGCGCTCTGCCCATGCCAGGCTCAGGAATGGGGAGCTAGCCGACGAGATCATTGCATCATGCGTCGGACGTGTGCCCCACCACAGACGGGAACAGCTGCCGTTTAAACGACGGTCGGGCCGATCCCGCATATGAGGCGAATTCGGCGGCTCAGGCTGCCGCCAATCTTGAGAGCAGCCCTGCCGCGTGCCCAATTGCATCACTCGAACCCAGCATACAGCGGCAGCGGCTCGCGTGGTTTATGACAGGGCTTTCATGCCGTTGTGATGGTTGCGACATGCGAGGTGACTAGGAAGAAGCGTCAGTTTCTCCTGGAGAATACAATGCTTAAAGCTCTCGCGCTTGGCGTCAGCCTCAGTTGCCTTTCCGCTCTCGCCCTGGCTCAGGACGGCGCCGAAGGTCCGGCAAAGTTCGACGCTGTGCTCAAGGCTCATGCGCAATTGCCCGCCCAGACATTCCTCCCGGTCCCGGCCGACGCGCCTCCCGGCCTTCAGCTTTCGGGCCGTTTTACCTCTGGCACGCGGGTCGAGACGCCTTACGGCTGGGACAATCCGGCTTCGGGTATTGCTATGCCTTTTCCGGGTCAGCCCCTCCAGGGCATGAGCGGCGTGCGTTCGCTCGGCAATGACCGCTTCCTGTTTCTGACGGATAATGGCTTTGGCAACAAGGCCAACTCCGCCGACGCGATGCTGATGTTCAACATCCTCAAAATGGACTGGACCGCCGGCAAGGTTGGTATCGAGGAAACGATCTTCCTCAAGGACCCCAATCGGGTCGTGCCGTTCCCGATCGTCACCGAACATAGCGACAGCCGGTATCTTACCGGGGCTGACTTCGACCCTGAGTCGATCCAGCCTGTGGGCGAAAACTACTGGATCGGCGACGAGTTCGGCCCTTGGTTGATCGAAGTTGACGGCGAGGGCGTCGTGTTGCAGGTCATCAAGACCAATCCTGGCGGCATCGACTACAGGTCTCCGGACAACCAGTTTACCTCGCAGCCTGCGGCGGGCGCGACTGTCACCGGTATCAACACCGGCCGCTCCGGTGGCTACGAAGGCATGGCGCAGTCAATGGACGGGAAAACGCTGTATCCACTGCTCGAAAAGCAGTTCTACGATGAAGAGGCGGGGTCGCTGGAGACCGTAGACGGGCAGCCGGTTATTCGCATGCTGGAATTTGATGCCGCTGGCGCATCGTGGAGCGATACGGTTCGCCGCTATCCGCTCGATGATGCCGGCCACGCCATCGGAGACTTCAACCTATTTGAGGGCACCCGTGGCCTGATCATTGAGCGTGACAATAATGAAGGTGACGATGGTCGCGAAAAGGCCGCCGCCTTTAAGCGCATCTATCTGGTTGATCTCGCCCGTGCAGACGAGAACGGCGTGCTTGAAAAGATCGCCTATATCGACCTGATGGCCATTCAGGATCCCGATGGCATTGCCCCGCGCGGCAGCAAGGACGGGGTCTTCACGTTCCCATTCGTGACCATCGAAGACGTCGACTTGGTCGATTCCACCACCATCATCGTCGCCAACGATAACAACTATCCCGGCTCCACCGGTCGTGAAGCCGGCCGCGCCGATGACAATGAGTACATCCTCCTGGACGTCGCCGACTTTCTCGCCGCCCAATAGGCAAATTGCAAGGTGAGGAGGTCTCCTGACCTCCTCACCTTGCTCAATCCTGGACTGGGTAGTGCCTAGCGGTTCTAGTCGCCAACGCTCTCCAGGCTGCAGCCTGGTCGTCATTTCTGCAGCGGCACCAACGCCGAGCGTTTTCTATTTACAAGAAGGGAGCCAGGGAGCCGCTCCTCGTCCCGTACTCGCCTTAGATTTCTGCCGATACTGCTGACACCAGTGCCCACGCGATTACGGCGAGGCCGGCCAACAATCCGCCGCCTTCCCGCTTCTTTGGAGCCGTGGCCTGATCCTTGCTCGCTGACGGAGCGCGCACATTCTTTTGCATCGCAACCTCCTCACTTCGTGCTCGACCTTAGCGGGAACGATGATGCGCTTGCCGATGGCCCAACTCAACACACTGTTGTTCACAGTCGCTAGAGCAGGGAAGCTGATCGACGCCGGCATTGCCGATGATGTTGCTGAGTTCAGGTCCAGCCGCAGGCCGAGATCGACACCGTGTTCCGCAAGGTCTGGCTCGACCTGTTCTCTTCCTGGGGCCGCCCTGCGGCCGGGCGATCTCATCAATAACGCTTCGGGAGCTGCTATTTCACCAGACCAAACATCGGTCCAAAGCCACCATGCCATGAGTAGTCTCGCCGACCCAATGCTGGATCGTAGATGCCCGTGCCCCGCCCCCCATCAAGGAAGAGCGCATTGGGACACTGAAGATGATCCCGGAACAGTTCGGCAAAGTCATGGAAGTTGACATTGCCGGCGCTGATGGCGAGGCGCACTTCGCCCTCTTCGCACACACCGATGCCGCTTCGGCGGGTTCGATCGGAAGAGCCGGGGATCAGGAGCGGATGGATCTCGCCCTCGATCACCAGCATGGGGCCGGACTGGGTGGCGAAGCGGGCAGGGGGGCGCCCTGCTTGGAAGGCTTCGGTGGTTAGAACGCCCGCGCCTTCCTCGCTGAGGAAAAATACTCCGTTCGGCTTCTTGTAGAAATTGGGCACTCGGCCAGGTTCCGCGTTGACGGAGTTGGTGTTTAGCGGCCGCAATTCCCTACCGTCTTCAACGTAAAGCCCTGAGGGGGTGAAATCGGGCAAGTACATCCCTGCGTTCATCGCGAAACCCAGCTTCTCGCCTTGACTTTCCACGGCGTCAGCGAGTTCGCGAAAATGCCGGAAGGGACGCCCATCTGGGGACCGCCAGTACAGGCGCAAATCATCGCTCGCCGGGTCCACGGTGCAAACAAGGTATCCGTTGCCTGCAAATTGCTGCGATGCGCAATGTTGTGCCTGCGCGCGTTGAGACGACAGCAGCAGCAACAACAACAGGAACGTTCCTCGCAGTATCCACGCCATGCTCGTTCCTTTTGTTCTAATCGCATTGACCGCACTGATGAGGGACTGAGCCCTACGCTGGCAGATCCGACACGATCTGCAGTCGGTTGCCGAAGGGATCAAAGACATGGGCATAGGTGACCATGCCCGGTACGGGAACCGGGTCTCCGCATTCGACGCCTCTGGCCCGGAGCGCTGAGACCGCTTCAGCACAGTTCTCGACGTTCAGGACCAAGGTGGTGTGATGCGAAGCAAGGAATTCACCAGTCTCGGGCAAGGTGATCGCAAGGTTTCCGCCGCTCCCGCCAGTCGAAAATTCAACCCAGGCGATCTCGGGAAGATCATAAACGGGCTCACCGAGCCCAAATATGTCCCGGTAGAAATCGCGCGCAAGGTCAAGGTCGGGCACTGTGATGGAGACAACGTTGATGCCCTTGAACATGGCAGCTCCTCACGACTGCGTGGATGGGCCCGACGCGTCAAAGCCTGCGCAACTTTGCGGATACTGAAAGCGATGACTCGGCAGGGTTCACCATCTTAGTAGTCTGCAATGAGACAAAGTGGAACAACCGCGGTGTTGTTCGTCCAGCCGTCTTGGCGCGCCTATCGTTCTTTTTGGCGATACTGGCAATTGCGGGAATGCTGCGCCAGCCGCAGAGGCAACAAGCTTGGCGGCTATGCGTGAAACTGCTCACTCGCGGCAGTGAGACGACGGATCAAGTCTCCGACCGTGTCCAAGCTATATGGCTTGCCTACGAAAACCCCGCGAGGCGGCAGGTCGTCATGCGTTACGTTGCGGTGCCCGGATGTCACTATGACCTCGATCGGCGGCCAGGCGTCCTTGACCATTGTCGCCAGCTCCAGACCATCCACATCACCGGGCATGTCGACATCGGTAAACAGGCATTCAAAGCGCTTGCCGGATTGGAAAATGGCAATGGCTTCCCTGGCGTTTGCCGCTTCTACCACCTCAAGCCCTTGATCCGTCAGCTCCTCGACAGTGTTCATTCGGAGCAGGGCTTCATCCTCCACGACGAGGACGGTGATCTTGCTGGTCATGGCTTCCTCGATGCACTGGTTGGAGGGCAACGCAGGACCTGTAGGATCGATCCTTGTCGGCCCGAGGTTGGTGTCCGAAGGGTCGCTTTTTGACAGGTCCGGGCGGCGGCAGCGTTTCAAGTCAACCATTCGGATCAGCGGCGGCATCCCGGATTTCTTCACCTCATCTCGAGGGAACAGGAGCATCAGCTCGCAGAAGACCGCGCGCTTTCAATTCAGCCCAGAAGGCAACAGGTATGTCCCGCAACATATCGCTGTGGTTCCGAAAGGGGTGGGCGGGTTCTATTCCCCCCGGAATAACTGAAGCCACAAGCGGATGGTGCAGGGGGAATTGCAACGCTGCGGCGGCTAGAGAAATCTCGTGATCCCGGCAAACCTCTTCCATCCGGCGTACTCGCTCGCTCTCCTCGGAGGTCGGCTCGTGATAGTTGTATCGAGCTCCAGGGACAGGGCCCGTGGCCAGAATGCCTGATGCAAGCGGGGCGCCGACAATGATACCGACCGCTTTTTCCTCGCACAGGGGGAATTCCCGATCGAGTGCAGGCTGCTCTGCCAAGGTGTAAGGAAGCGCGACAAGAAAAAAGTCGAGCTCAAGGCATTCGAGGAACAAGGGGATGGTGCCGATCCGGTTGACCCCCGCTCCAATCGCTTGAACTCGCCCAGCTTGCTTCAGCTCCTTGAGCGCTCTGATGCCCCCGGTGGCGAGTTGGGCAAGGTGGGCCTGCACCAGGGCATCGGTGCCAAAGCTGGTGCGATCGAGATCGTGGATGATCAGCATGTCGACCCGGTTCATGCCCAGGCGCTGGAGGCTATCCTCATAGGACCGCATGACGCCCTCATAGGAGTAGTCGTGGTAATAATCGAACGGCAGAGCAGTTGGGGCAAACCGATCCGAGCTCCGGAAGGCGCGGATATTGGCGGGCGCGACGAAGATGCGACCGACCTTGGTCGACAGGATCAGCTCGTCGCGCGGCTTGCTCGCCAGCACCGTCCCAATCCGGCGTTCGCTCAGCCCGCGTCCATACCACGGCGAGGTATCGTAGAAGCGAACCCCGGTCTCCCAGGCCGTTTCAACTGTAGAGGACGCTTGGGTCTCCGACACTTCAGTACTGCCCAGCCCGGCTGCACCGAACCCCAGCCTGGGCAGCATGAGGTCTGACCGGCCAAGGCGTTTGAGTTCGAAAGGCTCCATGACTGGTCCTAAGAATGAGGGGGCCGTTCAATCAATGGGCTTTTCCCTCATGCGTTCCGCGGGTCAGCAGATCGGCGGTTCGAACCATTGATAGGGCCGCTAAGAAGCCGTAGGAACGGTTGTACGCGCCGATGCGTGGTCCAGTTCGGTCAGGCCTGCATACTGGCTCGGCGGCAGGCCAACGAACCGGGAAAACGCGACGCTGAATGCACTTGCGGAGCCATAGCCGATGCGGCTGGCGATTTCTTTCATGCCCCCATCCCTACGCCGCAGCATGTCCTTGGCGAGGGCCATGCGCCAGGAGAGCAGGTATTCCATCGGCGCCATGCCGGTTTGCTTTTGAAAGCGATCAAAGAACACCGATCGAGACAACATGGCCGCCTTCGCCAATTCATCGATCGTCCACGCCTTGGCTGGTGTTCCGTGCATGAGGCGAATAGCTGGGCCCAGATGGCGGTCCGCCAGGCCACGCATAATACCCGGCGTTTCCGGGCTCGCGGAGTTCGATCGCAAGGCTTCGATCAACAGCAATTGCAACAGGCGCTCGAGCACGATGTCTTTCGCTGGTCGGGTGTCTTGGGCTTCGTTGCGGAGCATCCGGACCAGATCGGTAAGGCGAGCCTGGCCCCTGACAAGAAGCACGCGCGGCAGCAAGGCCACAATGAGGGTTGAGTCTGGAGAGCCGAAAGACAGTCGACCCACCAACACCCGCATATTCGGATGCCCACTTGGGTCGCCGTGCCGGGTCTCCTCCCCAAGCCGGGTCACCCGCAGGGGATCAACACCTTCCTCCACGTCGGCTTCACTGCTCGACATGGTGAAGCGACAGGATGCCGGAACGAGCACGAAGTCATTTGCTTTCAACTCTGCTTCCGGTTCCCCATCGACGCTGAGCCTCGAAGAGCCGTCCAGAATGACGGCGAAGAACGGGCTGCCTTCAGCTGCGCCCTCCACGCGCCAACTGCCTGAACCACTGGCGGCCTTCGAGAAGGGCATGCTCGGCTGCAGCATGGTGACGATTTCGGCGAGGGGATCGATCAATCGGACGCTCGCTGATGCAAACACGAGGCTCTATCATAGCGCGTCCTCCTTGGCAGGTCCACATAAGCAACTTCGAACTCCGCCAAGGGATCTTTCCATGAATACCGTTCTCATCACAGGCTGCTCGTCGGGCTTTGGTCTCGACATCGCCAAACACTTTCTGGGCCATGGCTGGAAGGTCATTGCCACAATGCGGTCCCCGCGCCTGGATCTGTTCCCGACCTCGGAGAACCTGGTGCTGCTGCCGCTCGACGTGACCAAGGACGACAGCGTAGCCCGCGCGATCGAGGCCGCAGGTCCGATCGATGTTCTCGTCAACAATGCCGGTATCGGCTGGCTAAACGCTCTGGAGGGCACGCCGATAGATGTCGTGCGGTCCGTCTTCGAGACCAACACCTTCGGAACGATGCGGATGGTGCAGGCCGTGCTGCCTCAGTTCCGGGCCAGGAAGGCGGGGCTCATCATCAACGTGACCTCGAGCGTCACGATGAAGCCGCTGCCTCTGCTTTCCGTCTAC
Source organism: Devosia sp. 1566 (assembly GCF_004005995.1). NCBI lineage: Bacteria > Pseudomonadati > Pseudomonadota > Alphaproteobacteria > Hyphomicrobiales > Devosiaceae > Devosia > Devosia sp. 1566. The sequence goes on from NZ_CP034767.1 coordinate 97,163, forward strand.
ACCGCAAGCAAGGCCGCCGTGAACGCATTTACCGAATCCCTCGCCATCGAGCTTGCGCCCTTCGGCATTGCGGTGAAGATCGTTCTTCCTGATGCCGCACCTGACACCAGCTTTGGCACCACAGCTCTTTCCCGCCTGGAGGACCATGGTGGCTTCCCCGACGCCTACGCCGATTTTGCGGAAACGGTGTTTACGGCCATGAGGGCGCCTGGCGCTCCTAAAACCCGATCCTCCGACGTGGCGGAGGCCGTGTGGTACGCGGCAACCAACCCGGCAGCACCAGTGCGTATTCCGGCCGGCGCCGATGCGCTTGCGCTCGCTGACTAGTCGGAGCTTCGAGAAGTCCGATGCCGACCGTTTAGGTCCGCATCGGATCGAGGATGAGCTTGATGGAAGCTTTCAGAATTGAAAATTCGTCCCGCATGGCCGGAATGAGCCGCTTGCCGCCAGGGGGCACTCCCACTCTGCCTTCGCGTTGCGATGGTATATTTCAGCTCCAACAGCGTCCCAGCCGGCAAACATCGCCGGCATGTCAGCTATCCAGCGTGTGTTCCGGAGCCCCATGGAGGAGCTGGGACTCCGGGGCTTGTGTAAGATGAAGGTAGCGTTCGAACTGTGCCAGCACGTCGGCAATCAACTGATCGCGATGTAAGCCCATGACATCATAGCCGCGCCCACCACTGGAGAAATAGGTGCGCGCCTCATAGCGCGGTTCTGGTTGGCCGGTCGCGAGAGGGGCAAAATTGGCGACTGGCTGGGATGCAACGCTGACGCCATAAACAAAATCGCGCACCCCTTGGGCAGGAGAACGCAAGGCAACAGCGCCAGCTTCGTCCGCTTCAACCCAGGCGGGCCGACCACGTGCGGCCAATTCACGTGCGACCTGTTCGAGCGCGGGTCGAACCTCTGTGGTGATGAAGCTTTCAACTTCTTGCTTGCTGGGAGCCCGCATCATCAAGGCTAAGCGGCGTTGCCAGGTTAGCTCTACAGCCGCATGGGCGGGCACGGCAGCCGCGCCACCTTGGGGATATAGCTGTGCCAGGTCGGCGCGCATTCCGAGGTACAACGACCAAACCAAGCCCAGCATGACGAAGGTGAAGGGCAGGGCGGTGGCAATTGTTGCCGACTGCAATGCGCCCAAGCCTCCGGCCACGAGGAGCGCTGCGGCAACAATTCCTTCCATGAAGCACCAGAAAACCCGCTGGCCGGTGGTGGTCTGGGTCTCGCCACCTGCGGCGATGGAATCGATGACCAATGAACCTGAGTCTGCTGAAGTGACGAAGAAAATGGCGACCAGAAGTATTGCCAAAATTGAGGTGATGTTGCTGAACGGAAGGTATTGGAAGAAGTGGAAGAGGCCAGTTGAAACATCCGCCGCAATAGCCTGTCCCACTGCGCCTGCTGCTATACCCGTGTCGATGAAGATTGCCGTGTTGCCGAAAATAGTCATCCAGATGAAAGTGAAGCCGGCGGGAATGAAAAGCACCGCAGTCACAAACTCCCGAACGGTGCGACCGCGGGAGATACGGGCGATAAACATCCCGACAAAGGGAGACCAGGAAATCCACCAGGCCCAATAGAACAATGTCCACTCGTCGATCCAGGGTGTCGGCTGGTAAGCGTAGATATTGAAGGTACGTAGTACCAGGCTATCAAGATAAAGCCCTAGGTTCTGTACCAGATCACGAAACAACTGTGTGGTCGGCCCCACGACTAGCACAAACAGCATCAGTAGGATCGCCACTACCAGGTTGGCTTCCGACAAAATGCGCACGCCGCGGTCCAATCCAGTGGCGACCGAGACGGTCGCCAGCGCCGTTACCAGCGCGATAAGCGGCAGTTGAACAACAGGACCGATGGGAACACCCAGCAGGTAAGCCAGCCCTGCATTGATCTGGGAAACACCCACCCCGAGGGAGGTCGCTATGCCGAACATGGTGCCGACAATCGCAAAGATGTCGACCGCATGGCCGATGGGACCATTGATACGCTCCTTGAGCAGCGGATAAAGACCCGAGCGAATAGTTAGCGGCAGCTTGTAGCGGTAGCCGAAATAGGCCAGCGACAAGCCGACCACCGCGTAGATTGCCCAAGCATGGATGCCCCAGTGAAAGAAGGTGACGGTCATAGCTTCGCGCATCGCGGCAATAGAGCGGGGCTCGGCTGTCGGGGGTGCCATAAAGTGGGTCATCGGTTCGCCCACCGCATAGAACATGAGGCCAATCCCCATGCCGGCGGCAAAAAGCATGGCGATCCACGAGGTGAACCTGAAATCGGGCGTGGAATCATCGGGGCCGAGCTTGAGGCGCCCATAACGGCCAAAGCAAAGGAGCACGACGGTGATAAGGAAAATTCCGACGGCCAGCAGGTAGAACCAGCCGAAGCTCTGCAAAATACCGGCCTGCATTGAGCCGAAAATATGATCAGCTTGGTTCGGGAAGAAAACCCCGATCGCGACAAAGGCCCCTATGACGAGAAGGGACCCGAAGAATACCGGCTTGTTGATGATGAAGGGCTTTAACATGCCGCCATGTCCTTGAGCGTCGTGTCAGCGCATGACCGAGCCCAAACGCTGTCAGCTGCGGTGGTGATGTCCAGGGTGTAAAGCGTCGACAAGGCAGAGGTTCCGAACCGGCCCTAGGCGAAGACGCCACCCGTGGCCCGCCCGGGCGGACCGTCAGAAGTGGTCCTGGACAGTTCAATCGATCCTGGTAGTGGCGGGTTTACCAAGGAAGACGGCCAGGTGATCGCCGCAGACAGCCGGCCCTACTTGGCGTGCTTGAGTAGCAGGTCACGCGCCTGGTTGATCTTGGCTGCCAAATAGCTCGAGCCGCCATGGTCCGGATGCACCGCCTTCATCAACTCGCGATGAGCGGTGCGGATTTGCTCTTCGGTCGCGTCAGCCTCGAGACCCAGAATGGCGTAAGCTTCCTCCAGTGGATCGCGTTCAGGGGCAGCTTCCCCGGTTCCACCGCTGTCCTGTTGGGCGAAGTACTCGCGCCAGCCGCTGCGGTTGGCGTCAAGCCAGCTCTCCAGCAGGCTGAGGCTGTCGGCATCCCCCGCTACCTCGGCGAGAAGGGTGCGTGTGTCAGCCTCGCCGAGATCAAGCAGGTCCATCCCAGCGAACTCACCGTTAAGAATCCTGCCGGAAACGGCCCCGGTGTCGTGATCCAGCTCCATCGCGAAGCGGTAGCTGCGCACTTTGGAGATGTTGTGGGCTGGCCCGAGTGGTCCTTGGAGGGAAAAGGGGCCAAGCCGGCCTGTACGCAGCACTGCAAATGCCGCCGCCCCGACAAACAATGCAAGATCCAAGCGCCGGGCCACGAGCAAAAGGGTGGCGATTGCAACGCCCAGACCGCCCACCAGCCAGCGAAGTCCACGTCTGAGCAGTTGAGGATCGTATCTTTTGATCTGGTTGAAGATGGCCAGTGTGGCGAGCAGCGCCAGGCTGCCCAAAAGGATATAGGTCATGGACGCAGTTGCGAGAGCAGCGCTTGGGCCTGTGGACTGGCTTGCAGCCTCAGCATGTCGCTACCGCCCCTCGCGTAAGCTGCCACCGCCTTGAGCAGCGCTGCGAGCTCTTGGGGCGCCGACGAGTCGAAACGTGCATATGCGCCCTTGCTTAGTCGGGCAAACTCTCGGAAAGCCCGCTCCACCTGCGCATCCCGCCCCTCTTGAAAGATGAACAGGGGCAGACCGAGAAGGCCTAGTTGTCCGGCGGTCTCCGCCAGCTCGTCCACACTCTCCTCCACCGCGTCCCCCACATAGATCACGGCATTGATGCGGCGCCTGGCGTGCTCCGCACGGGCATGGGCGAAGGCCTTGGAGATCTGCGTCCGCCCTCCCTGGCACTGAATCCCGCTCATGAGCTTGGCCAGGCTGCCTCCATCGACCACCCATTTGCTGGCGCGGCATTCGCCAAAGCCGCGAAAGTAGAGCAGTTGGACCTGAAGTGCGCTGGCCCTCGGGATCGCCTCAAACATCTCCGCCTGCAGCGAACAGGCGAGATCCCAGGTTGGCTGGCGGCTGAGCGTCGCGTCGAGCGCGAAGAGCACACGTCCGTCATGGCGGGCGCTTGGCCTCGCTAACTCCCTCACGTTCCTGACGAATGCAGCAACCTCACCGCTCACTCCTGGTTGGAGAGCGGTGCCGTCGGCTTTACGCCCTGATGGGTCTTTTCCTGCCATTCTCCGAATATGTGTGTGTCAGAGAGCGCCCGCAAGTGCCGGACCGACTAGTCACGCCATCGTGGAAGGGCAGGATACTACCGAAGTTTCACCATACCCGCTGGAATGCCGTCCACCAAGCGGGGGTGTATCCCCGCCGGTGGAGGGCAAAGGCATAACCTTGGCTTAAACTGTAGCGCCGCTTTGGATCAGAAGAGCCGGAGCAAATATCACGGCTTGCGAACGCAGATCGCAAAGCGGTCCTGGGTAAGCCGCTCCAGCCCGCGCCAGAAGCTCATCTTCCGGGCTTGGGGCCAGTGAATGGCGATGAGCTGGCGGTCAATGACTGGATCGACAAAGCCGACTTTGAGCAGTTCGGCGACCACCGTTTCAGCGGGCATTTCGCCGGAGAAGTGGACATGTTCCCGGATGCGCTGCAGCCGCTCGGCCATGCCCGGAGCGAGGTTGCCGTGGCCGGGCTTGCCGCCGAAGCGTAGCCGGAGCCGGGTGACCCAGCTCTTGCGGCCCATATTGCCATCGACGATTAACAGCTTGCCGCCCGGCTTGAGCAGCTCGAACCACTCCTCGAAGGCGGCCGACGCATCGACCAGCGTCCAGACCAGGTGGCGATTGGTGATGACGTCGTAGCTGGCGCGCGGCTCCTGCGTATTTTCCGCGTCGCGCATGATGAAGCGAATATTGGAGCCGCGCTGGAGCGACTTGGCGCGCGCCTGGGCCAGCATGGCTTCGGACCAATCAGCACCGGTCACCGCAAAGCCCATGTCGTGCAGCAGGTGGGAAATAACGCCAGTGCCGCTCGCCAGATCGAGCGCCTTTCTTCCCGCGCCATCGCCCAGATGCTTGCGGATCAGCTGGTGCCAGCCGCGGCGCTCGGCTTCCGAGAAGATTTCATGCCCGACGCTCTGGTCAAAGGTCGCTGCCCGTTCGGACCAGAATTCCCGAATTTCATCGCGGATAGAATAGTTTGCGCCGAAGCCACTCATGTTCCTGCCTAACACCTTATAATTGCTCTAAAAGATAATTCTTGATCTAGGAGTTCATCTTTAATAGCTGACTCTGCGTATCAAGTTTTCCGAGAGACAGCAAAATGAAAATGTCGCGTCTAATGCTCGTGCCGGCGCTGGCCGTGTTGACGTCGTTCTCTCTGCCTGCGTGGGCCCAGGCGTTCACGATTACTGATGTCGCCGGGCGCGAAGTCGCCTTTGATGCGCCCGTCGAGCGGGTCATCCTGGGCGAAGGGCGCATGCTCTATTCGCTGGCCACGATCGAAACCGAGAACCCCTTCGCCAAGGTCGTGGGGTGGCGCAATGATCTGTGGACCACCGACCAGAAGTCCTTCGATGCTTATGCGGCCAAGTTCTCGGAGGCCAAGGACTTGCCGTTCCTGGGTAATCTGACCGATGGCACGCTGCAGACCGAAACCGTGGTGACGCTGGATCCAGACGTCCTGATCCTGCCCATCGGCAACAAGACCGCAGCCGACGAGGTCAAGCTCGAGGAGATGCTCGAGGGCATCGGGGTCAAGATCGTTTATGTCGACTTCCGCGAGCACATCATCGACAACACCGTGCCCAGCCTGCACATCCTGGGGCAGCTGTTTGGCAAGGAAGAGCGCGCCCAGGAAGTCGCCGACTTCTGGCAGACCGAAATGGACAAGATTGCGGCCGTGCTGGCGGCGAACAATCCCGAGCGGCCCGACGTTTTCATGTATCGCGCTGCCGGTTTGGTTGAATGCTGCGGCACCTTTGGTCCCGACAATTTCGGGCTCATGGTGGAGCTAGCGGGCGGCAACAATCTCGGTTCCGATTTCCTGCCCGGCTATACCGGCTCGATCAATCCCGAACAGGTCATCGCCTCGGACCCCGACATCATCGTGGTGACCGGCTCGGACTGGACCAATTCTCCCGATGCCACTGGCTTTGTCAGCGTCGGCCCGGGCACTGCCGATGATGCCGAAGCGAGCCGCGCGATCCTCGCGTCGCTGGTCGAGGCGCCGGCCTTTACCGGCTCCACGGCGGTCGCCGAGGGCAATGTGCACGCCATCTGGCACCAGTTCTATACGAGCCCCTACCAGTTCGTAGCGATTGCCGAGATGGCCAAGTGGTTCCACCCCGACCTTTTCGCCGATACCAATCCTGACGCCACCTTCAAGGCCTTCTATGATCGCTTCCTGCCCATTGCATACGAGCCGGGCTCCTGGCTGTCGCTCAAGGCCGACGAGTAAATCATGGCCGCCGCGGATAGCTCTCTGCTGACGGAAGCGGTGGCTGAAGGGCGCGGTGAATATCGCGCCCGCACCCGTCGCAAGTTGCTTATCTTGGGGGGGCTGAGCCTGGCGCTTTGCTTTTCCTTTGCGGTCGACCTCGCTTGGGGGCCGGCACGCTATGGTCTCGATCAGGTGGTGCTGGCGCTGTTCAATCCGGATGCGGTGTCGGCGCAAGTACGCACCGTGGTCTGGGACATCCGTATGCCCGTGGCTGTCATGGCGATCGTCGTCGGCGCAGCGCTATCGGTGGCCGGCGCACAGATGCAGACCATTCTCGCCAATCCGCTCGCCAGCCCGTTTACGCTGGGGATTTCGGCCGCGGCGAGCTTTGGCGCCGCACTGGGCATTGTCACGACCGTGCCACTCATCCCGGTTGCTGCCGGGCTGATCGTTCCGGTCAACGCCTTTGTCATGGCGCTGCTCGCCACGCTGTTCATCCATTTCGTGTCGCAAATGCGCGGCGTCACCGTGCAAACCGTGGTGCTGCTGGGCATCGCCCTCGTTTTCACCTTCAATGCGCTCCTTGCGTTTGTGCAATATTTGGCGTCCGAACAGGCGCTGTCGCAGGTGGTGTTCTGGACCATGGGCAGCCTGACCAAGGCGACCTGGCCCAAGATCTGGATCACGCTGGCCGTGTTGCTGGTGGCGCTGCCGCTGTTTGCCCGCAACGCCTGGGCCCTGACGGCCATCCGGCTGGGCGAAGACAAGGCGGCGAGCTTTGGCGTCAATGTGCGCTATATCCGGCTCGAGACCATGCTGATCATTTCGCTCCTGGCGTCGGTGCCGGTGAGCTTTGTCGGCACGATCGGCTTTGTTGGCCTCGTTGGTCCCCATATTGCCCGCATGATCCTGGGTGAGGATCAGCGCTTCTTCCTGCCGGGCTCGGTGCTCGCCGGAGCCTTGCTCTTGTCGGTCACCTCGATTGTCTCCAAGTCGATCATTCCCGGGGTCGTTTTCCCCATCGGCATCATCACCGCTTTGGTTGGCGTGCCGTTCTTTATTTCGCTGATCCTCTCCAATGTGAGGCGCTCATGGTAAGCCTTCAGCTCCGGGACCTGGGTGCGTCTTACGGCAAGAAGCTCACCATCGCTGCCGTCAGCACGCCCGAATTCCACTCCGGCGAAATCATTGCGGTGATTGGCCCCAACGCGGCGGGCAAGTCGACGCTGTTCAAGCGCATTGCCGGGCTCCTCAACGGGCCCGGCGAGGTCAGCCTTGCCCATACCAGCAAGGGCAAGAAGGCGATCAGCTATATGCCGCAGGACACGTCGGCCAATGCGGTGCTGACGGTCTACGAGTCGATCCTCTCGGCCCGCAAGCAAGGCAGCCGCTGGTCGGTGGACGATGCCGATCTGCGGTTCATCGACCAGGTGATGGCGGCTCTCAACATCAAGCCGATCGCCTTTCGCGACCTTGGGGCGCTCAGCGGCGGCCAACGGCAACTGGTATCCATCGCCCAGACCCTCGTGCGCGAGCCCGACGTGATGTTGATGGACGAGCCCACCAGCGCCTTGGATTTGCACCGGCAGGTGGAAGTGCTCAGCTTCATGCAGGCACAAGCCCGGCAAAAGGGCATGATCGTGTTGATCGCGATCCACGATCTCAACCAGGCGCTGCGCTTTGCCGACAAGGTCCTGCTGATCGCCGATGGCAAGATGCAGGCTTGCGGCTCGCCTCTCGACGTCATCAACGCCGACATGCTGCGCCGTGTCTATGGCGTGGATGCCCGCATCGAGAAGTGCTCGCGCCAGTTCGACCATGTCATTGTAGATGGCGTTGCCGCCTAACGGCCTGTTCCGTCGTTGAAGTTAGCTTACGCAGCAAAACAGACCCCTTGCTGGCAGCAGGCGCCCGTTCATGGCTGTGGTCATTAGGCCCAGCCCTCGAGCAATCCGCCGGTGTTCTCGTTGGACCTAATGCTGGACGACATTGGTCGGTGCCGAGGATGGCGAAACGGTCATGCCCTGGGTCAGTGCAGTCGAGACCAAGGCCACCCCAATGGCAGACCGACTCGAGGGATATCCGCAGACGGCACGAGGGTCTTGCATGCCGTGCGCCAGAGCGGCGGGCTCGTTATGGCGGTGAGCGACCAAGAGCTCGACGCAGCCAGAACAGCATTGTTACGGCACGACGGTCTGGACGCAGAAATCTCCGCCTGTGCGGGTGTGGCTTATCTGATGAGAAATCCCGGCGTGGCACGCTTAGGCACCGTTTGCTTGATCACTGCCTCAGGGTTCAAGCACACGTTCGCAGGTGAAGTGCCCTCGCCGAAATTCGACCTCGCGGCCGCTGAACGGGTCAGCACCTTTTTGTCCGCTGAGGGGATCAGCGGCACCTTGCTTTGACACCGAACATCGGCCCCTCTGAACCATGCTCTGGCTTTCCAAGCTCTGATGGCGTCAAGGCGCGCCGTTTCCGCCGTGCAGTGTACCGACCTGACATCTCGAAAGCAGGCGGTCCGCTATCTCGACGCGCGCGTCGTCCTTATGCTGGAGACGCCAGGCAATGCCGAGGCCCCTAAGTATCTGCTATCGACCGCCCGCCTACACAGCCGGCATCCCGCTCCGCCCCGGTGCATCCGCTCCTTGCGCGTCGGTTACCTCCGCAGGTATGGCGCACATAAGATACTTTGCACAAGCTTGGCATTCGAGTTGCGGGACAGGAAAGTCGCCTGATGATTGCTCATGTGCAAGTACAAGAAGGGTGTAAGACCTGGATTGGGAATTTAAAATCCACCTCTTCGTTGTGCGAAAGCACACTCATCGCAGTAGCCGCTGAGGTTCTTATTGGCTAACGATGGACGGACGCAATTACCGCGGCCGAGTTCCGGCACAAGCCGAGGTAACTTCCACCGCAGTAGGCAAGTGGCCCCAACGGCGAGACTTGCAGCGCGTCAAGGCGCTCGGCTCCGAGATAATCCTATGCGAACAAAGACCCCATGAACATCAAACATGCTCCCGACAAGCTTACCATCCTGATTGCTTCGCCATTGGAAGACCAGCATGTCGAGCGAATCAAGGCCTACGATCCGGCTCGATACGAGGTAATCCACCACCCTGATCTGCTCGCCAGACCACGCTATGTCGCTGACCATAATGGAGCGCCGAGGACGCTGAGCGAAGACGAGCGCGCTCGCTGGTCAGAACTGATGGCTCAGGCTCATATTCTGTTCGACTTTGATCGCCTAGATCCTAGCAATATGCCTGTCAACGCGCCCAACCTGCGCTGGGTGCAAGCGACTAGCGCTGGCATTGGAGAGTTCCTCCGCCGTACCGAGCTTGACCAAAGCAACATCATCTTCACCACGGCGTCAGGTGTACATGCTCGGCCCCTGGCGGAGTTCGCCTCGCTTGGGCTCCTCTACTTTTTCCGTGACGTGCCTTATCTCGATGTTCGGAAGCGTGAGCATCATTGGGAGCGCTACACCGTCCGGGGTTTAGAAGGGGCGCGCGCGTTGATCGTAGGGCTCGGCTCAGTTGGGCGGGAAATCGCCCGTGATTGCGCTCATTTCGGGGTGGAAGTCTGGGGTACTCGGCGCACAGGCGGCGCAGCACCAGAAGGGGTCAGTCGCATGATTGATCAAAAAGACATTCGGCAGGTCTTGCCCGATGTAGATGCTCTGGTCCTTGCCTGCCCATTAACGGAGGAAACACGCTTGCTGATCGACAAGCCCGAACTCGACGCTCTTAGACCAGGTGCCGTTATCGTCAATGTTGCCCGCGGCCAGGTGATCAACGAAGCTGCCATGTATGAGGGGCTCAGGTCAGGCCGCATCAAAGGCGCCGCCCTTGATGTGTTCGAGACCGAGCCGCTACCCAAGGAGAACCCGATGTGGGACCTTCCAAACGTGCTGATCTCCCCTCACTCGGCGAGCACGGTTGACGCCGAGAATAGTCGGATCGTGGACATCTTCATCGACAATCTGGGCCGTTTTGCTCGTGGGGAACCCCTGCGCAATGTTTATGAGCCAGAGCGCGGTTACTAAGACCGACATGATAGATGCGGAGTGGAGGGCCGGCGGCCTGTGCAGCCATGCCGCTGCCGGGGCCGCCGTTTGCTCATCCGCGTTCCGTTTTGCGTGAAGTCTGCGCTCTCCGCGAACCGAGGTAAGAAGTGTATAATACGGGTGCTTACTTGGTGAGCAGCTGTTTTTGTGAGTTGATTTCGGAGGCAGGTACGTATCTGCTGTTATTTGGGATGATGCTCCCGTCCGAGGTGAACACCGCAGGGTGAACAGAAGGGCTGGAGTATTCGGAAAGGCAGAACCATACCGGATGACTGACGCCTACACGCCTAGTGCACGAGTTGATGCTCGCAGCGGTCGGGCTATTAGCGCAACTTCTGCGAGTGCCCCCGATCTCAGATCTGCCGCCGCTCCCGGAGCGAAGGTCCTAGAAGTTCGAGGTCTTGAGACCAAGTTTTATACCGTCGATGGTGTGGTGAACGCCCTTAACGGCATCTCCTACACCGTCAACAAGGGCGAATGCCTGGCCATTGTGGGGGAAAGCGGCAGCGGCAAGACAGTTGGCGTGCTGTCAATTTTGCGTCTTATCCAATCGCCGCCTGGACGAATCGTCGGCGGCTCCATTCACTTCAATGGCGTCGACCTGCTTTCATTGGACGACCGCGCCATGCGTAATGTGCGCGGGCGCGAGATTTCGGTGATCTTCCAGGATCCCATGACATCGCTTAATCCGGTCATGCGGATTGGAGCCCAGATCACGGAAAGCATTCAGGCGCACGAGAATCTGACGCGCCGCCAAGCCCGCGCCAAGGCCGCAGATTTGCTGGGCATGGTGGGCATACCCACGCCGGCAAAGCGCCTCAATGACTATCCACACCAGTTCTCGGGGGGCATGCGCCAGCGCGTCATGATCGCCATGGCGCTGTCGTCCTCGCCTCAACTGATTATCGCCGACGAGCCAACCACGGCATTGGACGTGACCATCCAGGCGCAAATCGTGGAGTTGATCAAGAAACTGCAGGCGGAGTTGGGCACTGCGGTGATCTGGATTTCGCACGATCTTGGAGTTGTAGCCCGCCTGGCCGACAATGTTGCGGTTATGTATGCCGGTCATATCGTGGAAAAAGCGCCGGTGGACGAGCTTTATGCCCGTCCTGCTCATCCTTACACTATCGGGCTGCTGAATTCGCTGCCGCGGCTGGATGCGCGCGACAAGCGTAAGTTGCAGGCGATCGGTGGCTTGCCTCCCAATATGCTTGGCACCATCACCGGGTGCCCCTTTGTGCCGCGCTGCCCCCATGCGACCGAGATCTGCCGGGGAGAAATGCCGCCCTTGGCAGAAGTGGCACCTGGCCATCTGGCTGCCTGCTGGCATGATCGATTGCGGCATGGGGATACACGTCAGTGAGCGCCCAACCCCTTGTTCGCGTCAAAGACCTGAAGATGCATTTCCCGATCCGCGCCGGCGTCCTCAATCGCCAGATCGGGGCTGTAAAGGCTGTTGATGGCATTACCTTCGACATCCAAAAAGGCGAAACGCTGGGGCTTGTAGGGGAGAGCGGTTGCGGAAAGACCACTGCTGGCCGTGCAATCCTGCAGCTTTATCGTCCCACTGCTGGGGAAGTCCATTTCAAGGGCGCTGACTTGCTGAAGCAAGATTCCGGAAAGATCCGCCAGGCGCGCCGGCATATGCAGATGATCTTTCAGGATCCCTATGCTTCGCTCAATCCACATATGCGGGTAGGGGAGATCATCGCTCGGCCGCTGCGCGTGCATGGCCTGGTGAAGAATCCCCGGGAGGAAAAGGAGGTGGTTGCCGACCTGATGGCCAAGGTCGGGCTCAGGACTGCGTTTCGCGACCGCTTCCCGCACGAGTTCTCGGGAGGGCAGCGTCAGCGCATCGGCATCGCCAGGGCATTGGCAACTTCCCCCGACTTCATTGTTTGCGATGAGCCGATTTCCGCTCTCGATGTCAGCATCCAGGCGCAGATCATCAACCTGCTTGAGCAGTTGCGCGAGGAATTGGGGCTGACTTACCTCTTCATCGCCCATGACTTGAGCATGGTGCGGTACATCTCCACTCGCGTCGGGGTCATGTATCTGGGCAAGATGATGGAGCTAACCGAGAGCGACGAACTCTATCAGCATCCGCTACACCCCTATACCAAGGCGTTGCTGTCGGCCATTCCCATCCCCGATCCGCCGCTGGAACGGCAGCGTCAACGCATACTGCTGCAAGGTGATCTTCCCAGCCCTGCCAATCCTCCCACAGGCTGTCAGTTCAGCACGCGCTGCCCCTTTGCGACCGATCACTGTCGCGCTGTCGAGCCGGGGTTCCGGGAAGCCGCTCCTCGTCACTGGGTTGCATGTCATTACGCCGAGACCCTGGATGGGGTATCTCCGGGTCAGCAACAAGGCGTCCCCCGGCAGTGAGTTACGTTATCCGCCGCCTGCTGCAGTCTCTAATCGTCGTCGTCGGAGTGAGCGTAGTTGCGTTTGGCATGCTGTTTGTCACCGGGGACCCCACCGAGGTGATCCTGGGCGAAGCGACTGATCGAATGACCGTGGAGCAGATCCAGGAGTATCGGGTCAAGATGGGGTTCGACCGCCCTTGGTTTGTTCAATATGGCAGCTTTGTCTGGAACGCGCTGCATGGAGACTTTGGCTACTCCTTTGTTCGCCATCAGCCTGCGTTTCAGGTGATCATGGACAAGTTGCCCGCTACGGTGACCCTCGCGGCGGTGGCTTTTGTACTATCGCTGCTGATTTCCATACCACTTGGCGTCTTGTCTGCAATTAAGGCCCACAAGCCCCTGGACCATGTCGCCACCTTTTTCGCCTTAGCGGGCCAATCCATCCCCAGCTTCTGGCTCGGCATTCTGCTGATCCTGTTGTTTGGGGTACAGCTGAAATGGCTGCCGATCTCCGGTAGCGGCACCTGGGCGCATATGGTCATGCCAGCCCTTACGCTGGCTGCCTTTCCCATCGCTCGCAATATGCGGCTGACGCGCTCGTCCATGCTGGACTTTATGCAGCGCGACTTTACGCGCACCGCCCGGGCCAAGGGCATCTCCGAAAACCGCGTTGTTTATGCCCATGTGCTCCGCAATGCGCTTCTGCCGATCGTCACCGCCATAGGGCTGGAACTTGGCTTCCTGCTTGGTGGCTCGGTGATCACGGAAACCATCTTCGGCTGGCCGGGCGTTGGTCGCGAGATCGTTTCGGCTATTGGCTCGAAGGACTTCTATGTCGTGCAGGCCGGCGTGATCATGCTGGCCCTGATCTTCGCAGGCGTGAACCTGCTCATCGATCTGGCTTATTCCTGGATCGATCCGCGCATCCGGTATGGCTCATGACCTTGATCCAACAGCCTCCTAAGGGCGATGCCTTGATCCCAGCCGAGCAGGAGGTTCTGGCGTTGTCTGCCGCCTCAGAGGCAAATCCCGCCTCGAAAAGTCAGTTCCTGCCGCGCTTGTTGCGCAGCAAGGCAGCCTTGGTGAGTGTTTTCATTCTCCTGCTCGTCATTCTTGCCGCCCTCACTGCACAGTGGCTGGCGCCCAGCGACCCCTATGCCATCAAGGTTATCCAGCGACTGAAGCCCCCCGGCTACCAGAACAGCGCTGGCGTAACCTTCTGGCTTGGCACCGACACACTTGGACGTGACGTGTTGAGCCGCATCATCTACGGCGCGCGCGTCTCATTGACGGTCGGGATATCCGCCGTCGTGATCTCAGGGACGGTGGGCCTGCTCGTCGGGCTCTTGTCCGGCTACTTTGGCGGGGTCGTGGACGACGTCTTCATGCGCATTTGCGATATCCAACTGTCATTCCCCACAATCCTGCTGGCTTTGACCATAATGGCCGTCCTCGGCAGCGGGCTCGATAAACTCATACTGGTGCTGGGGTTGACCGGCTGGGTGCAGTACGCCCGCATCGTGCGCAGCCAGGTGCTGTCGATCAAGAACGATGAGTTCGTGCTGGCCGCGCGTGCGACTGGGGAGCGCCAATGGCGCGTTCTGTTCCAGCATATCCTGCCCAACATCTGGAGCCCGATTATCGTCATCGCCAGTTTCACGGTCGCCAGCAATATCGTGGCGGAGGCGTCGTTGAGTTTCTTGGGCGTCGGCGTGCCGCCAAGCGTGCCGAGTTGGGGCACCATCCTGGCGGATGGGCGCCAGTATATCGGGGTGGCAGACTGGCTGACGATCCCAGCCGGCCTGGCGATCTCGCTAACGGTCCTGGCTATCAACATCATCGGAGACTGGCTGCGGGATTACCTTGATCCGCGCCTGAAGAACATTCTCCAATAAATTCGTCAAAGCGTGACATGCACGCCATCGCAGCTGAAGGGGAGTAGAATGAAACCACACGGTCTTTTACGAACGGCGCTCCTTGCGCTCAGCCTGAGTTTAGGTGCTGTTGCATCTTCTCCGGTGATGGCCCAGAGCAGGCCGGTTATCTTCCTTGAACGCGCCGAGCCGGTCAGTCTCGATCCGATGTTCACGCAGGCTGACGCCAATGTCATCCTGTCGATCCATGAAACACTGTTCCGCCTCGACAACGCAGGCGAGGTGGTACCGGCGATCGCCGAGTCGATTACCATGATCGATCCCTTGGACTGGGAGATCAAGATCCGCCCCAACTTGGTGTTCCATAATGGCGAGCCGATCAACGCCGATGCGGCCGTGTTCACATTCGACCGCGCCAAGAGATTATTCGAAGCCGGGGAAGGCGACCTGACCTTCGCGCTCGGGGCGCTGAAATACGACCACATGGAAAAGGTTGATGACCTAACGGTAAAGCTCGTGATGACCGCGCCTGATCCGATCATCACCTCGCATATGGTCAATCCTGAACTTTCGCTTCTGCCACCTAAATACTACTCCGAGCATACGCCTGAACAGGTTGCATTTGCCCCAGTGGGTGCGGGTGGCTACCAGTTCGTATCCTACCGACCCGGTGAGGGTCTGGTGCTCAAGGCTTTCGAAAAGTACCGGTTGGGCAAGCCGCCAGTAGACGACGTTGTGATCAGGGCCGTGCCCGAAGTTGCAACCCGCATCAGTGAGATGAAGGCTGGGTCTGCCGATTTGATGGTGGGGGTCCCGGCGGACCTCAAAGCAGACCTCGAGAGTTCAGGGGTAAATGTCGTCGTTGCCGCGAGCTATCGCCGCCTGTTTGTAGCCATCAAGCAGGGCCGCCACCCCGCACTCGCCGACGTCAAAGTGCGTCAAGCGATGAACTATGCCATCAACTGCGAGGAAATGGCGGACGCTCTGCTTGGCGGAATGGCGGAGTGTTCCATAGATCTGGTCAATCCGCCCCATCAAGATCCCAACCTAAAGCCTTATGCCTATGATCCGGAGAAGGCCGAGCAGCTCTTGGACGAAGCTGGCTGGGTGGTCGGCAGCGAGGGTGTTCGCGAAAAGGACGGAGTACGGCTGTCGCTCAATTTCGACACCACAAACGGCTCCTATCTGATGGACAGCGACATGGCGCAGGTCATGGCGGAGTACTGGAAGGAAGTGGGAATCGAAATTGCTGACCTGCGGGTGATTGATGCCTCGGTCAGCTCCCAAATGCGGGCGCAGCAAGGTGCCGGTTACCGCGACCTGATGAACAGCTCGTCTGGTCCCGATTACACATGTCAGGGCGATCTGCTTCTGGTGCAAAAAGATTCCGGCTCGAACCGTATGAGCTGGGTGGACGACAAGTTCGAAGCAATGTTTGTAGCCTTCAACCAGGAGTTTGATCAGTCCAAGTGGACCGAGATGTGCAACGCGGCCCAAGCATATGTCGCTGAGAAGGCCCCTGTGGTGTGGTTGTTTACCGAGCCCACCTTGTACGGCACCTCTCCACGGCTCCAGTACGAACCGCGCCGTGACGGTCGAGTCTACCTGAACCTGGTGCTTAAGGGCGTCACTGAGTAGTTAGGCGAGCGATCAGCAGCCTGGATCTGCAAGATTCAGGCCGTTTCTGTTTCTAACTGGCAGCAGAGGTGCTCTCCCCGTCCGGAAATGATGGTGAGGTCGGCAACGGCTTTGACGACCTGCTGAAAGGCAACTGTCGGGCACCTCGGCTCTTAAAGCTGCCGGTCAGCTAACGGCCCCGTTTCAGACATTCAGCATGACCGACCAACGGCAAGAATGGGGCCGGCAGCGGTCTGTCCGCTATTGGGCAAGTCTTATTGAAGCTGCCATTGATCTCGGTCTAGTGGGCTGCATTTGTCATGTTTAACGATACAAATTATCCCTAGATTGCGGCGCTCTCCACAGAAACCCAGGTCTCTCCGCCGTCAGTAGTGGCCACGCGGCCTTCATCAGCCAGCTTGAGCAAATGAGCGTGTACCATCCGGCGGGCGGCGCCGCGCAAAGTAGGCGCAGTGTGGGAATAGTGACTTTCCAGCAAGGCAGTGATGGTGACGGGCTTGGACAGTTGGTCTGCTATCTCGGCCTCCCTCCTCATTCTGCGCGCCAAAAGCTCCCAAGCTCTCTCCTGCGGGGTTTCCACCGGCGGGCCATGGCCGGGAAGATACCTGATATCGCTACGGCTAAGCAGGCGCCTGAGGCTTTGGAAATAATGCGCCATGCGCCCGTTCGGTGGCGAGACCACCGTGCTTGCCCAGCCCATCACTAGGTCGCCGGTAAAAAGCACTCCGTCTCCGTAGGAGAGGCAAAGATGGTCGGGGCTGTGACCGGGCGTATGAATGGCTGTGAGCGACCCGATCGTTTCACCTTCTCCTAAGACCTTATCGAGAGCAAAAGGGGCGAGGTTGGGCGCATAGCCCCAGATGTCAGACCCGGTTGAGGCGGCAAGTGCGGGGGCGAGGGTGCAATGATCTGGATGGCCATGCGTCAGCAGGATACGAATAATGTTTCCGTGTGTCAGTTGGAGGATGCGTGAAAGGTGCTCGTCGCTCTCTGGCCCGGGATCGATCACCACGATCCCCTCCGCCTCCTGCACCAGATACGTGTTCGTGCCGTCGGCGGTTCCCGGACCAGGATTGGGTGCTGTAAGGCGCAGCACCCCCTTGGCCATGCTGGCTGCCTGAAAAGAGGTGAGGTCTACGCCATCCCAGTTGGCTGATGTCTCAAAACCTTGAACTATGGCGGCCAACTTCCACTGTGCACGTGAGAGGAGCCGGCAATGCATAGCTTTCGCCTTGCGTCATCGCTTAACGGTTTTTCCATACGGGTTTCCGCTTCTCGGCAAAGGCCCTGGGCCCTTCAATGAAGTCTTCAGTGCTGGTCAGAGTGGCGTGGATTGGGTAAGTCGTGCGGATGGCGTCCTCCAGGGTGGGCTTATCCAGCGATGCAAAGACTGCCTCCTTGGCGGCGCGGACAGCTACGGGTGCTTGTTCCAAAATCAGGTTTGCCCATTTCAGAGCCGCGTCTAGCGCTTGGCCGGCGGGCACGACCTCATTGACGAAACCGAGCCGGCGCCCCTCTTCGGCCGGCACGCGGCGTCCCGTCAGTACAATGCCGAGCGCTTCCTTCTCAGGGATGATGCGGGGCAGCCTTTGTACCCCGCCACCTGAGGCGATCATTCCGACTTTACCTTCAGGCAGGCCAAAATAGGCATTCTCCGTGGCGATGATGAGATCGCAGGCCAAGGCCAGTTCGAACCCTCCGCCAAGGGCCAGTCCGTTGACCGCAGCAATCACCGGCTTTGCCAGATCGAAGCGCATGGCGAGACCTCCGAAGCCGGTATGGGGTCTCGGACCTCTCTTGCCCGCCGCCTGCGCCTTTAGGTCGTTGCCCGCGGAAAAGGCACGGTCGCCCGCGCCCGTGATGATGCCGACCCAAAGGTCGTCGTGCGCTGCGAAGTCGTTCCAAACCGCTTCGAGCTCATGACTGGCTTCCCGATTGAGCGCATTCATCACTTCGGGTCGGTTGATCGTGACAATGCGGATATGACCCCGATCCTCGATCGTGCTGTAAACCAAGCCGTCCATAGTCAATCCTCGTTTTAGCGCCCTCTCAGGCGCTTCTTGGTGCCCAGTGAATAAGGGTCAGTTCCCGGTTGGGCCCGGCCGACACGAAGTGGCCCTCTAGTGGCATGCCGATTGCCAACTGCGACGGTTCGACGCCGATCACGTTGCCGATCACTCGTATATTTGCTGGGGCATCGAGGGCGACGAACCCCACGGTGTAAGGCGTTGACGAAAACCCCTTCGCGGTGGCGCGGCCCACTGTAGTATAGGTGTAGAGGGTCCCGCGGGGCATGACGTCCACCCATGCGACGTCTGTCGACCGACAGCTTCTGCAGGTAAGGCGCGGCGGCCAGCGGTGTGTACCGCAGGCTTCGCACTGCTGAACCATCAGCTTGTTCCCGCGTGTCCCTTCCCAGAACGGGGCGAAGTTCTGATCGGCCAGGTCGGGAACGGGAATTTGGTCGAGATCAAACATTTCGTGCTCCCAGAACGGCAAAGCTGCCGTCGCCTAACTGTCCCCATCCGGTTACCGCGATCAGCCGGGCATCCTGGACCTGACGCGTTCCGCATTCACCGCGGAGCTGGCGTACGGCTTCTATGATATGGTTCAGGCCCGCTTGGTGGGCTTCAGACAACATGCCGCCATGGGTATTGATCGGCAGTTTGCCCCCCAGACGAATGCCCCCATCCGCGATCAGCGCCGCAGCCTCGCCATGTCCAGCAAAGCCGGCTTCTTCTATCTGGTGCAGCACCTCAAACGTGAAGCAGTCATAGATCATCGCCGCATCCATATCCTGCGGTCCGACACCGAGGTCGTTCCAGACGTCGTTGGCCGCCTGGGTGAGACCTATGTCGAGAAAGGGTTCGCGGTTTGAAGTGTCATCCGGTGACGCGCCTTGCGCCTCGGCGACCGACAGGATTTGCACGTCGCGGCTATCGGTCCGGGCGGAAACGACGACCGCGCTGGCGCCGTCTGTTTCAAGGCAGCAGTCGAACAGCGTGTAGGGATCGGCAATCAACCTGCCTGCCAGATAGTCCTCCATCGTCAGTTCCCGCCCATACATCTGCGCGTCCGGATTAAGGTTTGCATGGGCCCGAGCGGCTAACGCGATTTCTCCTAACGTGCGGCGGTCGAGACCGTATTCGTGCTTGTAGCGCTGACACAAAACCGCATAGCGCTGAGCCGGGGTATTCATGCCGTAGACATGTTCGAGCTGGCGGCGGAACGACTGCCCAGGCAGAAACGAGGGGCGCTCGGCCTTGCGTGCGCCGGAACTGCCTTTAAGCCCGCGAAACAGCAGCACATGCTTTGCTGCGCCGCTCATGACCGCCATCGAGGCGACCCGCAAGGCCGAGACGGCGCTGCATCCGCCCATGTCCACCGTCACCCGGAAGCGTGGGTTTATGCCCAATTCGGCCTGGATTACGTCGTCGCCGATGTGACCAGGATAGGGGATGATGCCGTCTATCTGTTCGGGATCGATTTCCGCATCCGCCGCCGCGGCGAGGACAGCATCGATCGCGAGCCTTTCGGCCGAACGATCCGCCTTCTTGCTATACCGGGTATTTCCCACCCCGGTGATCGAGGCCTTCGTGTTTCCGCCCAGCAACTGATGTCCTCCTTGTTGCGGCCTAATTCAATTCCAGACAGCGCGCGCATCCACGATCGAGATCTGTCCGCCCGACACCATGACCGGATTGAGATCGACTTCCTGGAGCGCTTCGTCCTTATTTTGTGCCCATTGGGCAAAATCGGCGAGGAAGGCAACGAACGCCTCGCGATCAGCCGCAGGATGGCCGCGATACCCATCCAGAAGCATGTTCAACCGAGTGTTTCGCGACAGCAGGTCGCGCAGTACCGCTGGGGTGGTCGGCAGTATGGTGGCGGCGACTTCGCTGTGGAGTTCGGCCAGCGTTCCGCCAAGACCCACTACCAGCACCGGACCGAAAGATGGATCGCGCTTGATGCCCACCAGAATTTCGACGCCGTGCTCCATTTTCTGGACCAGAACCGACGCCCTGGTCAGGTTTTTTCGGGTAGCGATTGTCTGAAACGTATCCACAGCGGCGCGAACCGCCTGGGCGTCTTTGAGCCCAACGGCGACTCCGCCATCATCGGATTTGTGATTGAGATCGGTCGAGCTCAGTTTGACTACCACAGGGTAGCCGATCGTCTCGGCGCAAGTGACGACAGCATCGGCGTCGAGGCTATCAACCACTTCGAAGGCCGCACAGGGCAGACCGGCTTGACGCAGGTGCAACAGCGCCTCGGTGACCGTCCAGAGGGAGGATGCTGAGATAGGCCCTGTGTTCTCCGGAGCCGCTGGCGCATCTGACAGCAATTGTATCAGGTCTTTTGACTGCGCCAGGTTGGCCTGACCTTGGGCGAACTTGGCACAAGCCTCTGCGGCCCGGACGGCAAGAGGTAGATCAGGGAAAGCCGAAATTCCGGCCTCGTCGAAAATACTTTGTACCGCATCCGACATGCCTACCCAGGCAACAAAGACGTCCTGGGTGATCGCTTCGGCAGCTGCAACGATGGCTGCTGCAACGGCGTCGGCAAAGACCCCACCGGCACCCATCGAGACAAAGATGGTGTCGACATCGGCGTGTCGTGCGATGGTGGTCATGGCACGCTTCATCTTCTCTGGATCTCGCCACACGCCCCCAAGATCGGCAGGATTGTGGACGCCGGTCTGACCGGTTACTTCCGCAAGAGCCGCCGCCGTCCGGTCCGAAAACTCCGGCAGTTCCCAACCGAAGGCGTAGATCTGATCAGCGCCTAGTGAGGCAGCGCCGCCCGAGACCGAGAGCATCGCCGCTCGGCGCGCGCGTGGCAGGTTGTCACGACGGTGCGGCCGCTGCGAGAGCGCCCGGGCCGTCCCGAAAAACTCGACGAAGCTGTCCGTTTCGACAATGCCGGTCTCGTTAGCAAGCCCGCTGAAAACCTCGCGCGTGCCGGCCACCCGTCCCGTATGCGAAGCAACGGCTTCCCGGCCCTTGTCGGACTTGCCGACCTGCAGCATCGTCACCGGCTTTCCGGCCATTTTCGCAGCCAGGGCCGCACGCCGGAATGCCGAGCCATCCCCGACCCCTTCCAAGAAAAGCATGATCGAACTAACCTGCGGATCGTCGACCATGACTTGCATCAGCGCCTCAATGCCGGTGGCACTTTCGTCGCCCGTGCTGATCAGCCAGGAAAAACCGACGCTGGAGTCGCCGAACCACTGCAGCATGGCAGACAAGGTGGCGCCACTCTGGGAGAGGCAGGCGATCGTGCCGGGTGGTACCCGCCCGCCCACCGTGCCCGAGGCGAAGCTGCCGTTGAGGCTGAGCGTGCCATTCATTACGCCCATTGAATTAGGTCCAATGACCCGCAAGCCTGAGGATTGGGCCAGTTCCGTGATGCGATCGCGAAAGATGCGGCGCTCGTCTTCGCTGCCGCCCTCTGCAGTGACCACGACACAGGTGTCTACGCCCAGCTTGGCGGCTTCTTCGAGGGTAGGAATGACGAATTTGATCGGCGTGACGACAAAGACCAGATCAGGGGTCGTAGGCAGGTCGGACAGCGATCCGTAGACCGGCAGGTTGTGCAAAGTGCTGCCGGCCAGCCTGGGATTGATCGGGTAAATCTCGGCATTTGCGCCGCCCTCGACCAAATTTGCCAGCACCCTGGCCCCGTAATAGTTGCCCCCGTTGATGTCGGAGGCGCCGGCAACGGCGATTGCCTTTGGAACTGGAAGTCCAAGGCGGGGGGACGGCAAATTCGACGCCATTGCAGGTTTCCAAAGTTCTGAGACAACGTTGTCTGGCGGGTTTAATATTTCAGCAGGCGGGTGTCAATAAGGGGCGGGTCAGACTTTTGGCAGCTGGTCTTGGCTCGTCCGACCGGACCATTCATCCCCGCCACCACCGATTAAGGCAAACGACTCCCCGACAACCAGATCGTGCGGGATCACGGCGCCGGGCGCCTCTGCGGCTGCATCGTGGGAAGTGATGAAATCCAGCGCCGCCCTGCCGGCGAGGTCGAAATTCATTTCCACGGTGGTTAGGCGCGGGGTGCAGAGAGTTGCCAGCCGCGTATTGCCAAGCCCCATGACGGATATACGGCCGGGAATGTCGATGCCTTGGGCCCGGAGGTGATTTATTGCCCCGAACGCGATCGCATCGGAGCCGCAGATCAGGGCGCTGAAATCCGGGTTGCGCTCCAGCATTTCTGCGGCCCCCAGGGCTCCCGCCTCAGGCGTGGAATCGATATTGGCAATAGCGTAATCTACAGAGTAACCGGACAAGTAGCTGGTCATGGACTGCATGCGCAGCTTGGTCATTTCGTTTCGCGCCGGCCCCAGCAAGATGCCGATCTTGGTGTGACCATTCTCGACGATGAATCGAGCCTGGGTCAGCCCTACAGCCTCATTATCTGTTGAAAATACAGGCACTTCGATATTTCGCGGCATCAAAGAGACCACAGTGGTCCCAGCGCGTTTTAGTTCTTCGATCGTACCTGCCAGTGCCTGATGGTGGGTCCATTGGTCAAAGCCGCCACCGGCCATGATGATGCCGTCAACCCGGTACTCCAGTAGCTTGCGCAGATACTTGATCTCGAGCAGCGGGTCACGCTGCATGTTGCAGACGATGGCGAACGTTGAGTGGGCAGATTCGGCCCGTTCGGTCACGGTCTCGGCGATCATGCCGTAGTGGGCGTCAAGCATATCGCCGATGACTAGGCCGACGACGCCCTGTTTGCCGCCGCGCAGCCGCCGGGCCACGAGATTGGGCACGTAGCCGAGCGATTTCGCCGCTGCAGTGACGCTTTCCCTCAGCTTGTCGTCGACTGGATAGCCGGAATTGCGCAAGACGCGCGCAGCTGTGCTGAGCGACACTCCTGCGGACTTAGCCACGTCGACCAGCGTCGGATTTTTGGCATCTTTCTCTTCCGTCACGGGCGTTCCAATCCATCCAGTATGCATAAAGGCGGCATTTTTGCTGACGGTTTGACAGCGCTTTTCAGACTCGACACTCAACATATAGCCGTGAGAATGGGCATAGACAACGTTGTCCAGCTTCGCTAGTCTTTTTGTTGGGAGGAGCCCACGATGGGAGCGTCGAGGCTGCTGCCATAAGCTAAAGCCGAGCGGGTGCCCGCTCTGCTGCACAACAATAAGCACTGTAATCGGAGGAGCGAATGAGGAAGATTTTGCGCGCAGTGGCCCTGACGACAGGGCTGCTCGCGGGAGCGTTGGTGGGCGCAGCAATGGCGCAGGACTACCCGACCGAGACTATCAAATTCATCATCCCCTATGCTCCGGGGGGCGGGACGGACGCCGCTGCGGCCGTGTTTTCCGATCGACTGTCGCAACTTCTCGGCCGGCCGATCGTCAAGGAAAACCATCCTGGCAGCAATTCGGTAATTGGAACGGCACTGCTCGCAGAGGCAAAGCCGGACGGTCACACTTTGATGGTGGTGACCGGTGCTATAGCCAACAACCCGTCCCTCTACGCCAATCTACCATATGACACCGACGCGTTGGTTCCTGTATCAATCTTGACTTCGTATCCATTTGTGCTGGGCGTTCGAAGCGACGTGCCTTTCAACAACATGCAGGAGCTGATCGACTATGCCAAGGCCCATCCCGGCGAGCTCACTGCAGGGACGTCGGGCCGCGGCTCAGGAGCTCAACTAGCGTTAGGCCTGCTGAACGAGACCGCAGGCATCGAAATTCGGGAGATCCCTTTCAAAGGCGCCGGAGAAAGCTTGAACAACGTGGCCGGCGGTTTCGTTGATATGGTCTTCTCAGGCTATGAGACGGTACGTCCCTTTGCCGAAAGCGGAAAGATGAAGTTCTTCGCCCATACCGGGACCGAGCCGCTAGGGGCCGAGCATATCCCGCCGATCGCGGCGACAGTTGAAGGATACGAATATCTGAATTGGCTGGCCCTTGTCGCGCCTCCCGGTACCCCCATCGAGATCACCGACAAGCTTAACGATGCGCTTAGCCAGATCTTCGCTGAACAAGAAGTTAAGGATCGGCTCGCCGCCCAGAATATCCAAGGGGTAGCCAGCACCGCAGAAGAGGCCAAGGCCTACCTGACGCAGGAAATCGCGAGAAGCAAAGCCATTATCGAGAGCATCGGGCTCCAGCCCGAGTAATTGATACCGCCAGTTCCGTGTCGAGAGGTCTGCTCCCGACACGGACCAGCGCCGCTCCCGGCGTCCAATCTAAGCGAGGCCCTTCAAAGTGACTTTCAAATCGAACGGGCAGGCCGATGTTGAGGCCGGCTTATTTTTTACCGGTTTCGGTATCCTGACCGCTGCCCTCTCACTCCAGTACAGGCTCGGCACCATCGCCACCATGGGGCCGGGGATGTTCCCACTAATCCTCGGGGTCTTTCTCGCCGTCCTTGGACTTATCATCCTGGTCAAGGGCTTTATGGGGAACGGCGAGCAGGCCAGGCCGCTGCCGATCAAGCCCACTCTCTTGATCACGGCGTCGGTGATCGTTTTCGCGCTTCTGCTGCTGACCGTGGGGCTCCTGTTCGCCATCCCGGCACAAGTCGTGATCGCGCTGTTGGCTTCAGAGCATTTCACCTGGAAGCGGGCTTTGTTGCTGAGCGCTGGGCTGTTGGCATTTTGCTACGGCGTGTTCGTCTACTTCCTCGGCATCTCAGTGCCACTGATTGCGATGTGACCTATGGAACTCTTGAGTAATCTGGATATCGGTTTCCACGCCGCGCTGTCGCTGAACAACCTGGTCTTCTGCTTTATCGGCGTGTTCGTCGGCACGGCCATCGGCATGCTGCCGGGACTTGGCCCATTGGCTACCATCGCCATGCTACTGCCGCTCACTTATACGCTGGAGCCCGTAACCGGACTGATCATGATCGCGGGCATCTACTACGGGGCGCAATATGGCGGTTCCACCACGGCGATCCTTGTAAATTTGCCAGGTGAATCTTCCGCGGTTGTCTCCTGCCTTGACGGGCATCAAATGGCTCGCAAGGGCCGCGCCGGCGCCGCACTCGCCATCGCGGCACTCGGATCCTTCTTTGCGGGCACCGTGGCCACCTTGCTGATTGCGGCATTCTCCCCGGCACTGGCGGAAGTGGCCTTCCTCTTTGGTCCGGTCGAATACTTTGCCATGATGGTCCTTGGCCTGACCGCTGCCACGCTACTCGCCCATGGTTCCTTCATCAAAGGGGTAGCGATGGTGCTGACAGGCCTGATCCTGGGCTTGGTAGGCGCCGACGTGAACAGCGGAACCTACCGCTTCACCTTCGGGTCGTTTTCGCTGACTGAGGGCATCGAATTCGTGGCCGTGGCAATGGGTCTGTTCGCCTTTACCGATATTGTCTCCAATATGCGTAACGACCAGGCACGGGAGGTAAAAGCCCCCTCGCTTCGCAGCCTGACGATGACTGGTAAGGAGTTCAGGCAGTCGATCTTCCCCGTAATCCGAGGAACCGGCCTTGGTTCGCTGCTCGGCCTGCTTCCCGGCGGCGGCGCAATGATCTCGTCGTTTGCCTCCTATGCCCTTGAAAAGCGTGTTTCAAAACACCCGGAAGAGTTCGGCCATGGCGCCATCGCGGGCCTAGCCGGCCCCGAGGCCGCTAATAACGCCGGCGCCCAGACCTCGTTCATACCCATGCTCACCTTGGGCATCCCGAGCAACGGCGTGATGGCCCTGATGATTGGCGCCCTCATGGTGCACAATATCTCCCCCGGCCCCTATGTCATGGTTTCCAATCCGGAAATTTTCTGGGGCCTGATTGCCTCGATGTGGATCGGCAATGCCATGCTGGTGGTGCTGAACCTGCCGCTCATTCCACTTTGGGTGCGGCTGATCCAGGTGCATTACTGGGTTCTGTTTCCGATCATCCTCGTCGTCTGCTGCGTTGGGCTCTACAGCATCCAGAACAATACAATCGCGATCTATTTCGCAGCCGGGTTCACGCTCCTGGGCTGTTTGTTCTGGCGAATGCGGGCGGAAGCCGCGCCACTGCTGCTCGGGTTCATTCTTGGGCCGCTCATGGAAGAGCATTTTCGGCGCTCGCTTCTGCTGTCGGATGGCGATCTTTCGATTTTCTACCGCAGTCCGCTCTCCATCGTGATGCTGTCGGTCGCGGCCATCATGTGCCTGATCATCCTGCTGCCGCAAATCCGCCAAGGAAGGAAGGTCGCCTTCGAGGAAGATGCTTAGCGGCGACGAGACCAACCGCTGCGTAGCGCCGAATGGCAGGCTACGCCGTACAAACATTTGATGGGATGCCAAGCATGAGACTAGTGAGTTTTCAACACGGCGACCGGCAGGGTTTCGGGCTTTTGTCCGGGGACGCCATTGTCGACCTAACCGGCAAACTTTCGCCCACAATCGTCACTTTGAAACAGGCAATCGCGTCTGGCCTGCTCGGGCAGGCTGTCGCCTGGAAAGAGGAACCGACGGACATTCCCTTAAACCATACCCAGTTGCTGCCCGTAATTCCTAACCCGGGCAAGATACTGTGCATCGGCCTCAATTACGAAGATCATCGCAACGAAACGAAGCGGCCAAACTCGGACTACCCTACCGTCTTCACGCGCTTCGCCGAATCTCAGGTTGGCCATGGCCAACCGCTTCTCAAACCTGCCGTCTCGGACCGGTTTGACTACGAGGCAGAGCTCGCCATCGTCATTGGTAAAGCAGCTCACCAGGTCAGTGAGCAGAACGCGCTTGACCTTATTGCGGGCTATGCCTGCTACAATGATGGATCCGTTCGTGACTGGCAACGTCACACCAGCCAGTTCACCCCCGGCAAGAACTTTCCTGGGACCGGCGGGTTCGGTCCGGCCCTTGTGACGCCAGACGAGGTCGGGGACTACCGAAGGCTTCCGATTCAACTGCGCCTTAACGGCCAAGTCATGCAGGAAGCGAGTCTTGCCGACCTGATCTTTCCGATAGAAAAACTCATTGCCTATTGCTCGAGCTTCACGCCGCTCGCACCGGGCGATGTCATTGTCACTGGGACACCAGGAGGCGTTGGTGATCGCCGCGAACCTCCGATCTACCTGCAACACGGGGATCTGGTGGAAGTGGATATCGGCGTTGTCGGCTGCTTGACCAATCGGGTGGCCACCGGAATGCGCGCTGCTTGATGTCGGCTTTACCTCGAATGTAGCTGGAGCGGCGGGAAACAATGGACCAGGTCGTTCTCGGAAGAACCGGGCTAGAAGTAAGCGTCGTCGCCCTAGGTGCCGGCGGGCCTAGTCGTCTTGGCCTACGAAACGGCGCCACCGAGGAACAGGCGATCGAACTTCTGCGCGCGGCGATAGACCGAGGCATATCCATCATCGATACCGCTCCTGTTTACGGCACTGAGCCAGTCGTCGGTGCCGCGCTTGCCGGTCTGCGGGACAAGGTCGTCCTGTCGAGCAAGCTCCGCCCAACACTGCCGGACTCATCAAACGACAGCAGCGCGTACATCGAACCGGCCATGGTCCGCGAAAGTGTCGAGGCAAGTCTTGCCGCTTTGCGCACGGACAGGATCGAAATTCTGCATCTCCACGGCGTCAGGCCGCATCAATACCCATACTGCCTCGAGCATCTGGTCCCCGAACTGCTGCTGTTGCAGGAAGAGGGCAAGATCGGCTTTCTCGGGATAACCGAGAGCTTCGGCGTGGACGCCGAGCGTGAAGTCATGCGTCAGGCCACCGAGGACGGTATTTGGGACGTGCTAATGCTTGGACACAACTTCATCAATCCTTCGGCCGAGCAGTTGGTTCTGCCCAGAGCTCGGGCAAAGCAGCTGGGCGTCATGTGCATGTATGCCGTCCGGGGTGCCCTGGCCACTGCCGATGGTCTGCGCAAGTTGGTGGAAAAGTTAGTTGTGCAGGGGGAAGTTGCGCGCGAGGCGCTGGACCCGGCTGAGCCACTTGGCATGTTGTTGGCTGACGGGGTCGCCCACTCCTATACCGAGGCGGCTTACCGCTTCTGCCGGCATACCAGCGGCATCGATGTGGTGATGACCGGAACCGGAAGCCTCGATCACCTGGACCAGAACATCCAGGCAATACATGCCGCGCCGCTTCCGCCGGAGATCCTAAGCCGCCTCTCAACTGTTTTCGGGCGCGTACACACGGCTACGGGAGACCCGGTATGATGGGCTATCAGGACCAGTTTGTCGGCCTCTCTTCGCCAGTTTTCCATTTGAAGCCCGTCAGCCGCTCGGGCTGTCGTTCCTAATGCTGGGGTTTCAGGTGCCAACACCCACCCTATCCTTTAGCGCCTTCATTTTTCACGTCATGCTCCATCAGATCGTCATCATGGTCGCGAGGGTCACGACCTCGTACCGGGCGGTGGAGCTAGGGCTCTCAGATATCTGGATTGGCGTTGTGGGCGCGAGCTTTTCTCTGCTGCCGTTATTGCTCGCTACACAAGTTGGCACGAGGATCGACCGGAAAGGCGCGCGCGGCGCCTTCCTCGTGGGTGCCGGTTGCATAGTTATATCCGTGCTGGGGCTGTTTGCCAGCGGGAGCTCGATCATTGCGCTGCTGGGGTGGACGGGCCTTCTCGGCATCGGCCATCTGCTCTGTCTGCTGTCGCAGCATGCGACGGCAGCCGATCAACCCACCGACTCCAAGCGCGAGCGCATGTTTGGTCACTACACTGCGCTCATTTCATTCGCCCAGATCCTCGCCCCTCTTGTAATCGCATTGTTCGCGGGACCAGGAGCCTTGCCCGATACGTCGCTCCTCTTCGCCGTTGCAACACTCTCCGGTCTGATGAGCCTGGGTTGCGTGTTGCTGATGCGTCCCTCTGCCCAACCGACGGTTAGAAGCAAGCCTGGGCCTTCACTGCCCGTCAGGCAGTTGCTTAAGCAAAAGGGGGTGGTACAAGCGATCCTGGCAGGAGTTGGGGTCATTTGCGCCGTTGACCTCCTGGTGATCTACTTGCCGGTGCTTGGCGCTCAGACGATGATCCCGGCAGGCACAATCGCGGCCATGCTGATGATACGGGCGCTGGCTTCGCTGCTATCTCGTTTGTTCTTTAGTTGGTTACTCTCGCGGCTTGGCCGCCGGACCTTGCTGACGGGGGCACTGCTGGCCACGGGCGTTGGGCTGACCTTGCTTGGGATGCTGGCACCGGTATCGGTGCTGACGCTGGCCATGATATTGATCGGCATCGGCATCGGACTAGCCTCTCCCATATCCATGTCATGGGTGACCAGCGTCGTTCCGCCGACCAGCCGCGGCCTGGTGTTGTCGTTGCGTCTCACGGGCAATCGTCTGGCGCAGTTTCTGTTGCCAATGTCAGTTGCTGTTGTTGCAGCCGGCGCCGGCGTCTCGTCGGTATTCCTGCTTCTTGCGGCTGGTCTATACGGCCTTGCCTATACCAGTCACGCGGCCTTGCGGCCTGGCTCTGACAAAGCCTGATTTATACGCATTCTCATGCCGAGCAATGTCTGCTTTTGGATGACCGCCAAGACATTCGGAACGGCCTCTGTGGATGGCTCCCGCATTGCAAGAGGTAATTCGACATTTTGGCGCGTTGTTCGGGTGCAGTCTTCTGTCCGGCCTGTTGATGCAGCCATAGAGACTGCTGGCCCTGATGGGGTCGGCGAACAGGGTCCCAATCTGGAATTCAGGCTATCATGCCTCGGTCGTTCGACGGGTTGTCCCTGTTTCCGGCCTGACCGGTTTCGCCATCACATCGCTTCGCTCTCACAACCTCATGGAGCCGGTTGGTCGGCTCGAACTGGATCTTGCTTCAAGATTCAATCTCTTCCTGGTTTTACGCTGCAAGACCGGGGGCATGGCGAGCCTGGTAGACCTCGCCGCGGGCCATGACCGCCCAGACCACGCGGGCCATTTTGTTGGCCATTGCCACGCTGGCATCACGCGCCGGCTTTCGGGCAAGCAACGCCAGGAGGTAGGGATCCGCGGCCTCTGGCTTGTGCTTGGTTCGGCGGACCAGAGAGGTCGCGCCGATCACCAGGAGCTTTCTCAGATACCGGTTACCCATCTTGGTGATGCGGCCAAGCCGGTCTTTGCCGCCACTCGAGTTCTGCGAGGGTGTCAGTCCCAGCCAGGCGGCAAACTCTCGACCGGAGCGGAACTGTCCTGGATCGGCAACCGATGCCGCGAGCGCTGTGGCACCAACCGGCTTGATGCCAGGAATGGTGGATAGTCGCCGCGCCACTTCGTCTGTTCTCTGCAGGGCAATGACCGCGCGGTCGATCGCCTGCAAACGGACATGGGTGTCCAGTACCTGACCACACAGGAGATCAAGAATCTGCATCGCTATCGCGGGCACTTCTGGTTTGGCTTCCCTGGTCGCGATCTGGCTCGCCAGCTTAAGCGCCCGCTCCAGGCCTTCTGGGATGTTGATGCCGAACTCGGCCAGGAGGCCGCGGATCATGTTCACCAGTTGTGTGCGCTGCTTGACCAGAAGGTCGCGTACCCGATGCAACGACAGTGCTGCCTGCTGATCGGTCGACTTCATCGCCACAAAACGCATGGTGGGGCGGGTCACGGCTTCGCAAATCGCTTCGGCGTCCACCGCATCGTTCTTGCTGCGCTTCACATAGGGCTTCACGTAGGCCGGCGGCATTATGCGCACTTCATGGCCCAGCTTTGTCAACTCGCGAGCCCAATGGTGGGATGTGCCGCACGCCTCAATGCCGATCAGACAGGGCGGCAACTTGGTGAAGAACGGCAGCACCTGCGATCGCCGCAGTGTTTTGCGGACAACAACGTCTCCGGATACGTCGACGGCATGAACTTGAATGGCCAGATCAAGGCCCACGGTGGTAATCTGCATGGCGGATGGCTCCTTTGCTCGGGTTGCCTGATAGCAAACCCACTTTGGCACTCAGATGCCGGGAGCGGGAGCCATCCACCTCATCTGGAATGGGGCGCTTCGCCGACGCCGCTAGTGCGATCGTCGGCGAAGTCTGTGCGATTAGATTTCCGTGGCCTCCGACAGCGCAGGCGCGTCTTCGACGTCCACACCAAGGTAGCGAACCGTGTTCTCGATCTTGCTTTGGCCAAGCAAGATCTGGATGGCTCGCAGGTTGCCTGTGGCCTTGTAGATCAGCGACGCCTTGGTTCGACGCAGCGAGTGCGTGCCATACGCCTCCGGCATCAGCCCGATTGTCGTTACCCACTCGTCAACCAGCCTTGCGTATTGGCGGGTGCTCAGGTGACCATTCGTGACAACCCGACTGGGGAAGGCAAAGTCGTCGACCGTTCCGCCCCGTCGTTCGAGCCACGCGAGCAGGCTAGCCCTTGTGTCAGCGGTGATCTCGAATTGAACGGGTCTACCCGTCTTCTGCTGGATGACCATCGATCGGGATCGAATGGCCGGTCCAGCCACAAGTGTGCCGATCTTGATCTTCACCAGGTCGCAGCCTCGAAGCTTACTGTCGATCGCGAGGTCAAACAGTGACTGGTCTCTCATCCGGCCTTCTCGGTCAAGAAAGAACCGAATTGACCAGATCTGTTTCACCTTCAAGGCACGCTTGGCGCCAACTTGCCTGCCCGCATTCCAGGCGGGCCTACCTGCAGCAGCAGGATCATATTGTGAGATACCCATTACATTTCTCCTTCGGCCGAACCGGCCGTGAGAGAAACGGTTTGGCGCTGTCACCAGCGGCAAGTGCCGACCCCAACCTGGCCGTGAGAGCACCATCGTCGACGAATTCAGCACCTGCGATGAAGCGCTTGATCACTGGCCAGAAAAACCGCTGGGGCAGCGATTCACGCCCGACGGGCAGGCGGGCGCACTCAGGCCCCGCGCGGTTTGTGCTTGAGCTGGTCAGCAAGGACTTTGCTTTGGAAGTCGAAGACCCAGCCCGGATATTCAGCAGGCAGCTTACTGACTTCGTGGAGTGTTTTCAGTTCGGCGTCGGTCAGCAACACCCTGGTCGCGGCGATCTTGTCAGTGAGTTGCTCGAGCTTCTTGGCACCGACGATCACACTAGTGACGGCCTTCTGGTGCAGTAGCCAAGCGATTGCGATCTGGGCGATCGAAACGCCCTTGGCTTCCGCGATGGGCTTCATCGCGTCAATGACGTTGTAACCGCGTTCCTTGTTGACCGGCGGGAAATCGAAAGTATCGCGGCGGTTACCGCCTTGCTTGCCGCCGTCGCGGGCATATTTTCCCGACAGGAAGCCGCCCGCCAGCGGACTCCACACCATTAGTCCGATGCCTTCGGATTCCATCATCGGCATCAGTTCGCGCTCCAGGTCGCGACCGGCGATCGTATAATATGCCTGAAGCGAGGCGAAACGGGTTAGGTTGAACTGGTTGGAGATGCCGACCGCCTTGGCGATCTGCCAGGCAGCCCAATTGGAGACGCCGATATAGCGGACCTTGCCTTGTTGGACGGCCGTATCAAGCGCGCGCAGCGTCTCTTCCATCGGTGTGATACCATCAAAGCCGTGGATTTGGTAAAGATCGATATGTTCGACTTGCAGGCGCTCGAGGCTGGCCTCCAGGCTGTAGAGCATATGCGAGCGGGACGCGCCGCGTGCGTTCAGGCCTTCACCCGTGGGCCCGAAGAATTTGGTGGCGATGATCACATCTTGCCGCGCGATACCTAGGTTGCGCAATGCCTGGCCGACGATCTGTTCGGAAAGCCCCTGCGAATATACGTTGGCGGTATCGATGAAGTTGATGCCCGTCGATCGCAGTCTTGACCAGGCCGTCAGCCTCTTGCTGCTGCAGACCGCCCATGCTGCTATAAATGCCGCCTCCCCCGCCAAAGGTCATGGTGCCGAGGCAGAGTTCGGAAACGAACAGGCCGGTGCGGCCGAGCGTGTTGTAGCGCATGGGGCTCTCCTGATTAGGTTAAATTGGCAGGCGGATGCCCCGTTTCATAACGACTGCCCCGCAACGTCTTCGCGCCGGATCGTCGCAAATTTTTGCCTGATCCGATCAATGGCTGTTTCGATTCAGCGCAACCTTGCCCTCATGCTCAGTGAAACCTAAATGGATGCGTGCACGAAACTCTCGTCGATCTAGCCTACCGCCACGCTACTCAACCGGGAGGTGCGTCGATCCCGCGCGTGAGCCTGCATGTCGCGCAGGAGGAGGGCTGGGCCATTGGGGTCCTCTATCAGCCCATGCTCGGCATCGTGTTGCGTGGGACGAAGCGGGTGGTGATCGGAAACCGCACCCTGCGCTACGATAGCAATCATTTTCTGATCGCGTCGATCGACGTGCCCGCATCGCGCGTCACGATCGAGGATCTGCCCGAGGCGCCCTATGTCGCAGTACGGCTCGCGATCGACCAAGATATCCTTTCGGATCTGGTTGTTGACGTACCTCATGAAGCCGAAGGGGATACTATCGCTTTTGCTGTGGGTGCGCTGACGCCTGAACTGGTTGACGCCTGGTCACGAATGTTGCGGCTGCTCGATGCTCCGGACGAGATCAACATGCTGGCCCCTTTGATCGAGCGCGAAATCCTGTTTCGCCTTTTGCAAGGGCCGCAGGGGGCGCTGCTTCGCCAGGCAGCCCGGGCCGGTAGCCGGATTGCACAGGTTCGGGATACGATTGCCCATTTGCGCACGAACCTGGACCGCGCTGTTAGAATTGAAGAGCTGGTGGAAATTGCCGGGATGAGCGCAGCCACGTTTCATCGCCATTTTCGAGCTGCCACTGCCATGAGCCCATTGCAATATCAGAAAGCTCTCCGCTTGCAGGAAGCGAGGCGGCTGCTGATCGCCGACGCCGATGTGACAAGCGCAGCATTTGCAGTCGGGTATGAAAGTGCGTCCCAGTTCAGTCGAGAATACACGCGGATGTTCGGCACGCCGCCCGCGCGCGATGCTGCAAGGCTACGGGCTAGCAAGGACTAATGTGCATGCACATCAGGCGTTGAGCCGGCCGATCCTGTTGCTGGGGCTCTAACTGACTTCCGTAATATTTTTTGTTTTTGCGGCCGTCGACGACGTCGTGGCGACGGACGTTTCGGCCGATTTTTGTCAGAAGCAGATAGTCCGCATTCCACCCCAGGAAGCCGCAACCAGAGCGGCAGCTTTCAGCGCTTGCCTGCGGCAGGTTGAACGGCCGGAATGGGGCGCAATGCTGCTCGGCTGCAACCGTAAGCTGCAGTTTCCAGTTCAGTTCGCGCCCCAGACATACTTGTCCATATTGCTCGAACGCTCGTCGGAAACATACTCCATGCTTTCGACCGCAACCTGGTAGCCGGCGACGGTTACGTCCACATTGGCCTTCTGGGCGGTCAGCACGCCGACAATCATCACGGGATCGAGCGAGAGCCTTGTCGCCAGTTCGATCCCTTCGGGGAAGTGACCGAGCACAAGCTGGTTGGCTGGGGGCGGCGGCACGTGCACGCAGGCGCCGGTAAATGGAGCCAGGAGAAACGTATCGACGCGCATGCTGCGCGAACCGGGCGCGAAGCCCATCGGGGTCACATAGCCAACCATGCGAACCCGGAGCCCGCTCAGGTCTTCACGGATCGGTACGTCGCCGTCATTGACCAGCAGGGCGTTTCCGCCTTCGTCATGCTCCTGAAGCGGCACGGGGCGAGCGACATCGCCACCGCCTGGCAGGAGTTCAACCCAGCCCAGATCGACGATATCCTGGGCCGCAGCTGCAGACGGGACCGCCATGATCGCTGCTCCGGAAAGAAGGAAAGTCCTGCGCTGCATGATTGCCTCTTAACTCTGGACCGCTATGCCATCGGCAAGCGATTTCCTGTATGCAAAATAAGCTGGAACGAGCCCAGCCACGGCGGAGGTCGCTGCCACCGCCAACACGATCAACCCATCGACCGAACCCGGTGCGGCAACATCGAGAGCAAGTCCGAATGTGCCCTCGATCCAAGGCGCCGCGAGGGCCATGCTCGCATAGGCCGCGACGACACCCAGAAGCGCGCCTGTCGTGCCGATCAACGTCGCCTCGCTGACAAGCAGTCCCGCGACGTGCCATGGGCCGGCACCGACAGCGCGCAGAATGGCGATCTCTCGTCGCCGATCGTTGAGCAGCGCCAACAACGTGGCGATCATGCCAGCAAGCGCTGCGCCGACCATCAACGCTGCGACGAGGCGCAACGCGGCCTCGACGATCTCTACAACCGACCAGAGTTCGAGAAGCGCCAATCCCGGGATAACGGCGCTGATCGGCTCCTCGCGGTACTGGTTGAGGTCGCGCTGCGCCGTGAAGGTGGCAATCGGCGAGGTCAATTTGACGAGGGCCGCGGTGACCGATCGCGGGGTCAGGTCCATGGCCCTGAGGGCATCAGCTTCGGTGCGCTCGCCGAACGGAACGCCGCCGGACTGCCAATCGACATGGATGGCTTCTATGGCCGACAGGCTCACATGCAGCGCCTTGTCGACGGGGGTGCCGGTTCGTTCGAGAATGCCCGAGACCCGGAAAGGCAGGTCGCCATGCTCTGCTAGACCGATGCTGCCCAGCCCGTGATTGACCACCAGGACATCGCCGATCTCGTAGCCGAGATCTTCGGCGACCCTGACCCCCAGCACAACATCAAAGAGATCGTCGAACGGGGCGCCAGCACCGAAGCGGAGCGACTGGTCATCGCGATAGCGGAAATGTTCGAAGTAGCTTTGATCCGTACCGACGACGCGGTAGCCGCGGTGGGAATCGCCAAGCGACAAAGGAATGATCCAGTCCACATCCGGCCGTTCGGCGATCGCCGAGTAGGTTTCCCAAGTGAGATTGTTGGCCGCGTCGCCGATGCGGAAGACGGCGTAGAGCATCAGCTGCACATTGCCACTGCGCGCCCCGATGATGAGGTCGACGCCGGAAACTGTGCCGGCAAAACTGGCGCGCGCCCCGTCCCGCACCTTTTCGACGCCGACCACAAGGCCAACCGACAGGGCAATGCACAGCGTCGTCAGCGTGACGAGGGCGAGTCGGTTCAGGAGACTTTTAAGGGCGAGACGAAGAATGATCATGCCAGCGCCCTGCCGGCTCGAGCAAAATCGGCCAGCGCCACCACGCGATCAAACCCTGGCAGGCTTGGATCGTGGCTGACCATCAGCAGCGATGACCCAGTGCCTTCGAGCTGAGCCTGAAGCATCTGGAGGAACGCGGCCTGTCGATCGCGGTCGAGCGCAGAAGTCGGCTCATCCGCCACGATGAGATCGGGCGCGCCGATCAGCGCCCGCAGCGCGGCAACGCGCTGCTGCTGGCCAAGGCTAAGCTGGCTCGCGCGCAACCCTGCCACCTCGGCCGATGGCAATCCAATGGCATCGAGCATCTGCAGCGCCTGCGTCCGAGCCCCTTCAACGCCTCCGGCCCGCTTGAGGCGCGCTGGGGCAAAGGACAGGGGCAGCAGGATGTTTTCCAGCGCCGTCAAATAGGAAACGAGATTGAGGCTTTGAAAGATGAGGCCAATATGCTCGGCCCGGAAGCGATCGCGCCGCCATTGCGAAAGGCGAGTAAGATCGGTTCCGAGGACGCATACACTCCCTTTTTGCGGGCGTGTGATTCCTGCGATGAGGCCGATGAGCGTCGACTTGCCGGTGCCGCTCGGCGCGACCAGCAGCAGTCTCTCGCCACGGACCATGGTGAATGTATCGACGGCAAGCGCGAAGCCCGTGCGTCCCTGCCAGGCAAATTGCATGCCGCTGAGCGATATGGCTGGGGACTGCGCCATGGCCGCCTAACGCAAGGTCATGGCGGGTTGCTGGCGAGTGAGGGTGCCGGATTGTGCAACCCCATCCACTAGGCCATCCACGTTGAGCGCCTCAGCCCTGTTGAACTGATCGAAGAGTCCGGTACGGAGTTCAACATCGCCAGCAGCAAGCCCGGGGCAATCGAGAGCGTAGCTGGCTGTGAACTCAGCATGGTGATGGTCGTCATGCGCCCTGAACTCAGCGGTGGCAGCTTTCACAGTGCAAGCGGTGTCAGGCGTGAACGCAAACAGGCCGGTTGGCTGTGACAGCGTCGCGATGGCGTTTTCGACAGACGATTGCTCCTCTGGCGTCGTCGCCTGTCGCTCGAAGCCAACAATGTCCGACCCGGGAATGGTCAACTCGATCGAGACCGTGCTGCCGTCGACCACCATCATGAGAAGCCCCGTGCCGTGCACGTGCGCTTCGGCATGGCGTGGTTGCGCCGATAGAGGCGATGCAGAGACAAGCATCAAGGCAAGAGGCAGGAACAGGCGGCAGTTCAAGTCAACCATCAGTCTACCCAAAAGAGATCGAAGTAGTGCCGGGGAGCTTCCTCCCCGGCTGCAGGGTCAATTGGTGGCCGGTGCAGGCACTTCGAGCTGCGGATAGTCAATGCCGAGCTGGTCGAGATAGGTCTCGTGCTGGCTCGGATCATAGTAGAATTCGGCCTGACGGGGCCGATTGCGTGCGTCCGTCTCGGCATTAAGGTGGGTTGAGGGGACGTCGGTTTCGCTCTCGAAGGGGTAATACTTGAGGTCCTTAGTCTGCACATCGGCGAAATAGGTTTCGGCCGCCTCGACGAGTTCCGGATCGGTCAGGATATCGAGCGCGGTGAGGGCGGTTACCTTGGCGCCGGCCAAAGCGCCCTTGTGGGCGATGGGGGTTGCTACGGCGAGCGCAGCCTGCCAGTTGTGGGTAATGGTGCCGGCAATGTTGGCGGGGTAGCTCAGACGCACTGTGGGCTTGGTCCACATCACTGCACCAATGTCGTCCGAGGGGCCGGAGCCGACCTTTTCGACGGGGCCGGCGAGGTCGCCGATCTCGGTGCGAAGGCCAATGGTTGCGGCGCCGATCGCTTCCTGGACGGCCTTGGCATAGGCCTGGTCGTCCTCGCTCCACTCCGGCATGCCGACGGACTTGATGTTTTCGTACATGGCCTTGGCGAGTGCTTCATTGCCATGTGAGGGCCAGGCCGAGCCCAGAATGCGGCGCTCATAGGAAGTGCCGGTCATCAGTGTCGCGCCCTCGGCGATGCCGTCGGCGATCTCGAGCATTTCCACCGCAGCATCCGGGGAGGTGTTGCGGAAATAGTACCAGACGCTGGCATTGTCCGGCACGATATTGGGCTGCAGGCCGCCATTGCTGATCACATAATGCGAACGCTGATCAGGATGGAGATGCTCGCGGCGGAAGTTCCAGCCCGCATTCATCAGTTCCACGGCGTCGAGCGCAGACCGACCCGACCAGGGGCTGACCGCGCCATG
Organism: Devosia sp. 1566; assembly: GCF_004005995.1. Lineage (NCBI taxonomy): Bacteria > Pseudomonadati > Pseudomonadota > Alphaproteobacteria > Hyphomicrobiales > Devosiaceae > Devosia > Devosia sp. 1566. The sequence continues at coordinate 135,639 of NZ_CP034767.1, forward strand.
GGCGGAAACGCCTGTAAAGCTGAATTCAGCCGAAATCATCGACATTGAATTGGACTGGCCCCAGGAGGTGCTGAGCCCATTGCCGACGTGGTTGGAAATGACGACGTCGATATCGTCGAGAATGCCGGCCTTAACGAACCACTGCTTGGCCGCCAAGGCTTCCTCGGCGATCCCGGGCCAGATCTGCAGCGTTCCGGTAATGCCCTCGCTCTCCATGAGCTCCTTGGTCGCTAGAGCGCCGACAATGCTGACGGCGATGCCCGTATTGTGGCCTTCGCCATGTCCGTCACCACCATCGACGAGCGGCTGGCGAGTAAGCACACCGGGCGTCTGGGATTGGCCCGGCAGGCCATCGACGTCTGAATTGAAGGAGATCGCCGGCCCCTCGCCATTGCTCCAGGTCGCAACCCACGCCGTCGGCATGCCGCCGATACCAGTCTCGATCTCAAAACCTTCCGCCTCGAGCATCTGGGTCAGGTAACGCATGGTTTCGGTTTCGTGGAACCCCACTTCGGCAAAGCTGAAGACCGAGTCGACGATCTCCTGCGTGAGCTTTGCCTTGCCATCGACCAACTCACCGAGTTGCACCTTTAGGGCGTCGATATCCTGGGCGTATGCAAGTGGTGCGGTCGTTATCAGCAATAGGGCTGCAAGCGAACCTAAGCGCGTCATTGTTCCTCTCCGTTTCCTGAAAGCCTGACAGCGCCGAAATCTTGTTAGGATCGAAATGGCGTGAAGGCTTTATTTCAGCCTAAGCCATGGTCCTCACTTGTCAACGATCAATGGCCAAATTAGAGGCATAGGCGTGAAGTGATCAAAATTCGCGCAAAGGTTGGCCGCATGAGTGGTGGCACAACGACAGCCAGTTACACGGTTACCGATCTCCCAGCTCACTCCTTCGCCGGACTACCGAGATAGACCAGAACATGGAATTGCCGACCTTTAACGGGATTGACTTTCAGCCGTGAAAGCGCGCCGCGTCTCCAGTGGTACTGGTGCTCGCCGTGAGGTCCTTGCCGACGAAATCTGCTTGGAAACGACCCCCTCGTACATCCTGGGCAGCGCGCTTTTAAGTGTCTCGCCAAGCCCGAAAGCAAGGTACAGCTGGAGAGCATCAAGCGCGGCAGAGATACGCCCGTATCCCAGAAGTTGGGATATTCCAGGCTCCTAAGAACGGTGCGTCTACTCTTCAAGCGCAGCTTGTCCGGAGACCCGCTCCAAACGAGAGGTTCCTGAGGGGTAGCTGGAACGGCAGCTTTCGGGACTCTCTGTTCCGACAGGCTGAACGTCCGAAAAGGGGCGCTGTGCGGCCATTTTCCAAATCTCAACGGTGGCGGTACCGTAGACAATAGACCAAGATATCCCGCCCCTCTTCTGATCGGCTCCTAACGAGCTACTGGCGCGCAGCTCTCGCCAACCACCAACGCAGGCTGGAAGACGATATGGCGCGGCGATTCGCTAACCTTGCCGTTTATCCTCTCAACCAGCATGCGCAGCGCTGCATTGGTCATGTCGGTGACTGGATGCTCGGTACGGGTCAACTGTGGTTTCAAACCGCCCATGGCCGAAATCGTGTCGGTAGAGGTTATCGACACGTCCTGCGGGCACTGCAGCCCCATGTCTGACACCGCGCGCATCGCGCCGATGGCCATCACGCCATTGGCTACATAGAGAGCTCTGGGGCGATCGGGTTGTCCCAGCATGTCGCGAGCCACCGAATAAGCTGCGTCTTCACGGAACTCGCCCGACCGCACATGGCCCGGCTGTGGATCCAGCCCCCGCGCGGCCATCGCCTCGATCATGCCGTCAAGTCGGCCCCGACCGGTTGATAGCTGCCTCGGGCCAGTGATCGAGCCGATTCGCGTGTGCCCCAGGTCGAGAAGATAATTGGTGACCTGCCGACCGGCCGACAAATTGTCCACGGTGACGGTATCGGTTTGTTCGCCTTCAAGCGAGCGTCCCAAGAGCACCGTTGGAACGTCGTCGAATTCGAGATGCCGATATTGGTCAGCCGCGCCAACCGGCACGATCACCGCGCCATCGCAGCCCAGCGTGCGAATGCGCGCTAGGATGCGGCGCTCGATTCCGGTTTTTCGTCGCGGTTGAACAGCACCAGCGAATAGCCCCAAGCGGCCACCGCTGCCTCTGCCGACGTTACCATCCGCGCATAAAATGGATTGGCGAGATCTGCGACAACCAGCGCGATCAGCTGGCTGCGTCCGCGCCGCAAATTGCGTGCCACGAGTGAGGGCGCAAAGCGAGTCGCGGATGGCGGCGAGCACACGGGTGCGCAATTCCGCGCTGACAAAGGCTGTGTCGTTCACTACGGCCGACACGGTTGCCGTGGAAACTCCGGCGGCCTTTGCGACGTCTTTTATCGTGGCCAAAAGAGCACCATAGCTAGTCGTTTCGCTGAACTTTGAAGCATGTAACATGCTGTGCTAGCAAGATTCGCCCTGCCATTCGAAGGCGAGTTGCTGGCCTCGATCCGCGAGGTCGCGGCGCGCTCACCCTTTCGGCACATGGTGACCCCCGGGGGCTACACCATTTCCGTCACCATGACCAACTGGGGGACGGCCGGGTGGGTAACGGACCACAAGGGCTACCGCTATGATCGAGTGGACCCGGAGTCCGGCGAACCGTGGCCCGCGATGCCGCCCGCTTTTCTCGCCCTCGCCACCGGGGCGGCGACGTTGGCGGGCTACCCGTCATCCCGGCCCGACGCCTGCTTGATCAACCGCTACGAGCCCGGCTCCCGCCTATCACTCCACCAAGACAAGGACGAGCGCGACTTCGGAAATCCCATCGTCTCGGTCTCGCTTGGCTTGCCGGCGGTCTTCCAGTTCGGGGGCGCGAGGCCCGGCGATCGCCGAGGCAACGCGCCGGTCGCGATCGTCGATACTAAATGGAAGCGCTTGTCGCCGGTGATCGAAGATGCCAAGCACGGGGTCAGTCAGACCGATGTTTATCAGATGACGGCCTATGGGCAGCTCTATGACTGCCCTGACCTTCTTCTCCTCTACCCTCACCATCGCGGTCTTGGATCCGGGCCGTTCGCCACGGATTACATGATCTACGGAAGTACGCATCGGCTGCGCCTCCGGAGCATCGACGTCGCGCAACGCGAGGTTGGGATCGCGGCGGACCTCGCAACCATGTTCCAGCGTTGGCCAGCAGAGCATCCGCTCGTTTCCGGATGAGGCTCCCGTGGCGGACTCGTGGTGCGAACGTCCGCTTCGTGCCCGAAGCCGACATAGATCATCATAGTCGCCAATGACCGGTGTGGGGTCGGTAACGTACCGGCTGCAACGGGCTCGAATGCGGGCGCCTATGGGGTGGGTTGCCGACAGTCTGCTTCTCGAACGTCACCCAGAAAAGCAGACATCCGGCAGTACTAATTACAACCCGATGCAGCGACGTGAGTGCCGCGTGGACGATCAAAGCGGTTAGCCTGTCCCTGTCGCGGTTCCCGTACACCTTGAGGTAGATTTTGCCTATCAACCATGACATTTCGCAACCGCGTGGTGCTCGGCAAGGCGCAGCAACGATATCTGGCCGTGGAAGCAGCTTCAGATTCGATCGACTCCGCGTACGAATGCCTTGGATCGCCGAACGCGTCGGGATAGGAAGCCGCTAGCCGGGCACCTGCTTCGACAGCCAGCCCCGGAACTTCCGCAGAGCGGGACGTTCATAGCGGCTGCGGGCATAGGCGATGAAATAATTATGCCCGGAGGGCGCGCTGACCGGCGAAACCCGGCGCAGCCGGTTCTGCTCTATGTCATCGGACACGAGCTCCAGCTCGGCCATGACGATGCCAAGACCATGTTTGGCGGCACTATAGGACATGCTGGAGCTTTCGAAAGACCAGCCCTTGTCCCGCGCCACCAACGGCACGTCTGCCGCCATGCACCAGGTCTGCCAGTCGTCATGCCGGCGCAGGGTATGGATGATCGGATAGTCGTTCAGCCGTGCAACGTCCACGGGTCCGAAATGGGGTGCGGCGACCGGGCATATGGTCGTGCTGAACAGCGGTTCGATGACGAAGTCATTGGTATCGCCCTGCCGGCTGGTCGAGGCGATATAGGCATCGCCATTGTTTCCGCCCGGTGAGTCGCCCGGGCTGAGAAACATGCAGGTCACCGAAATTTCGGGGTGCTGGGCAGCCAGATCGGCCAGCCGGGGGGCCAGCCATTCCGATCCGAACGACCGCGACAGGTGCAGCACGACAGAGCTGCTCCCGGTCATGGCCCGGAGCGTCGTATGCCCTTCCTCCAGCGCCGCGATGGGTGGGCCCACGAGTTTCAGGTACACCCGACCGAAATCCGTCAACGCGATCTGGCGCCCTTCGCGCTGGAACAAAGCGGTACCAACCTCTTGTTCTAGCTGGCGAATTTGCTGACTGACTGCCGATTGCGTGACGTTCAACGCCGTCGCGGCGCGGGAAAAGCTGCCCAGTCGGGCGGTCTCCAAAAATGCCCTTAGCAGGTGAAGTGAGGGTACGCGCATGCGGCATTAGTATTGCTAATGCAAAGCGGCCGAAAGTGTAATTTGACTGTCGACTGCTAAAATTCTTAGCATCAGCACAGGTTGATGCAAAATTAGGCATACGGCATGGGGTGTCCCATCGGCCCGTCTTCCCGCGCATCTTCCCAATTGCAGAACCGCTACCGCAACACGGGAGTTTGACGAATGGAATTTGGTTGGGAACCCTACCTGTCCGAGCGCGACAAGAAGCACAGCGAGCTTTGGGGCAAGAAGGAACTGAACGGCTTTGGCAACAAGCCGGCCCTGGTGCTCATCGACATCTATTACTCGGTGCTTGGCCTCGAGCGCGAGGATATCTTTGAATCGATGAAGACCTGGCGCGGCTCGACCGGCCTCGAGGGCTGGGAGGCCGTCGACAAGACCGCCGAGCTGCTGAAAGTGGCCCGTGCCTCGGGCGTTCCGGTCATTCACGTCAAGGGCCTGCACAGCGGCGTCAACTCTTGGGGTCGCCGCAAGCGCGCGGCGCCGACCATGTCCAAGGAAATGATCGAGAAGGGCCAGCAGATCGTCGACGAAGTAAAGCCCATCGAGGGCGAACTGGTCATCGAGAAAGCCGCCCCCTCGGCGTTTCAGGGCACGCCGCTTGCCTTCCAGTTGCAGAGCCTGGGCATCGACACCGTGATCGTCTGCGGGGAAACCACCTCCGGCTGCGTCCGCGCGTCGGTGGTCGATGGTGCCACGGCCCGCTTCCGCATGGGCGTGGTCAAGGATTGCGTGTTCGATCGCACCGAGGCCTCGCACTACATCAATCTCTACGACATGCACCACAAATATGCCGATGTGGTCTCGCTCGACATGGCCAAGACCTACCTGGCCAGCATGGCCGCCGACGCACCGATGCTCAAGGCCGGCTGATTGCGCCACCGCCTGCGCGGCTGCCGCGCAGGCCCTTCAGTTCCAACCAAGTCGCGGCCCTCCTCCCAAGATCCGCCGCGCAACACGGAGCTAGCTATGACCATTACGCGCAGATCCTGCCTGGCCGCCCTTGCCGCCGGCACCATGATGCTCGGCACCAGCCTCGTCACCCCAAACTTGGCGTTCGCGCAGGAAAAATCGCTCATCGTCCGTTTCTACGACGATCCGGCGGGCTTTGACCCTGCCAGTATTTTCCGCATCGAAAACGAAAACATCGCCTTCAACATCTTCAGCGGCCTGACCACCTACGACAGTACCACCGGCGAGATCGTGCCCGACCTGGCCGAGTCCTGGGAAACGACCGACAACATCAACTGGACCTTCCACCTGCGCGAGGGCGTGCAGTGGCAGAACGGCTATGGCGAATTCACCGCCGCTGACGTGATCTACAGTTTCAACCGCATCCTCGACCCGGCGACTGCCTCGCCCTATATTTCCGAGCTGGCCGGGATCGAGAGCATGGAAGCGCCCGATCCTTACACGCTCAAGATAACCCTGAGCGCGGCGAATGGCAGCTTCCTGCACACCGTCGCCAATTATCACCAGGGTCAGATCGTCAAGAAGGAAGCCATCGAGGCAGCCGGCGACCAGGTGCGTTGGCAGCCTGTGGGCACCGGACCCTACATGCTGGAATCGATCGACGTGAATTCCCAGATCGTCCTCAAGCGCCACGAGGACTATTTCAAGGGCCCGGCGCCCATCGAGACGCTAAACTTCAACATCATCAAGGATGATGCGACGGCCGCGATTGCCCTGCGCAACGGCGAAATCGACCTTCTGATGCGCCAGAGCAAGGAGGAACAGCTCGATACGCTGGAGGCCGAGGGGTTCAAGATGAACCACGTCGACAATTATGCCGTATCGCTCAAGGTCCTCAACCTCACCGATCCCATCCTGCAGGACGTGCGCATCCGCAGAGCCATAGCCCACTCCATCGACTATCCGTCCATCACGGCAGCGATATCCCCATCGTTGCAGGCGCCGACCTATTCGATGCTGCTGCCCTGGATGGATGTCTATTCGGACGCCGCACCCAAATACGAATACGACCCGGAAAAGGCCACGGCGCTGTTGGCCGAGGCCGGCTATGCCGATGGCTTCACCCTCAAAGTGCTGGGCACCTCGGCGCAGGGCGTGACCGAACAGCAGCAGTTCGAGATCGACTATCTCAGCCAGGTCGGCATCAACATGGAACTCGAACTCGTCGATACGCCGACCTACAATCAGCGGCGCAATTCGGGTGACTTCATGATGGCCGGGCGCCTTCTGCCCGCGGTCAATCCCGACATGGTGCTGTTCAGCTATCTGCACCCGGACAATTTGGCTCCGGGCGGCCTCAACGGCGCCCGCTACGACAATCCAGAACTGACCAGCACGCTGGAGGCGGCCCGGGCCGAAGCTGATCCCGATACGCGTCTGGCGCTTTACGCCAAGGTCCAGGAGATCGCCATGACCGATCTGCCCTACCTGCCGGCCACCGCTAGCAATGTCTACTGGCCCAGCAAGCAGAACGTGACGGGCGTTAACATCAACTATCTCGCGCAGGTTAATTTCTGGGAAGTCGACACCGAATAACGAAAGTGATCGCCGGCCATGCTGACCTATAGCTTCAAGCGCCTTGCCCAGCTTCTCGTGACCGTTCTGGGCGTCGTCACCCTCGTCTTCTTCACTATTCGCATGATCCCGGGAGATCCGATTTCGGCCATGGCCGGCGATAATCTGTCGGGTGCTGCACTCGACCAGATGCGCAACCAGATGGGACTCAACGAGCCCCTCTGGCTGCAATACCTCAACTATCTCGGCAACCTGGCGGTGCTCGATTTCGGGAATACCGTCACCACCAAGCTGCCCATCGTGCAGTTAATCCTGAGTGCTCTGCCGGTGACCGTTGCCATCGCCTTAGGCACTATCCTCCTCACCATGCTGGTCGCCATCCCCCTCGGCACAGTGGCCGCCTACATGGCCCACAAAGGGCACAAGACGCTGGACAATGTCATCACCGGCTTCGCCATGGTGCTGGACCTCATGCCGTCCTTCTGGACCTCGCTGGTATGCCTGCTGATCTTCTCGCTGGTGCTGGGCTGGTTCCCAGCGAGCGGCACGATTTCGCTGGACGATCCGATGCAGTTGGCCAGGCGCATCGCCCTGCCGATCCTGGTGCTGTCCATGGCCCAGATCGCCACAATGGCCCGCATCACCCGCACCTCGGTGCTCGAAGTGCTCAGTGAAGACTATGTGCGCACGGCCCGCTCCATGGGGTGGTCGGAACTGCGCGTCCTGTTCCGCCATGCCCTTAAGAATGCGGCACTCCCCATCGTGACCGTGATCGGGCTGAGCTTCGGCAATCTGCTCAACGGCACTGTCATCGTCGAGTTCATTTTCACCCTGCCGGGCATCGGCAATCTGCTGGTGGGCGGCATCAACAGCCGCGACTACCAGATGGTCCAGACGCTGATCCTATTCTACGCGATGATTTTCGTCCTGATCAATTTCGCGACGGACCTCATCTATCGCGTCTTCGATCCCCGCGTGCAGTTCTGACCGGAGACCTTGCCATGAGCCATCAAGCCATCCCATTGCCGACCCGTCCCCTGCTCAATCTAGGCTGGCGGCCCAATCAGGGCCTGGTCCGGCTGCTCAGCAACCGCCTGGTGCAAGTGGCTCTGGCCATACTCTGCCCCATCATACTGCTGACCCTGTTTCGTCAGTTCCTGCCGCTGCCCGGTCCGCTCGAGACCAACCTGCGCGCTATGACGCAGCCTCCATCGCTGGACCATCTGTTCGGGACGGATCGAATGGGGCGCGATCTGCTGAGCCGCACCCTCGCCGGAGTGCAGATCTCCATGTTCGTCGGCTTCGCCGTCGCCGCCCTGGCACTGGTCATCGGCCTGGTCATGGGAACGCTGGCTGGCTTTTTCGGGGGGGTGATCGACCGGGTCATGATGTCCATTACCGACATCTTCTTGGCCTTTCCCTCGCTGCTGCTGGCTATCGGTCTGGTTTCGGTGATGGGCACCGGCATGGTGCCGGTCGTGCTCGCCATCTCGCTGTCCGACGTGCCGCGTTTCATCCGGCTGCAGCGCGCCATGGTCCTGGGCCTGCGCACCCGCGCCTATATCGACGCCGCCCGTACCGTGCGGGCGTCCCAGTTCTGGCTGATGTCGCGGCACATCATTCCCAACACCATCGCCCCGCTATTGGTAGCTGCTTCGATTGCCGCCGCAAATGCCATCCTGGTCGAAGCCGGTCTTAGCTTCCTTGGGCTGGGCATCATGCCGCCCGCGCCATCGCTGGGCAATCTAATTCGCGACGGCCAGTCCTATCTCGAGCAGGCGTGGTGGATATCGACCCTGCCTGGTGTGGTGATCCTGCTGATCGCCATCGGTCTGCACTTCCTTTCGGACGGCATCCGTCAGGTTCTCGACCCACGTTCCCGCAAATGATCGCTCATCACAATCCGGATCAGAAGCCATGAACTTTTCGCAAGCTATCCAGATCGAGAATGCTGCGGCGACCGACATTGGCGCGCTGCTCGACGTCCGCGACCTGCACACCCACTTCCTGACGGATTCGGGAACCGTCAAGGCGGTCAACGGCGTCTCCTTCCACATCGACCGCGGCGAGCGCATCGCCATTGTCGGCGAGTCGGGGTCGGGCAAAAGCGCCATGGCCATGTCGCTGCTCCGCCTGCTGGCCTATCCCGGCAAGATTGTCGGCGGCGAGATCATGCTGGCGCGGCGTGACCTCAACCGCATCAGCGAGCGCCAGCTCAACCATATTCGGGGTCGCGAAGTCGGCACCATCTTCCAGGACCCCATGTCATCGCTCGACCCGGTCATGAAGATCGCCAATCAAATGGTGCCGCCTATCATGCGCCACCTTGATTTGAGCCACGACAAGGCGCGCGCCGAAGCCATCGGCTGGCTCGATCGCGTCGGCATTCCCGATGCCGCTCGGCGCATCGATGGCTATCCATTCGAAATGTCGGGCGGTATGCGCCAGCGTGTCATGATCGCCATGGCGCTATCATGCCGCCCCAAGCTGGTGATCGCCGACGAGCCGACCACGGCGCTGGATGTCACCATCCAGGCGCAGATTGTCGAACTGCTCAAGGAACTGACCGCCGAGACCGGCGCGGCAATGGTCTTCATCACCCACGACCTGGGCCTTGTCGCCCGTTTCGCCCACAAGGTCGGCGTCATGTATGCCGGCAAGCTGGTCGAGTTCGGTCCGGTCAAGGACATCTTCGCCGATCCGCGCCATCCCTACACGCAGAACCTGCTCGATACGATCCCGCCGACGGATCAGCACGTGCGCCGCCGCCTGGCGCAGATCCCCGGCTTCCCGCCCGATATGAAGCTGCCGATCGTCGGCTGTTCCTTCAAGGACCGCTGCGCCGCGGCGCACCAGCACTGCTTCGAGGCCACGCCAGACCTGATGCCCCGCAACCCGGGGCACAGTGCGGCCTGCTGGCTGCCCGAAGGCTTGGGCGACAGGCGTCACCAGGATCTGGAGATCATCGCCCCCTCGCATGCCTCCACGGAAGACCATGTCGTGGTCGAGGTCTTCAACCTGCACAAGCACTTTGTTGGCCGCAGCATTGTGCCTTGGCGCGTGCCGGCCACTGTGCGGGCCGTCAATGGCATTTCCCTGAGCATCCGCAAGGGCGAGACGCTGGGGATTGTGGGTGAATCGGGTTGCGGCAAAAGCACGGTTGCCCGGCTGCTGCTGGGGCTAGACCCGGTCACCTCGGGCGACATCTACGTCGATGGCATGGCCCAGATGGTGTTCCAGGATCCATCGTCCTCATTCAATCCCAAGATGAAGCTGTCCGACATCATCCTCGAGCCTCTGGTGGTCACCGGCTGGGGCACGCGCGCCGAACGGGAGGACCGCCTGCTCGAGTTGCTCAACCAGGTCGGCATGGACGAAAGCTACATGCACCGCTATCCCAGCCAGCTATCGGGAGGCCAGCGCCAGCGTGTGGCCATTGCCCGCGCGCTGGCGCTCAAGCCGTCGGTCGTGGTGGCCGATGAGCCCACCTCGGCGCTTGATGTCTCGGTGCGGGCCCAGATCATCAACCTCATGGTCGACCTCAAGCGCGATCTCCGCGTGAGCTTTGTCTTCATCTCCCATGACCTGCTGACCGTCAGCTACATCTCCGACAAGATCGCCGTTATGTATCTGGGCGAGGTGGTGGAGTACGGCCCCGCCAACGAAATCTTCCGACAACCGGCTCATCCCTATACCCAAGCGCTGATCGCTGCCGTCCCCGTACCGGATCCCGTGGCCGAGGAAGCGCGGACCAAGCGGCCGCTTTCCGGTGAATTGCCCAGCCCGCTGAACCTGCCGGTCGGCTGTGCTTTCGCCTCGCGTTGCCCGCGGGCCACGGACTTCTGTCGCGTCGAAAAGCCGCTCCTGCACGCCTATTCCAAGACAAGAGAGACGGCCTGCCACTATGCCAATTAGTACATTTACACGGTTCGGCATTGCCGGCGGCGGTCTGTTCTTCGCCATCACCGGCATGGCCAACCCGTTCTTCACCCTCTATGCCGCCGAGATGGGTGCCTCGACGCTCGAGATCGGGCTGATCGTCACCCTCCGGGCACTGCTGCCCATCGTCATCGCCATGCCGACCGGTCAACTCATCGACAGTCTCGGCCCGATGAAAATGCTGCAATGGGGGTCGGTGCTGCTGCTGACTTCGCTCCTCAACACCGTCTTTGCCGTCGGCATCCCGGCGCTTGCCATTTCCCAGCTCTTCATGGGCGCCAGCATCATCATCATGGCATCGTCCCTGCAGGTGCTGGTTTCGACAGGCGACCGCACGGCCCGCAACAAGGCCATAACCACCTATTCCATGTGGATGTCGGGTGGCGGCATGATCGGTCCGCTGATCGGCGGCGTGATCGCCTCCCTGTTCGAGGTTCCTGCTGACGGATATCGCTTCACCTTTGTCGCGTCGGCCGTTGCCACGGGTGGCTTCATGCTGATCCTGGTCTGGTTCAGCCGCCGCTATCCCCATCCCGTCCCCCAAGTCGGGGAAATCCGTGCGATATTGTCGCTGAGCGGCTACACCGACAGCTATCGCCGCGGCATCGGCCTTACCGCCCATCGCCCGGTGCAGTTTGGCTTGGTGGGCACCTTCGTCATCATGTATATCCAGGCGCTATATATGGGCTTCCTGCCGCTCTACCTGGTTCAGTTCGACTATACCGCCTTCCAGATCGCCACGATCCTCTCCTGGCAGGGCCTGGCCGGCATGATGAGCAGGCTGATCGTCGACCGGCTGATGCGGCGGTTTTCTCTCGAACACATTCTGGCGGCCGCAGGCTTTATTGCCTCGTTCTGTGTCGTGCTGACGCCGGTCGTCGCCCCCAATATCGTGCTCACCTACATGCTCATCTTCGTGCTCGGCGCGGCCACCGGCATCAACCTGCCTGTGAGCATCATGATCATGGTGGACGCCGTCGGGGAGGATCAGCGCGGCAAGCTGATGGGCTTGCGCCTGCTGGTCAATCGCTTCTCCCAGACCGTGAGCCCGGCCATTTTCGGAATTCTGGGCAGTTTCATCGGGCTGACGTCGGCCTTTTTCGCCGGCGGCGCCGTGCTGGTCGCCACCATGTTTGGGTTCACCGCCTATGCCCGTCACATGGCGCGGCCGGTTCCCCTGAGCCCCACAGCTTCGCCTCCGCCACCCCCACCACCCCACGAGGAATGACATGACCGAACGCATCTGGGACAAGTTTCTGACCGAGCGCGACAAGACTGTGCTCACCGCAGCGGGCTTCGGCGTCCTGGCCGATTGGGGACAGCGCCCCGCGCTGGTCATCATCGACGTGAACTATGCCTTCTGCGACGAAGCGCCAACGCCGATCCTGGAAAGCATCAAGAAGTGGCGCACGTCCTGCGGCGAAGACGCGTGGGACGCCATGCCCGTGCTGCAGAAGCTCATCGGCCTCTGCCGCGACAAGGGGATTCCGGTGATCTACACCACCGCAACCCGCCGCGCCGATAACTGGGATGCCGGCTCGTGGCGCTGGAAATCCAAGCGTCGCGGCGAAACCCCGGTGCTCGATGCCGATGGTCGCGACGGCAATGCAATTGTCGACGCGATCGCGCCGGGGCCCCGTGACCTCGTCGTCCTCAAGCAGAAGCCGTCCGGTTTCGCCGGCACGCCGCTGCAATCCTACTTGCAGCTGCTGGGCTGCGACAGCCTGATCGTCACCGGAACCACGACCTCCGGCTGCGTGCGCGCCACCGTGCTCGACGCCTTTTCCCTGAACTTCCGCTGCACCGTCGTGGAGGACGGATGCTTTGACCGCACCCAGGCGAGCCACGCCATCAACCTGTTCGACATGCATGCCAAATACGCCAATGTCCGCCCCAGCGCGGAGGTGCTTGATTACCTCAACACCCTTCCGCAGTGCATGTTCGAGCTGCCATCGGGGCAGGGCATGAGCGCCCGCGCCGCCGCTGAATGAGACACCGGTCTCTCCCCCGGGGAGAGGCCCTTACGTTCCCCCGAGCACATGCGCGATGCCGCCAGCATCCGTCCCTCAGCCTCACCCAAAAAGGAGATCACCATGACCCCCGACCGCTTCGAAGACCACGCCTGGGCCGATATCGTGCCGGACGACCTGATCCAGATTTATTCCGCCTATGCACGCGAGACCTTTGTCGGTCACCGGCCGGCGCTGATCCTGATCGATCTGTACAACCTCGCCTATCGCGGTGGCGCAGTGCCACCATCAACGCTTCAGGATGAGTTTCCCAGCAGCTGCGGCATGTATGCGCACAACGCCATTGAGCCTACCAAGAAGCTGATCGCGGCGGCCCGCTCGGCCGGCATCCCAATTTTCTACTGCACCTCTGATCGGCGGCCGATGGCGGCACCTGCAGGCGTCGGCGCGACCAGGCGTCAGAAGCCCACACGCGCCAGGCACTTTCCCGACGATTTCGAAATCCTGGCCGATTTTGCGCCCCAGGAAGGCGATGTTGTCATTCGCAAGCAGCGTGCCAGCATCTTCCAAGGTACGCCCTTGATCTCGCATTTGAACTTGCTCGGTGTCCAAAGCCTGATCGTCTGTGGCGAGAGCACGAGTGGCTGCGTCCGCGCGAGCTGCGTTGACGGCTATTCCAATGGCCTGCATGTCAGCCTGGTCGAGGAATGCGCATTCGACCGGCACGAAATGGTCCACAAGATGAATCTGTTCGACCTGCATCACAAATATGCCGACGTGATGCATGTCGCGGAAGTCATTGCGCACCTGGACAATGCCGACGCGGCAAAAGAGGCGGCCGAATAGGTCGCCCCAACCCGGTTTATATCGGTGCGGACAGGGTTCCGCGCCACAACCCCATAGTCCCATGACCATCACCGCCGCCGACGAGCCAGAACAGGCCATTCAGACGCCAAAGCCCAGACCGGGGACGTTTGCCGCTCTTGGTTACCGCAATTACCGCCTGTTCTGGTACGGCAACACCATTTCCTTCGTTGGCGACTGGCTGGACCAGGTGGCCCTGAACTGGCTGGTAATCTCGACCACCAACGACCCGGTCATGCTGGGCCTCGTCAATCTGGGCCGTGGCCTGCCGATCATGCTTTTCGCCATGTTCGGCGGCGTGGTGGCCGACCGCTTCGACCGCCGCACCATGCTGCTATGCACGCAGTTCCTGGCGATGATCGTGGCGATTGGCCTGGCCTGTACGGTGGCCTTCTTCGACGCCTCTATCTGGTTGATCATGGTGCTGGCGACCTCTCGCGGGCTGATCGTCGCCTTCAATCTTCCGGCGCGGCACTCGCTGGTTTACCAACTGGTCCCACGTGAGGCGATGGCCAGCGCGGTGTCGCTCAATTCCATCACCCTCAACATGGCCAAGATCATCGGCCCGCTGTCGTCGGCGGCGATCATTGCCAGCTTTGGCATCACCGCCTGCTTCGTGGTCAATGCCCTCAGCTTCACCGTGGTTATGGTGATGTTGCTGATGCTCCACTTGCCAGAGCAGAAGGTGGAGCGCAAGGCCGAGTCATTCTTCGCCAGCCTGGTGGGCGGTTTCGTCTACATGAGAGAGGAACCGCTCTTGCTGATGCTGGTTGCCGTGGCGCTCGTGCCCACCTTCTTCTGCCAGCCCTATATTCAGTTCCTGGCTGTGTTTGCCGCGCAGGTTTTCGAAACCGGAGCCAGCGGGCTGGGGGCCATGACGGCGCTCGCGGCGCTGGGCTCGATCTTTGGCGGCCTGCTGGCCAGCCGCATGCAGCGCGATGTGCGGCGTGGCTCCACCATGCTGGTCTTTATGGCGTGTTTCGGGCTGTTTCTCATCCTGTTCGCAGCCGCCCCCAATAGTTATTGGGCGGTCCCGGCGCTGTTTGCAGCCGGTGCTATGCATATCGCCTACAATTCGTCCAACAACACCATCCTGCAGCTGACGGTGGACGATGCCTTTCGCGGCAGAGTCCTCTCGTCCCTGTTCATGACGCGCGGCCTCATGCCGATGGGCACGGCAACCATGGCGCTGCTCTCCGCCGAGGTCGGCCCCCGGGTGGCGATGGCGTCAATGGCCCTCGTGGTCGTGCTCTTCGCCGCTGTCTGCTGGATCTGGATGCCCAAGCTTCGCACCATGAAAGTGTAGTTGTTGAAATTAGTCTTCAGAGTCGAATTGGAAGTCGGTTCTCGATCTCCCGATCTGGACTGTCCGCTTGCTTCGCCATTGCCATCCATCTCATATCCACCGAAGTGCCGTTGCGACTTTGACGTGACATCGAACCTTTATCGGCGTGGCCGCCACCACGCCCCTCGCCGGGACGGGGAGCCAAACTATCTGCCCCGCGGCTACCGACCCCACCTCTTTTCTAGGTCCGCTAGGATTCAGAGAGCCCGGCCTTCAACCAGGTGCCTGCTTCTGGAGGATCGCCGCGCCGGTTCCAACGGCCGAAACGGACGCGCCGAGAGACAGGAGAGTGTCCGCTTTCAGGAATGAGGAACTGGACGCTATAAGACCGAAAAGGGGTCGGCTCCGGACCGGCACCTTTGGGGTGGGAAACAGTCCGTCCGGTTTGTGATCCGCAAGTTCAGATAGCGGCCATTCCTGATGCGGGCTCGTCGTTTGGATCACCGTGCCTTCGTAGTCTATAAAGACTTCGGGCCGACTCGCTCCTCGAGTTTGGCTGCCGCTTCCTTGCGCTCGCTGTAACGGGAGGTCAGGTAGCTGGAGACGCCGCGGTTGATCAACGTGAACTTCACCAGCTCTTCCATGACGTCCACCACCCTGTCGTAATAGGACGACGGTTTCATGCGGCCGGCTTCGTCAAACTCCTGGAAGGCCTTGGCGACCGAGGACTGGTTCGGGATGGTCACCATCCGCATCCAGCGGCCCAGGATACGCATCTGGTTCACGGCGTTGAATGACTGCGATCCGCCAGAGACCTGCATAACGGCTAGGGTACGACCCTGAGTCGGGCGGATGGCGCCGCCCGGCAGGGGTATCCAGTCGATCTGGGACTTCATTACCGCAGACATGGCTCCGTGCCGTTCCGGCGAAGTCCAAACCTGGCCTTCGGACCACAGCATGGCGTCGCGGAGTTCCTGCACCTTCGGGTGGTTTTCGGGCGCATCGTTGGGCAACGGCAGGCCGTTGGCATGAAAGATGCGGACCTCGGCGCCGAGGGCTTCAAGAAGACGCTGCGCCTCGAAGGTCAGAAGCCTGCTGTAAGACCGCTCCCGCAGTGAGCCATAGAGCATCAGGATGCGCGGCTTGTGGTCCATAACCGGGGCAGTGAGCTTGGAGAATTCCGGCACCTCGAAGGCGCCGCTGGTGATATTTGGCCGATCAGACAAGCCGTTTCCCTTCGGCGTCGATGATGACTTCGCCATCTTCCTTCGTGAACGGGCCGATGTCGGGGTTCTCCAAGATGTCGAGCACGACCTCTGATGGGCGGCAGAGGCGCGTGCCGATCGGCGTCTCCACGAAGGGGCGGTTTAGCAGGATCGGGTTTGCCCCGATGGCATCCAGAAGCTCGTCATCCGTCTTGGCGGGATCGGCCATCCCAAGCTCCTCAAAGGGCGTATCCTTCTTGCGCAAGGCATCTCGCAGCGAGAGACCTGCGGCGGAAACCAGCTCCACGATACGGTCGCGGCTCGGCGGCGTCTTGACGTACTCGACGACAATTGGCTCGACGCCGGACTGGCGGATCATCGCCAGTGTGTTGCGGGACGTTCCGCAATCAGGATTATGATAGATGGTGACGCTCATCCGGTGACCCTCGTTTCGGTGTTGTGACGTACGGCGGGGCCGCGTTCGTACCAGCCTTTGGAGCGGTTCACGATCCAGACGACAGACAGCATGACGGGCACCTCGACCAGGACGCCGACGACCGTCGCCAGGGCTGCACCGGAGTTGAATCCGAACAGGGCAATGGCCGCGGCCACGGCCAGTTCGAAGAAGTTCGATGCACCGATCAGCGCGGAGGGGCCAGCGACGCAGTGCTGTTCTCCGGAGACCCGGTTCAGGTAATAGGCCAGGCCGGAGTTGAAGTAGACCTGGATCAGAATTGGCACCGCCAGCAGCAGGATGACGGTCGGCTGTGCGATGATCTGCTCGCCCTGGAAGCCAAAGAGCATGACCAGGGTCAGCAGCAAGGAGGTGATCGATATAGGCTGCAGGACGGACAGCACCCGGTTCATGGCGTCGATGCCCCCATTGGCCAGCAGCCAGCGTCGATAAAGCTGCGCGGCGATAACCGGCACGACGATGTAGAGTCCGACCGAGAGCAACAAAGTGTCCCATGGCACGGTGATTGCCGACAGTCCCAACAGCAGGCCGACGATGGGAGCAAAGGCGACGACCATGATGGCATCGTTCAGCGCAACCTGAGACAAGGTGAAATGCGGCTCTCCCCGCACCAGGTTCGACCACACGAACACCATGGCTGTGCATGGGGCTGCCGCCAGGATGATCAGACCGGCGATATAGCTATCGATCTGCACCTCAGGCAGCATCGGCCGGAACAGCCAGCCGATGAAGAGCCAGCCGAGCAGAGCCATGGAGAACGGCTTGATGGCCCAGTTGATGAAAACAGTGACGCCCATGCCACGCCAATAAGAGCCGACCTGGCGCAGGCTCATGAAGTCGATGCGGACCAGCATGGGGATGACCATGAGCCAGATCAGCACCGCCATGGGGAGGTTGACCTGGGCGTACTCGAACGAGCCCAGCCCCTGGAACACGGCAGGGAAAAAGTGGCCAGCGGCGATGCCCACAACGATGCAGGTTGCGACCCAAAGCGTGAGGTAGCGTTCGAAGATGGACATGGTTCTACGCGGCCTTCGACGACTTGGTGGTGGTGCCGTCCATTGCTCCGATGCCTTCAAGCCTCGAGTTCAATGCCATGCGATCGATGCTGGCGATCGGCAGGTTGATGAAGGCGCCGATGCGGTTGCAAAGGTACCGCAGGGCATCCCCAAACGCGGCCCGCTGCTTGAACTCGGGGCCGTCAACCGCTGCGGGATCTTCGATGCCCCAGTGGGCGGTCATCGGCTGGCCGGGCCAGATCGGACAGGTCTCGCCGGCGGCGTTGTCGCAAACTGTGAAGATAAAATCCATCTTGGGCGCGCCCGGCACCCTTCGGCGTCGAACCGGCGGAGTATGCCTGGAAGCGGCCGCTGCCTACATGGTTGAGGATAGCCTCGCCCAGGATGGAGCGGGCCGAATTGCCAGTGCAGAGGAATAGGACGTTGTAGACGCGGTCAGACATGGCTCGTCTCCATGGGAGAGCAGCACGGGGTGAATTCGGCGACTAGGGGTTCGCACAGTTCCGGGCGACCCCCGCAACAGTCCTGCACCAGAAAGCTCGCGATCTCGCGCACGCGTTCCACTACGGCGCGGTAGACGATCGAGCGACTATGCCGTTCCGACTCAACAAGCCCAGCTCGCGCCAGAACCGCTAGATGCGACGACATCGTGTTCTGCGGAACTCCCAGGCGCCGCGCGATCTCCCCTGCCGGAAGACCATCCGGCTCGTACTCCATCAAAAGACGGAACGTTTCGAGGCGTGTTGCCTGCGATAAGGCAGAGAAGACGTCGATGGCTGCACGTTGTTCCATATATCTAGCATTATGGATTAACTGGTTCTCCGTCAAGTATACTTACGCCGCGACCCTGGTGCGGAAACATTTGGACTGATGTGTTGGCTATCTCGTCGCGGCCTTGACCGTGCTGGTGCATGGGCTCAGGCTGATCCGCGCCATTGGCGCCATTTCTGCTGATCGGAGCAATGCATGAACTGGACCGGAATGTTCTTCCAGGACTGGCAAGGGCTCATTCGCACCTTGGTCGTCGGTGTGCTGGCCTATGGTACGATTGTGCTGTTCCTGCGCATCTCGGGCAAGCGAACGCTGGCTAAGCTCAACGCCTTCGACCTTGTCGTTACCGTTGCACTCGGCTCAACGCTGTCTGCCATTCTGCTCCAAGAGTCCATTGCCCTGGCAGAGGGTGCCTTGGCTCTGGGGCTGTTGATCCTCATGCAGTTCCTGGTTACCTTTGCCTCCGTCCGGTGGCGACCTTTTGCCAAGGTGGTCCGCTCCGAGCCGACGCTGCTGGCCCGAGACGGAGCCTTTTGTTCTAGGGCAATGAAGCGCGAACGGGTGACCGAAGACGAAGCGCTCAGCGCCATCCGCTCATCGGGGGCCAGGGGCATCGCCGAGGTCGAGTATCTAGTGCTGGAGAGCGACGGCACGATAAGTGCCTCATTGCGCTCGGCCGCCGCCAAGGATCCTGCATGAGTCAGGTTTCGTTCTATCTCCGGCGCTTGCTGCGCAAAATGTGGTTCTTGCCAGCAGTATTTTCCGCGCTCGCCGTGCTCACGATCCTGGCAGCGTTTTATCTGGCGCGCTGGGCACCCGAGGAGCTGCCCTTCACCATCACCCAACAAGCTGTGCAATCCATACTGGAAATCCTTGCGACCAGTCTGTTGACGGTGTCGGTGTTTGCGCTTTCCACGCTGGTTGCTGCGTTGTCGTCGGCTTCTGCATCTACCACGCCGCGCGCTGCTCAGCTCATCGTGGGAGATCGATCTGCCCAAACCTCCATATCCCTTTTTATCGGTGCATTTCTGTTTTCCATCCTGGCGATCCTTGGGCTATCGGCAGGTATCTATGGCTCGGCGAGCCGAATGCTCCTGTTTTCCGTCACCTTGGGCGTTGTTGCACTGGTGGTTGTGGCCCTTATTCGATGGATAGCTCAAATCTCGGACATTGGGCGAGTGGGACATACAATCGATCGGGTCGAGACTGCCACGGCTCATGCACTGCGCACCCTTGAGGAACATCCACTGTTCGACTGCCGCTTATTGGAAGGAGAGCCTGAAGGGGTACCAGTCAGCACTGACAAGCTCGGATACATCCAGCACTTCGACGCAAAACGGCTGCAAACGCTCGCTGTCGAGCATGATCTTCAGATTGCTGTCACTGCACGTCCGGGATCGTATGTGTCAGCGGCACGGCCGCTCATGATGGTGGAAGGTGAACTCAACGAGGAGCTAAAAGCGGAACTGATCAGAGCTTTTGTTGTGGGCGGCCAGCGGAGCTTCGACAGCGACCCGAGGTTCGGCCTGGTAGTCCTTGCCGAAGTCGCGGATCGGGCGCTCTCGCCAGGGGTGAATGATCGGCCACCGCCAGACACGTCAGCCGGACCCATCCCGGGCCATGCCTCCTGGCACGCCGTTCAATCCACAGCAGGAGGAGTAGTATCGGCAGGTCCAACAGGGTGTAGAACGCGAGAAGGAAGCCGTAGGACCTGATGTCCTCCAAGCTCCCCGGTTTGGGGTTACCGCCGAACGTGAACAGCAAGACACTGCCCACTATCATCACCGCGCAATGGAGATGCATTGCCTTTCGGGTGAAATGACGCGATTCCAGCCGCCGCCACCACTCGTATGCGGTTGCAATGAACAACACGGCGAACGGCGAAACGACGAACCCTGCCGTGAACAAGACGAGGCCGTGGGGAGCGGGGATGGTCCACCAGACGAGATGCCAAGTCCAATACGCGCACCAGGCACAGGCAAGCAGCCAGAGTAAGGAAGGGATGCCTCGGAAGGCGGAGACGGGGCGGAAGTCGCGGCTCACGTGGTTGGACATCGCTCGACCCACTTCGGGGACCGATACACTAAACTAACCATTCGGACCGCGTATCCTCCGAGCCCGAGTGGCCGGGCAACTACGCGGGGAATCGGATTTGGTGTTCTCAGGTTGTCACCTTTTATATACGACGGAGCAGTATTGTCTGGTGGTATATAGGCAGGTAACCTTTTGATATTTTAAGTTGTGACGACAATCACGCCGCCTAAGAACAGCCCACCGGGAACATACGATGCCGAAATTGCGCCTGTAGTTGCTCGGCATGTCGGTCCTCGTGGGCATGGGCAGTACGGTCGCCCGAGCCTCCATGGACCTGCAGTGCCCGGCGGCTACCAGGCAGGAGTTCGAACGCGTTCTGGTGGATGATGCAGAGATGGTCCCGCAATCCGGAGGCGCTTACCGCGGGCCGGACGGGACGGTCTTGACCACGCAAGATTACGAGCGGTTCTGCCTGAACGAGAGTGATGCCGGGGTGACCCTCCTCATGGTCGAGACCGACGGCGACTTCGTGGTCATCGGCGTGCGGTTCGGTGCCGATCGCGCGGACGCCGAGCGGCTGCTCGAGGAAGAGGTGCAGTCCAATGCCAGGTTACGGGGCGTCAAGACTCTTGCCTATCTCACTCCCACCTACAAGGTCGTCAACCTCACGTCTGTGGGCGAATAGTGCCGGAAACCAACCCTGGGGCCACTGTCGCTCGCCCGGGCCTCTGATGAGTGCCAGGCTGCTAGCGCAACAAGACGAGGAAAGCTCCGCGCATAGTTACCTCAAAGTTTGGCATCGCTTCAGCACTTTGACCATCTTAAAGGAGGCATAAGACTGGCTTCGCAACGGTCACCTATAGCATAACTCCCCCGAAAGCCGACTGTCCGCAACCCACCCCGCTACCGCCCGGGAGCATCCGACCCAATCTCTGTCATACAGAGTGGGCGTGATAACTCCCAGAAGCGGACTTTGCTGTTCCAGGGTTAGATTGGCGATGCCCGGTCGGTGGCCGGTACTTTGCAGACCGCCGCTATGGCGTCGTGGCTCGCCTCCAGAACCTCATCTGCAAGCGCCTTGTCGGCTTTCGCGACCGCACGCGACACCGCAATGGCCCCGATCTGGGCGGCGCTGGCGGCAACGGCTAATTGGCGCCGCTCGCTCGTAGTCAGCGAAGGCTCAAGCGTTTGCTCAAACATTGCCACCACCTCCTCGAACGCATCTGCGAACCTTTCGCTGATGGCGTCACCCTGACGAGCAATCTCGCTGGCCGAGGCGGACATCGGGCAGCCGGTCTCAAGCCGGTCGCGCGTTCCCTTGGAGAAGAGGCCCTTGAGATATTCGTCGAACGAACTGGTGTGCGCTTGCTCCAGTACTCGCGTCTCAGCCACGTTGGCTTCGAAGCCATAAGAGAATGCTTCGGCAACGAGTGCTTCCTTTGACGGGAAGTGGGCGTAAAGCGCACCATGCGTCAACCCGGCGGCCTTGGCGACCTCTGCCACGCCTACGCCATCTATACCCCGCTGCCGGAACAGTTGGCTGGCCGCGTGCAACAGGGCCTTTCGGTTCTCGGCCGACTTCTCCTTTGAAACCCGCATTTTCAACACCTCTGAACTTCGTGTCGTGATTTTAGTTGCATGCGCAACCAAAGTCACTAGGATTGTGACCGCAATCAAAAACGCTCGCTGCTGTGGCGAAAGGCCTCTCCTGAACCGGAGACGGCCCACACTTGATCGCGCAACTACGAAGGAATGACACTTTGCGATATAAAATCTTTGGCAGACACACCGGCCTGCGGGTTTCCGAGCTTGTTTTGGGAACGGCCAATTTCGGCATGGCCTGGGGCCACGGCGCCGGCCCGGAAGAAGCCCGGCGGATATTGGACACTTATGCCGACCAGGGCGGCAATTTCCTCGATTCCTCCAATGGGTATCAGGGCGGCGAGTCGGAGGAGTTTCTCGGCGAGCTGTTGGAGGGCCGGCGAGACGATTTCGTTGTTTCCACCAAATACGCCGTTCAGACTGATCCCAGCTCGGGCGTTCTGGTCACCGGCAACAGCCGCCAGGCAATGGTGGCCTCGGTAGAAGCAAGCCTCAGGCGCCTCAAGACCGACCGCATCGATCTCTATTGGAACCACGTCTCGGACGGCGTCACCCCGCTTGAGGAAATCGTGCGCGGCTTCGACGACTTGGTCCGGGCGGGGAAGATTCTTTATGCCGGCCTCTCCAATTTCCCGGCCTGGCGTGTTGCGCGGGCGGCAACGATCGCCGAGCTGCGCGGCGCCGTTCCCATCGCTGGCATCCAGGTCGAGCATAGTCTGGTCCAACGAGCTACCGAACAGGATCTTATCCCTACCAGCCAAGCGTTGGGCATCGGGGTGGTGGCCTATTCGCCGCTTGGCGGGGGCGTGCTGACAGGTAAATATCGTGCAGGCAAGAGCGACAGCCGCCGAGACGAAGCTTGGGCTGGCGCCGGATTCCAGCCCGAGAACAGCCCGCAACGGACCGCCATTATCGACACCCTGCTCGCGGTCGCAAAGGAGGCGGGCGTGACCCCTGGTGAGATTGCTATTGCCTGGGTCGCCAAAAAAGGATCCCTGCCCATCATTGGGCCGCGCACGCTTGAGCAGCTGAAAAGCAATCTCGCTGCGGCAAAAGTGTCGCTGTCACCCGAACAGATGGAGCGCCTCGATGCCGTGAGCGCCCTTCCGCTGGCCTATCCTTACACAGTGCTCGATGACCCCCGCATCAAGGGTCTGATCACCGGCGGTAAAGACGATCAAATCGACCCTCCGCCCTATCCAGTCGCCTAAGCGAGGGAAAAAGCACGGCTTATCACCCAAAGCCGTGCGCCTCGCGCCACGCTTACCCCCAACATCGATGTTAAGTCGCCGTGCTTGGGCGCGCGCGACAGGAGAAATACCATGGACGATCTTTCGTTCGCGACCGCCCCGAGCGTGAAGCTCAATGGCAAGCACGTGCTCATCTTCGGTGGCACCTCAGGCATCGGCCTGGCAACGGCCAGGCAGGCCAAAGCCGCAGGTGCCATTGTGACCGTCGTAGGGTCTGATCCGGCACGCACCCAGAACGCTGCAACAGAGCATGGCTTTTCCGACTGGCGGGCCGCAGACATCGCCGATCCCGACGCCATTGGGCCGGCGCTCTCCTCCATCGGCACCGTCGATCACTTGGTCCTGCTTGCCGGATCATTCATTGTGGGCACGCTGTACGACACCGACATCGCCCTGTTTGGCCGTGCATTCGATGAGCGTCTGTGGGCTGCGGTTCACATTCTGCGAACCCTTGGAGATCGGCTGGCTTCGGACGCCTCGATAACCTTCGTGTCCGGCGTGGCGGCGGACCGACCCAGTGGCAACGGCACGGCGATCATCGCTGCTGCCAGCAAGGCCGTAGAAACTCTGGGGCGGGGGCTTGCCCAGGAGCTCGCTCCGCGTCGCGTTAACACCATTTCGCCGGGCCCTATCGATACCCCCATGCTGAGCAAAGCCCTTGGCGAGGGACGCGACGCCTTTGTCGCAGGCCTGAAAAAGCAACTGCCAGTAGGTCGTCTAGGCACTGCAGACGAAGCTGGTAACGCCATCATTTTTCTGATGTCCAACGGCTTTATGACCGGCGCCACCCTCAATATCGATGGCGGTATGATCCTTACGTCGTAACCGGGAAAGCAAGCGACCTGACCGGGCGTTGTGACTCGGCTCCATCGCAAACGGAAATCCGATCACAATCCCATTACCAATCTGCTCAAGTCCGCTTTTGCAGTTGCGGGCCGATTAGCAGACGGTCAGCAAACCACCCCAATCCTGACGCCAATGCCGGGGAAGCGTTTGGTCAGTCTCTTACACTTCAAGAAAAATCATGTTCCAGCTGCGATCATGTTCTGCGGCACGCGCCTGCGCTTCGAAAAGCTTCAAGCCTCGCAGCAATCTTCATCCACTTCTTTTGGGTTGGTTCGATGTCATCGGCGAACTCCTTTGGGTATGCCGCCCTGTGGCGACATACCCCTTTGCGAGCATTGACTAGGTGGTCTGCCTCGGTGCTTACGGAGTGGTGCAGCCGATATGCATGCCGAAGCCACCACCCGGTAACGCGATGTTCGTTAGGCTCAGTCCTCGATAAAGACGCGTTCGTTGACTCTGTACTCAGAGTGCTTCCGGTTGCGGACAACCACAAGCGAGCCACCGGTCCGGGGCAAGATCTTGATCCGAACGCCAGAGTACTCCTTGATCATGGCAATGAGGCCCATGATGCCAAGACGATCCCGTCCATCCTCGCCCAAGAGCCATTCGGCAAAGATATTAGCGAAAACTACGTATGAGATTGGATAGTTGGTGGTCTTGTAATCGGCGTATTGGTCCTCAAAGTCATTGAGGCTCGAATCGCTGATCCCCGTTGGGTCAAACATGTCGCGGCTAAGGTGCCCGTGTTGAATGACCAGCTCGAAGATCTTCGATGTCTCGCGGCAAAGCGCCAAGCTAAGATCCTCTTCGTCGGGTTCACGGTCGTCACGAAGATCTTGAAGCAGGAAGCCAATCAGTTCGATTTTGTTCATCAGTAATCTCCTTTGATGCACATGCACTTTACCGACGCGATGCGCAGGTCAGGCTCAGAGCAATTGGCATTTGGGGAAAGCTGAAGGGCTGAGGCGCTTGGCATAAGGCGAAGCTACGTGTTGTAGAACTGCTCGGACGCTTGGTGCTGCCTACGACAGGCTGCACACCTTGCAGTTTCAGTGGCAAAATCGGCTTGGGAGCGGACAGGGTGGGCGAACCCCGCACTCGGTGCAGCAACAGTTACCTGAAAATGTGGGGTGCATTGGCGCTAACGCGCTAAACGAAACCAAAAGATGTAGGGAAACAACGCTTTGGAAAGAAGTTGTGGCGGAGAGAGAGGGATTCGAACCCTCGAGACGGTTCCCCGCCTACACACTTTCCAGGCGTGCGCCTTCGACCACTCGGCCATCTCTCCGCATCGCCTGTACCCTTGGTGTTGCGCAAGGGAGACCGGTCTGGAAAGCCCGGTGCGAGCGAGGCGCAATATACCCATCGGCTCTGCCGACGCAAGGGATCACAGTACGGTAAACTCAATTGTTTTATGGCTCCAGCATCCCCATCTTGTGATGACTAGCGCTAGCGTGTCACAAGGAGCGGTGTGCGATGGCAAGCGCTCGTCCTAAGCGCTAATCGAGCTACCGCAACGCCATAGAGGTTCCAATGCGGCTTTTTCTTCGGATCATGGGCACCTGGTTGATCGGCTTGGCCCTGGTCCTGTTGGTGGTCGATGGAACTAGGTCGTTGGCAGCCAACGCACTGCAATTCACCAGCCTCGCCCAGGCCTGGAGCGGTTGGCACCTGCCAAGTCTCGTGGCTGTCCAAGAATTCTTCGCCAGCCGTTTTTTTGCCGATCTGCTCGGCACCGCCTTGGCAGTCCTGCTGACCTACCCCGCTTTCGCGGTGATTGGCGTGCCAGGCATTATTCTGGCGGTGATGGGCCGCACGCCCAGAACAGAGCGCTTTGTCCGTCAGAGTCAAATTTGACGCCTCTTCAAAGCACAAAAGGAAAACCGATGTTCTTTAAGACCAAGCCCACCAGCCTGCCCACTGCTGCCGACGCCCTGCCTGGCCGCGAGCAGCCCCTCGTGACCTCTGAAAATCATTATGTCAGCGGCGAAAAGCTCGCAGGTCCTCACCCTGCCGGCGCCCAGACCATTTATCTGGGGCTTGGATGCTTCTGGGGCGCCGAGCGCTTGTTCTGGCAACTCCCGGGCGTCATCGTGACGGCGGCGGGGTATCAGGGCGGGATCACCCCCAATCCCACTTATGAGGAAGTGTGTTCCGGCCGCACCGGGCATACCGAGGCGGTCAAGGTGGTGTTCGACTCCGCCCGGATCAGCCTCGAGCAGCTGCTCAAGACGTTCTGGGAGGAGCATGATCCCACCCAGGGCATGCGGCAGGGCAATGATGTGGGGACCCAGTATCGCTCCGCCATTTATACCACGACGCCCGAGCAGGCGGAGATCGTGCGCGCCAGCCGCGATGCTTATGCAGCGCAGCTCAAGGCACGTGGCTTTGGCCCGATCACGACGGAGATCGCCCCGGCGGGGCCGTTCTTTTATGCCGAGCCTTATCACCAGCAGTATCTGGCCAAGAACCCGAACGGCTATTGCGGGCTGCAGGGGACCGGGGTCGCCTGCGCCATCGGCACCGGGGTGGCGGCCGAATAGGCGGCCCGCACGCACCACAAAGAAAAGGGCGGCATTGCTGCCGCCCGAGTGGTCAGGGAGAAGACAGTCGCGCCACTTAGGCGCGGGGTTGAGGAACAATCCGCAGATAGGGCTTGAGTTCCGTCCAGCCCTCGGGAAACTTCGTCTTGGCCTGTTCATTGGACACGGCCGGCACGATGATCACGTCATCCCCGTTCTGCCAGTTGACCGGGGTTGCCACCTGGTGCTTGGCCGTCAGCTGCAGCGAATCGATCACCCTAAGCACTTCATCAAAGTTCCGGCCGGTGGAGGCGGGATATTCGATCTTGAGCTTGACCTTCTTGTCGGGCCCGATGACGAACACCGACCGCACGGTCAGCGTATTGTCGGCATTGGGATGGATCATGTCGTATTGGCGCGCCACGGTGCCATCGGTATCGGCCAGGAGCGGGAAGTTGAGGGCGGAGCCCTGCGTTTCCTCGATATCGGCGGCCCAGCCGGCATGGTCCTCGAGCTTGTCGACCGAAAGACCCAGCACCTTGACGCCGCGCTTTTCAAACTCGGGCTTGAGCTTGGCGGTATAGCCCAGTTCGGTCGTGCAGACAGGGGTGAAGTTCTTGGGGTGGGAGAAGAGGACCGCCCAGGAGCCATCGATGTAGTCGTGGAAATGGATGGTGCCCTCGGTGCTTTCGAGGGTGAAATCGGGGGCGGTATCGCCGATCAGAATGGCCATGGTGCAATCCTTGGGCTCGTTCGCGTTTGCTTGTCTGGAACAATATCGTACTCCGCCGCGCCGTTTGAAGCCGGGCGGGGCGGAATGATTTTGTGCGCGGAGCGCTCGGCGCGCGAGCCCATGCTATTGCGCGGCCGCTGCGGGGGCAGGGGCGGCCGCGGCGGCGGGCGGGGCGTTGAGCCAGGTGACGTTCTCGCCGCGCAGCGGCACGACCGAGAGGCTCATCTTGCCCGAGCCCTGCTGGATCTGGCGGGCATGGCCGAGATAGACCAGCGCATCATTGGTCGCGTCGTAAATGCGGGTGACGCGCAGCGACTTCCAGATCAGTGAGCGATTTTCCCGAAAGATTTCCTCGCCGCCGGGGCGGGTGGAAATATCGCCCACGGTGATCGGGCCGACGGCCGAGCAATCCAGCGCCGAATAGGAAGGGTCCTCGAACCAGTTGCCCTGCGAGATGCGATCGATAAAGCCGCGATTGAAATAGGCGAGGTGGCAGACGACCCCCGCCACTTCCGGATCGGGCACGGCATCGATGGCAATGTCATTGCCGGTCCAGTCGACGCCCACGCTCCCCACTTCGCGGGAATCGCCGCAGGCGGCGAGCGCCAGCACCGGCAGAACAAGGGCGGCAAGGCGAGCAATACGGCGCATGGGGCAAAGATCTCCCGGGGGGTTAGCGGCCGGGCATAGATGGCCCGCGCCGGGGCCGGGTGCAAGGGGCGTGCAGGGGCGCCCGCTGGCCGGAGCCGCGGGTCGGCGCGATCGCAAGAGCGACGCAGGCGCCATCGCCTTGCGGCGAGGCGGGGGGAGGCGCGACGTCCTGCGGACGCGCGGGGGCGATCGCCTGCGGCGACGCGGACGCCATAGCCGCAAGGGCGGCTAGGCGGGAGCGGACCCCGAGGCGGTGGCGCCTCTTGGGATGGTTGGATACGAGACGACATCGCCTCGGGGCGGCCGGGATTTACCGATCCAGCTCGCAAAGCGCGCCCCCCAATTCGGCAGGGGGCGAACTGTCCAATGCGGCTCGGACCCACGGCGTGCAGCGACGCACCCCGTCCCGGCTGTTCCATCCGCCATCTGGTCGCTGCAGCGCCGCTCCTGCGGGGGAATGCGCAGCACCATACACCCCCAAAAAGGGGGCGGGGATAACTGCCTGCCCCCTTTTGCGCCTAGAGCCGGCGAATGGCGGGAAAGCCCGGATCGAGCCGCGCCGGCGGCACGGCTTCCCCCAGCGGCTCGGCCCGCCGGGCCGCGGCAATCCCCGCCTGGTAGCCGCGGCTGAAGTGATCGCGAAAGGCCCGGTCCATGCGCAAGGCCAGTTTCTGGCGGATCGAGCGCATCTCGTCGCGCCCCTCGGGCGAAAACTGTTCGGCCGGCAACAAGCGCCGCACCGGCATCGGCAGCGGCCGCGTCAGCCACACCCGGAAGCGATCTTCTTCGCTCCAGCCGGTATGGCTGGCCTCATAGGCCGCCAAGAGCGCCAGCGCCTGCCCCAGCTGCACCGCAAGCCCGCCCCAGCTGGGCGCCGCCGGCGGCAGTTTTTCGGGCGCCCGCCGCTTGGGCCCAAAGATCTGCGCATCATGCAATACGGCCTCGGCCGCCATCCGCACCTCGTCGCCCAGGAGGGCCTCGGGCTTTTTCGCCGCCACGCTCCGCGCCTGCTCCTGCAGCGCCGTCAGGCGCAACCACAAACCCTCATGCCGCTCCGCCAGCGCCGGGGTGATCCGAAGGATTTTTGCCATTCTTTTGGGACTTTCTCCTGTGGGGGAACAGGAGAGGGTAGGCTGGGTGGAGGGAGCGGGGATAACAATCGGCGTAATAGTAGGCCCAGAGCAGCGTCAGGGCCTGATCGGCAAAGCTGGCATTCCCGCCAATGGGGCCGATGTCAGCTATCGACCTTTCTGCCGTCCATCTGGGCATAACAGCCCCTAAGAGCTGACGTGATTAGGTCTGCCGCTAAACGGCTTGTAGATTGGTTGCATCAAATGTGAGCTTTCCTGACCGGCCGAGAGCTTCTTGATCCTCAAGCCCGCTCAACCGTCAATTTCGCCCTTGAAGATCGTTAGCATCCAGCCACTCCTTCATCTCTCGAACAGCGTTTTGTAGGCAAACGCGGCCGAAGCCTTGGAAACCGACAGGCAGTTTGGCGATATCCCTTTCTATTCCAAGCAGCCGAGCCTGCCTGATCGCCAACTCCTCGTAGTACTTGCGTTCACTTGGAGAGAGCTCCGGGGGCTGGTCGGCCCTGCGAGATTTTCTCCTTACCCTTGCTTCCGGCGCCGCAGGTATTTCTGCTGTTGGCGTAGTTGACGCCTCTGGCTCATGCTGGTTGACCTGTGTGTAGGCGGGGATAGCATCCGGTGGGATATTTGGCTCATTCCGAACTAAAACCGGGTGGTCACTCCCGCCCTCATGTGGAGGATTGAGCGACACCGGAGCTTCGTTGCCATCTTCAAGGTCCTCGTCCTCCCAAAGATCGGCGCAGTCGAGCTCCACCTCCTCTTCGAAATCGGGATCACCATCCATCCTGTCGAGCAGGTCGATGGCCTTTTCGGCAATGTCACGCAGCAACTGCCTGGCCGTTTGTCTCACGCTACGTCGGCGTCCCAGGAACGCCTTTACCTGCTCACCAAGGTGAACCAGGTCGTCGCTATAAAGGAATTCGTCGTCTACGGTTTCCAGCGCAGCCCATCCTGGTTGCTCTAACTGGTCATCGGCACAAAACCAGAGTCTGATCTGGTCGCCGGTAGCGAGCATCATGTGCAGCCCACAATGGGTTTCGTTGACGACAACCCCCATGACCCGAGCGTCCACCAGGCAATTTAGGGACTGACCAAGAAAGCGCGCATAGCGCCCTTGGAGCATGCTCTGGCGCACGCGACTAATGAGGCCGGCTTGCACAAGCAATTCTGGGGTGACGAGCCCTGCGGCGTCCCGGATACTCTGATCGACCGCGTTACCTGAAACATTGAGCAGCCACACAATCTGGTCAGCGCTATGCCCCTGGGCGACGAGGCTGAGTATCTCGGCATCTTTCTTTGTCAAAGATTCCAAAACTTCAGTCAGTTCATCGACGACCTCGTCGAATTCCTCATCCTCATCCTCTCCGTCGGAAGCGTCTTCGGAAGATGGGGCCCCATCCCAAACAAAGTCCGCAGCAACCGGGGCATCCGTGCCTTCCTCTAGGAGGTCATGGTAGAAGGGCGTGGGATCTTCCCAGAGAACGGGCGCATAGAAAATTGCACCTTGTGCTTGAGCGTCGTCATCGTTGTGGACATCGAGCGGCATTGAAAAACCCTCCTTCAGCCCTACCAATGTGAGCTAAAGCTAAGGAGTTTGCCTATGGAGGGGACTGACGGAGCAATCACGGCAACAGGGTTGTTTTGGCCCCACGTATTGCCGGAAATACCGTGCTCCTGCGTAATTTACCGCGATAACAACTAACAATAGTCTTAGTCCTTAAGATTTGCTTAGATGAGGCTTGTTGTTGTTGAGGGCCAGCAATGCTGGACGAGTTGTGGAATGCCGAACGCCTAGGCTTTCGCACTATTGCCGACGACGCGCCTACCGCAATGTGGCTGACATTGCCGACGGGCTATTGTTTCTACCTCAATCGCTCCTGGGTGGAATTTACCGGCCAGACCGAGAACCAGGGGCACGGATCCGGATGGGCTCAGGCACTTCATCCGGATGACCGAGTCATGGCCTACAACGCCTACTTCCGGGCCTGCGTTACCGCTTCGCCCTATCAAGTGAGCTGCCGCCTGCAGCAAGCCAACGGTGGCTACCAACAGGTCACGGCTGCTGCGTTGCCCCATCTTGATCAAAGCGGAAATCTCGATATCTACGTGGGTGCAATTTCGCTTGCTGTTGACCAACGTTTTTCCAAACCAGGGTCGGCTGCCCTGTTGTCCCCTAGGGAAAAAGAGCTCCTGCGCCTCTCAGCCCTTGGTAAGACCGCCGGCGAGGTGGCAGCCCTGATGGGTATCGCGGAGCGAACGGCACACTCCTACATGGGCAACATTATGCGCAAGCTGAGTGCCAACAACCGGGTGCACGCCGTTGTGGAGGCTATAAGGCTGGGCGAGATCGAGATCTAAGCTCTGCCGGCAGGTGGGCGCGGGCGTCGAGCACTTCCATGCCGACAATGCGGCCCTGCGCGTCATAATCGAGCACGATCCCCGCGCTGGACTCTTCGCTTTCCTGCACCCCTTCGGGCGAAAATCGGATGTAAGCAGCATTGGCTTCGGGGTCGTAGGTCACTTGCGGTGTCATTGCGGCCTCGCGCGGCGATCCAGAAACGCCGATATTACCCGAATATCGTGCCTGAAGAAGGCTGTAAGAGGAGCGCCGACTGCGTCATCGTACCGGGTGCCCGCTGCCTTTGGCAGCGACCCGGCGACTAACCTGCCGTCGCGCCACTGGCGCGCCGGCTTCGCGTAAGGCGCGAACCGGTTAGTCGTCACCCATCTTGAGCGCCTTGATGAAGGCCTCTTGCGGGATTTCCACCGAGCCGAACTGGCGCATGCGCTTTTTGCCGGCTTTTTGCTTTTCCAAAAGCTTGCGCTTGCGGGTGGCGTCGCCGCCATAACATTTGGCCGTCACGTCCTTGCGCATGGCGCGCACGGTTTCGCGGGCGATGATCTTGCCGCCAATCGCCGCCTGGATCGGAATGACGAAGAGATGGGGCGGAATGAGGTCCTTGAGCTTTTCGCACATGATGCGGCCGCGCGATTCGGCGACGGTGCGGTGCACCAGCATCGAAAGGGCATCCACCGGCTCGCTGTTGACCAGCACGGAAAGCTTGACCAGATCGCCGGGGCGATGCTCGGCCAGCTGGTAGTCAAAGCTGGCATAGCCCTTGGAGATGGATTTCAGCCGATCATAGAAATCGAACACCACCTCGTTGAGCGGCAAATCATATTCCACCATGGCGCGATTGCCGACATAGGAGAGGTTGCGCTGGATGCCGCGCCGGTCCTGGCAGAGCTTGAGGATCGAGCCGAGATATTCGTCGGGGGTGAGAATGGTCGCCTTGATCCAGGGCTCGCGGATCTCGGCGATCTTCATCACATCGGGCAGATCGGCGGGGTTGTGGAGCATCACCACCTCGCCATTGGTCATCTCGACCTCGTAGACCACCGAAGGGGCGGTGGCGATCAGATCGAGATTGAACTCGCGGCTCAGGCGCTCCTGGATGATTTCGAGGTGGAGGAGGCCCAAAAAGCCGCAGCGGAAGCCAAAGCCGAGCGCGGCCGAAGTTTCCATCTCGAAGGAGAAACTGGCGTCGTTGAGCCGCAGCTTGCCCATGGCGGCGCGCAGCTCGTCGAAATCGGAGGCATCGACGGGAAAGAGGCCGCAGAACACCACCGGCTGGGCCGGGCGGAAGCCTGGGAGGGCCTCGCTGGTGGGCTTGCGATCATCGGTGATGGTATCGCCCACATTGGTATCGGCCACTTCCTTGATGGAAGCGGTGAAAAAGCCGAGCTCGCCCGGGCCGAGTTCGCCGACATCGACAAGCTTGGGGGTGAATACGCCGACGCGGTCGAGCTCATACACGGCGCCCGACGCCATCATGCGGATGCGCTGGCCCTTCTTGACCGTGCCATCGACAACGCGGATCAGCACCACGACGCCGAGGTAAGTGTCGTACCACGAGTCAACCAAGAGCGCCTTGAGCGGGGCGTCGAGAATGCCCTTGGGCGGGGGCAGGCGGGTGACGATGGCCTCGAGCACGGTGTCAATGCCGAGCCCGGTCTTGGCTGAGATCTCGAGTGCATCGGACGCATCAATGCCGATCACGTCCTCGATCTGCTGCTTGACGCGCGGAATGTCGGCGGCGGGCAGATCGACCTTGTTGAGCACCGGCACGATCTCGTGGCCGGCATCGAGGGCATGGTACACATTGGCGAGGGTCTGCGCTTCGACGCCCTGGGAGGCGTCGACCACAAGGAGCGAACCCTCGACGGCCGCCATGCTCCGGCTGACTTCATAGGCGAAGTCGACGTGTCCGGGCGTGTCGATGAGGTTGAGGATATAATCCTCGCCATCCGCCGCGTGGTATTTGAGGCGCACGGTTTGCGCCTTGATGGTGATGCCGCGCTCGCGCTCGATATCCATCGAGTCGAGCACCTGCTCCTTCATCTCGCGCAGCTCCAGCCCACCGGTGAGCTGGATCAGCCGGTCGGCCAGGGTGGACTTGCCATGGTCGATATGGGCGACGATGGAAAAATTGCGGATGCGGTTCTGCGGCGTTGTCATGGGCAAGCGTCTAGCAGAACCGCAGGGGACCGCAAAGATGGTTTAGCGCGCGTTAACTGCCGCTTTTCATCGCGGCATAGATGTTCACCACCGCTTCGGCATTTTGCCGGTCGGCGCCACCTTCGGCGCAATCGGGCGTGGTGCGCTCCACATCGGCCTTGATCTTGGCATAGGCTTGGGTCGCGGCAGCGTCATCCATGCCCAGGCCCGCCTCGAAGCGCTTTTGGTCGTTGTTCATGCGTGAGGTGGCATTTTCATCCACGGTGATGGCGCATATCTCGATGATGGCCTTGGTGGCATAAAGCCCGGTGAGCAGATTGGCCTGCTTGGGCGTGGCATTAACCGGGGCGGCCGGATCGATGCTGATTTCGGCTGGCGCGGGGGTCGTGGTCGGCGCGGCTTGCTGCGCCTGGGCGGCGGTGAGCGGCAAGATCAGGACGGCAGCAAGAACGAGTGGGCGCAACATGGATCAGCTCCTTTGGGGCGGCGGGCAGGGCCCGGCGGGGTTGCTCCCCTTGGAACGCGCGAATGTGGCTTGTCTACGGCGCTCCCCCGCAAACCGGGTGGTGCGGGGGCA
Organism: Devosia sp. 1566; assembly: GCF_004005995.1. Lineage (NCBI taxonomy): Bacteria > Pseudomonadati > Pseudomonadota > Alphaproteobacteria > Hyphomicrobiales > Devosiaceae > Devosia > Devosia sp. 1566. The sequence continues at coordinate 170,006 of NZ_CP034767.1, forward strand.
GATCGGCCCAGTCGCGCAGCCCGGGCGCTTCCGGCTCGGGCGGTGGCGCGGCGGGCAGGGTGAACCAGGGCAACAGCCATTGACGGAGACGGGCAAGAACAAACATTTTGTCGGCTCCTTTCCGGGGCAAGGTGTGAGATGGGGCGCAGAATGCGCGCGGGTCGGAGCTCGGGCAATCGACAAGGTTGCGGCGCCATTATAGAAAATCTCCATGAGCAAGGGCTTTCCCATTCCCCTCAATGCGGTGCGCGCGATCGAGATCGTGGCGCGTCGCGGTGCACTGGCGCCGGCGGCCGAGGAGCTGGGCGTGACCCTTGGCGCCGTCAGCCAGCATTTGCGCCGGGCCGAGGCGCGGCTGGGGATGGAGCTGTTCGAGCGTACGGGGCAGGGGCTGGTGCCCACCGCAGCCTTGCGCGCTGCCTTGCCCCAGCTCAGCGCCGGCTTTGCCGCGCTCCAGGACGGGCTGGCGGAACTGAGCGGCAGCGACGAGGCCATTCTCAACCTGACGGTGGGGAGCGTTTTCGCTTCGCGCTGGCTGATCTGGCGGATCAACAAGTTCACGACGCTTTATCCCGAGATCGAGGTGCGGCTGACAGTGACGGGTGCCATGCTCGATCTGCAGCGCGCCGATATCGACTGCGGCATTCGCTTTGGCGCCGGCAACTGGCCGGGCGTGATCGCGACACCGATCGGGGGCGCCGAGTTCCAGCCCGTGTGTGCGCCGCCCATTGCTCGGGCCCTCAAGCATCCCAGCTATCTGTATGGGGTGCCCGTGATCCGCGACGAAACTACCATGCTGTCCTGGGATCTGTGGCTGCAATCGGTGGGGTTGGACGCAGAGCGGCGCCTGCATGGGCCCACCTATTCCGATCCCTCGCTCGCCTTTGATGCGGCGATTTCCGAACAAGGCGTGCTGATGGCGGTGGACATGATGAGCGCCGATGCGGTCAGCGATGGCCGGCTGGTGCGCCCCTTCACCGGTCCAGTGAGCGGGCCCCATCAGTATTGGCTGGCGACGGCCAAAGGGCGACGCGAAACGACGAAGCTACGCCGCTTTCGCGAATGGCTGGCCGCCGAAATACCCGCCTCGGCGCGGGGCTATGTGCACCAGTCGCGCGGCTGAGCCCGGCCAGGTAATTGGGTATTCAGATACTTAAGCGAAAACTTAAGCGTTGACGCTCCGGCTGGGCTGGGATACTTAAGTTCATGCTTAACCAAGACGACCAACTCGACCAGATTTACCGCGCCCTTGCCGATCCGACCCGTCGGGCGGTGGTGGAGCGGCTGACCGCCGGATCGGCCACGGTGAGCGAGCTTGCCGAGCCGTTCGACATGTCGCTGCCGGGCCTGACACAGCACCTCCGGGTGCTTGAAGACGCCGGGCTGGTGCGAACCGAGAAAGTGGGCCGGGTGCGCACCTGCACGCTCGACCTCCAGGCCCTGGGGAGCGCCGAACGCTGGATTAACCAGCGCCGCCAGGCATGGGCGCAGCGCTTTGATCGACTGGGCGCTTTGCTGGCCGAGGATGACGAGCCTTCACCGCCAACACCATCCAAAGGAAGAGATTCATGACCGATCGTTCCGTTTCCCACGGCAGCTTCACCATTGACCGGGTTCTTCCCGCCAAGCCAGAGCGCGTGTTTCGCGCCTGGTCGGACCGGGAACAAAAGGCCAAGTGGTTCCCGGTGGGCGAGATCTTCGAGTTCAAGGTCGGCGGCCGGGAATACCAGGCCGATAGCGGGCCCAATGGCGCCCAGTTCGTGTTCGATGTGCGCTATCACGACATCGTCCTCAACCAGCGCATCGTCTACGCCTATGAAATGCTGATGGATGGCCGCCGCATCTCGGTTTCGGTGGCCACGGTCGAGCTGGTGCCCGAAGGCGAGGGCACGCGGATGATCGTCACCGAGCAGGGGGCGTTCCTGGATGGGCTCGACAATTCGCGCCAACGCCAAGAAGGCACGGAGCAATTGATGGACGCTCTGGCACTCGCGCTCGCCAACTAAGGTTTCTCGTTTCTTCATTTCCGGGACGGCGTGATCCTTGGGGACACTGGCTCGATCACGCGCCCCGATAGGAGGTTTTGATGCGTAAATTGCTGGCCTGGAACATGATCACGCTCGATGGCTATTTCGAAGGGGCGCAGCCCTGGGATCTGAGCTTTCACAGCACGGTCTGGGGCCCCGAGCTCGAGGCCATGTCGCGCCAACAATTGGAGGGCGACACAACCCTGATATTTGGTCGCCGGACCTATGAGGGCATGGCGGCGTATTGGCCGACCGCCAGTGATGAAGGCGAAGTGGCGGTGCGTATGAACGCGGTGCCAAAAATCGTGGTGTCCAATACGCTCACGAGTGCGGACTGGAACAACACCAGGGTGCTGAATGGTGGGGCCGCCCAAACCATTGCTGCGCTCAAGGGTGAAGAGGGTGGTGATCTTTATGTGTTTGGCAGCGCCCAATTGTTGGACAGCCTGCTCGCGGCGGGCTTAGTTGACGAATACCGGCTGTGCCTCACGCCAGTGGTGCAGGGGCGCGGCACGCCCCTGTTCAAGCCCGCCGAGGAGCCGAAGAACTGGACCTTGCTGGAAGCCCGCGCCCTGCAAACCGGCGGCGTGGTGCTGCGGTATCGGGTCAAGGGGTAAAGGCCCCTTACCCGCATCTCAGGATGGATCCCGGCTCAGGGCCGGGATGACAGCTGGTGGGTCGGAGAGGGCGTGCGCGCCTGCCGGTAAGGTGCGCCGGCGCATTAACCCTGGCTGTTCCGCAGACGGGATTGTTCGGCTTGGTCGCGTTTGCGTTGCTTGGCGCGGCGGGCGGCTTCGGCGGCTTCGTCGCCGAGGTGGGCGGTGCCGCGTTGGCGGGCGAGTTCGATCTGTTTTTGCCGCTCGGCGGCGGCGGCATGCTTGGCGGTGTCGTCAGCGCAATGGGGGCAGGCCACGCCTTCGCTAAAGCGCGGATCCGTGCGGTCGGCGGGGGTGAGCGGGTGGCGACAGGCGCGGCAGAGGGTCGCCTCACCTTGCGCGAGGCCATGTCCAACCGCGACGCGATCATCGAACACAAAGCATTCGCCTTCAAAGCGGCTGTCCTGCTCGGGCACGGTTTCCAGATAAGCCAGAATGCCGCCCTTGAGGTGGAACACTTCGGCAAAGCCCTGGCTCAATAGGTAGGAAGACGCCTTTTCGCAGCGGATGCCACCGGTGCAAAACATGGCGACTTTCTTGTCGCGCGCGGGATCAAGATGGGTCGCCACATAGTCCTTGAACTCGGTGAAGGTCGCGGTCGCGGGATCGAGCGCGCCCTTGAAGGTGCCCAGCCCCACTTCGTAGTCGTTGCGGGTATCGACCAGCACCACATCATCGCGCTCGATCAGGCTGTTCCAGTCGGCGGGCGCCACATAGGTGCCCACGGTTTGGGACGGATTGGCTTCGGGCGCGCGCAGGGTGACGATCTCGTGCTTGAGCCGCACCTTCATGCGCAGGAACGGCATCTCGGCGGCGCCCGAGAACTTGATCTCGGCGCCGCCGAGCCGGCCGGCCCAAAGCGCGTCCTGGAGCAGGAATGCGTGCAGCGCGTCGATGGCGTCGGGCGTGCCGGCTACCGTGCCATTGATGCCCTCGGGCGCCAGGATCAGCGTTCCCTTGATCGCGCGGGCGCAGCAGAACTGCGCCAGCATCGGCTGGATGGCCGTGGCATCGGGCAGATCAGCGAACTTATAAACGGCCATGACCTTGTATGGCAGGGCGGCTTGCGGCAAGTTATCGGGCATCGGGATTCCGGCAGACGCTGAATGGCGTCTGGCTCTCTATCATCGCGTCACGCCCTGCGCCAAGCAGCGCGCCGTCGCTCAATCGCACATTTCTGGGAGGCAAGAACCATGACTTATCGGGCCGACACGGCGCGCTACGACACAATGCAATATCGCCATTCCGGCCGTTCGGGCCTGCAGCTGCCGGTGGTGAGCCTGGGGCTGTGGCAGAATTTCGGGGGCACGCGCGACTATCCCAGCGCCATGGAAATCCTCGGCCACGCCTTTGACGCCGGGGTGACCCATTTCGATCTCGCCAACAATTATGGGCCCCCGGCCGGCTCGGCCGAGGAATTGTTCGGGCAGGTGATGGCGCGCGATTTCCGCCCCTATCGCGACGAGCTGATCATTTCCACCAAGGCGGGCTACAATATGTGGCCGGGCCCCTATGGCGAGTTTGGCAGCCGCAAATATCTGCTGTCGAGCCTTGACCAGAGCCTGGGGAGGATGGGGCTCGACTATGTCGATATCTTTTATTCCCACCGCTTTGACCCCAACACCCCGCTTGAGGAGACCATGGGCGCGCTGGCTCATGCAGTGCGGGTCGGCAAGGCGCTTTATGTCGGCATCTCGTCCTATCCAGAGGCGCAAACGCGCGAGGCCTATCGGATCCTCAAGGAAATGGGGGTGCAGACCACCATTCACCAGCCCAGCTATTCCGTGCTCAACCGCTGGATCGAGAACGACCACACCATCGATGCCTGCGGGGAGCTCGGGATCGGCATGATCGCCTTTTCGCCCCTGGCGCAGGGCGTGCTCTCGGGCAAATACAACAATGGCCAAAAGGAAGGCACCCGCGGCGAGAACCCCAATGGTTCGCTGCGCGCCAGCCATATCGAGCCGCGGGTGCTCGAAGCGGTCGACAAGCTCGGCGAAATTGCCAAGGCGCGCGGGCAGAGCCTGGTGCAACTGGCGTTGAGCTGGGTTTTGCGGCGACCGGAAATGACTTCGGCGCTGATCGGGGTGCGCAATCTCGACCAGCTCAAGGACAATCTGGGCGTGCTCAACAATCTTGCGCTCAGCGCCGAGGAGATCGCAGCGATCGACGCGGCCACGGCCGGGGGGCAGATGGAACTGCACCCCAGCCCCAAGGGCTGGCTGCGCTAAAGGAGCATGGACTGCTGCGCGCCCATGGCGGCCATCGAGCCGGCATAGGCGGCGCTGGTGACACTGTGCATCGGGGTGGTGAGGTCGCCCGCCGCGAAGACCCCCTCACGCGAGGTGGCCTGGCGCTCGCCCACCACCACCATGGTGCCGGTGGGCGTGGTGTCGGTCTCGAGCCCCAGCTGCTCGTGCAGGTCGGCGGATGGATGATTGCGGGGATGGGCGTAAAGCGCATCGAGTTCAACCTCGGTGCCATCTTCGAGGCTCACGCCCGACATCTGGCCGTTGTCCTGGTGGACTGCGGCGAGCTTGCCATCATGGATCTTGACGCCCCGTCGCTGCAGCTTGTTGCGCTCCGCGTCGGGGATGGCATTGCCATCCAGGATCAGCGTGATGTCCTCGGTCCAGTCGCCATAAAGGGCCGGGGCATGCAGCGACATGGGGGTGCTGTAAAGCAGCCCCCAGCGCGGGCCTGCTTCATAGCCGTGGCAGAACGGGCAATGGATGACGGTCTTGCCCCATGCTTCGGCAAAGCCGGGGATGGGGGGCATTTCATCGGTGATGCCATAGCTCAGGATCAATCGGCGCGCGGCAAAGCTGTCCCCGGTCTCGGTGGTGATCGTGAAATCGTCGGGCTCCCCTGAAACGGTGCTGGCGCGGCCCTCGATCAGCCTGACCGTGGGATAAGCCTCGAGCTGGCGGCGGGCGGCAGCGAGGATATCGCCGGGCGCTACCCCGTCATGACCCAGCACATTGTGGGCACTGTCGGCATAGCGGTTCCGGTTGAGCCCGGTATCGAGCACGCTCACCTTGCGGCGCGCGCGCCCGAGCTGGAGGGCTGCGGAAAGGCCGGCGAAGGAGCCGCCGACAACAAGTACGTCATCCATGAAAATGGCTTTCGGAAGAATGGGAAAGAGCGGGAAGCGCAGTTGCGCCCGCCGCGAGTTGGGCAATGCTCAGGCGGCGCAGCCGGTTGGCGAGCAGGGCTTCGGCATCGGCCAGCACCTCGTTCATCACCCCGTCAACGGTGCGCACAATGGCGCAGCCGGGATCGCCCGGCTCGCTTTCGGTGCGCACGAGAAGGGTTTCCCCCAAGGCATGGTACACATCAAAGACGCTGATCTCGGGGGCGGGGCGCGCCAACTGCCAGCCCCCGCCATGGCCCTTGCTGGAGCCCACCAAACCCGCTTCGCGCAGGCTGCCGAGCACACGGCGGACCACCACTGGATTGGTTTGCAGGCACACCGCCAGAACCCCTGAGGTCAGCGCGTCCTCGGGCTGGGCGTGCAGATGCACAAGGGCATGAAGGGCAACGGAAAGGCGACTGGATCTTTTCATGTAACTTCTTTAGTTGCAGAATTGCGGCGCGTCAAGCGGGGCGCGAAAGCCACACTCATGTGGTCAGGGGGTGAGCGCCGGTTGACGGCCGGGGCGGCAGCGACCATGGTCGCCCCAGCCACTCAGCCCAGGACCTGCGCTTGCTTCGATCAACCCTTACCATGCTGGCATGGTGCGCCCTGGTTTGCGGGCTGACCCTGCCGACGCTAGCGCCGGGGGCCGCCAATATGCTCACCCTGGTGCTGATGGGGGTGGGCTTGACCTTGCTGCCCACGGCCGAAGGGCGCGGGGCGCTTGGGCAGCCAGCGACCTGGCTGCCGCTGGTCGCCGGCGGCTTGATGCTGCTGGCCATTGCGGGTTCCGCACGCGAGCCGATGTCGTTTGGTGCCATCATTTTTCTTGTGCCCCTGTTTCTGGCCGCGCCGCATGCTGCCCTGGTTGAGCAATTGGGCGCGCGCCTGACCCTAACGGCGGTCGGGACGCTGGCGTTGCTGGGCGCTATCGCAGGAGCGGTGGTCGCGGGATTCGACGTCTTTGTCATGGGCGAGCCGCGCGGGGGGGTGCTGGTCAACAACCCCATCCACCTGGCCGACCTGGCGCTGACTTTGGGCTTTGTCGCGGCAGTGGGGGTGTTGAGCCGATGGCGTTGGCGGGCAGTATTCCTGCTCGGCCCGCTCGCGGCGCTGCTGGCGATCTGGTTTTCCGGCTCGCGCGGGCCGCTGGTGGCCTTTGTGCCCATGAGCATGGCCGCGCTTGCCGGTGCCGCGGTGCATTATCTGCCGCGCCGGCGCGCCTGGCTGCTGATCGGGTGTGGTGCAGTTGCCGCGCTGCTGGTATTTGCCGTGCTGATCGGCACCGGCTGGATCGAGCGCACGGGGCCCTTTGGCGAGATCGTGTCGCTGTTCCGTTCGGGCGAGCCTGGCGACGATTCCACCAGCCAGCGCCTCATCATGTATCGCAGCGCTTTGGCGGCCTTCATGGCCTCGCCGGTCTGGGGGCACGGGCTGGGGCACTTCATGGAGGCCGCAGCCCAGTTTGCCCCTCCAGGGGCGCGGTTTCCCAAATACGACCATCTGCACAATGACATCGCCGACTTTGCGGTTTCAGGGGGCCTTTTGGGCCTGCTCTCCTATGGCTTGATCCTCCTCGCGCCGTTTGCCGGCGCCTGGCGCGCCCAAGGGTCGCAGCGCGCACCAGCGCTCTATCTGGCGCTGGTCGCCAGCGTCGGCTATGCGGGCATGGGGCTGACCAACGCCATGTTCGGCGTGTTGGCCCAAACGCTGGTTTACACCGTGCTGCTGTCGCTGATTGCGGTGCTCGCCAGCCGGCCTAAAGAGAGTTTCCCTTGAGCGACCGCCCCATCCATATCGCGCTGACCTTTGACGACAATTTTTGGGCGCCGGCCTATGCCACGATGCGCTCGGTGTGCCTGTTCACCCATCGACGCAGCGACTTGGTGTTTCACCTGTTCCATCGCACGCTCACGGTGGAGCACGAGGAGGACCTGCTCGCCATTGAGAGCGAGTTCGGGGCGCGGCTCGAATGGTATGACCTCGACGCTTCCCCCTTGTTCGCCGATGTGGCAGCGCGCATGCCGCTCAACAAGCGACTGTCCAACATTGTTTATGCCCGGCTGATGATCGATCGCCTGCTGCCGGCTGGGGTGGAGCGGGTGCTGTATCTCGATTGCGACATGCTGGTGCGCGACGCCATCGAAAAGCTGGTGGAAATGGACATGCTGGGCCATCCCATCGCGGCGGTGCGCGACACGATGGGCGCCTTCATCACCGGGGGGCGTGACCTCAAGGCCAATCGCGATATTCTTGATCCCGCCGATCCCTATTTCAATGCCGGGCTGGTGCTGATCGATGTCGTCCAATGGCGCGACGCCGACATCCTGGGCCAGCTCGAAGTGGCGCTGCGCGAGGGCGTGATGGAGCGCATCTATTATGACCAGGATTTCTTGAACCTGGTGTTCAAGCGGCGCTGGCTGCAACTGCCCTGGCGCTGGAACACGATCGATGCGCGCCACGCCCATGAAGGGCTCGACCCCGCCATTCTGCACTATACCGGGGAAGCCAAACCCTGGGGCATCTTTGCCGGCATGTTCCACTGGGTGGCCTTTGGGCGGCTCTACCGGCATGTGATGGGCAATGAGCTGTTTTACCGCTTCGCCCGGCACCGCTGGAAGCGCTGGTGGTTGAAGAAACTGGGGCGTTAGGCGCTGCAGCCCTCGATCGGGCGCTGTGACGGGATCTCAGGATGGATCCCGGCTCGAGGCCGGGATGACAGCGAGTTCCGGGGAGCGACAGCGGCCTTCTCTTAGTCCAGCGTGATGCCTTCGCGGTCGCAGAGCTGGCGCATGGCGCTCCCGGGAGGCGGTGCGGGCAGGGCGGCGCGGCCGCGATTGGTCAGCTGCGAACGCCAGAGGTGGATGCTGAGGGTTTCGGGACGGAGCGCCGGGCCGACGCTGCTGCCGGGCTGCATCAGGGCCGGGATCTGCTCATAGGCGAGAGGATAAAACACCGGCTGGGGCTGCACCCAGTCGAGCAGATCGCGCTTGGCCATGAAATGGGTAAGCGCAAAAGGTCCCGTGGCGCCGAACTGCATCTGGTGGGGCAGCACTTTTTGCCCGAGCAGGCGCCGCGCCGCTACTTCGAGTCGCCGGCCCAAGGGTAGGTGGGGCTCGAGTAGCGGCCGATCATGCGGCTCGAATATGCCCAGAAGATCCCCCAGGAGCGGGGCGTCGGCGGGAATATGCAGCACGGCATTGTTGATCGAGCCGGGGCGCTCCCACCCCATCAGGTAGTCGGGGTTCTCCGGGAAGGGGCGCACGCAATAAACGTCCAGATCGGCATAGATGCCGCGCCCGGCGCGCAGAAGTTCGAGCCGGAAGCGGTCGGAAAATACCGCCGGTGTGCCGCGGTCCTTGTAGAACACGAGCGCTTCGCGCGCGAGGATTTCGGCGGCGTCGCGCCGCTCGGCGCCCGGAGGCAGCTCCAGCGGATCAAAGCTGTAAACGGCGACGGAATGGCCGTGCCGCAAAAACGAGGTGATCGACAATCGCTCGAGCCAGCCAATGGGGCCATGCCAGAACGAGACAATGGGTGGCGCACTCACGAGGCTTCAGCGCTCATACCGGCAAGGCGAATGGTTGGTGGCAAGTCGTGCGGCGCTCATGCGTTGGTCCCCAGAATCGGGCGCAAGCTAGCGCTTTGGGTGACGCCCCGCCAGCATTGTGGGTGGTGGTCAAACGGGGAAACGAACTGGCGCGCGGACCTGCCGCGCGCCAGCAAAGGCTAATTGGTCGTGGGGGCAGCGGACGCGCCGGAATTGGTGGTTGTTGCAGCGGGCGTTTCCGGAGCCGCCGAATTGGAAGCCGCGCCAGTGGTGAAGCCGCCAGCCTGACACGCTTCAATATCGATGCTGGCAAGGTCAACGCTGGTCGCCGGGGCAGCGGGGGTGGCTGGATCGGCAACCGAGCCTGCAGCATTGCTGTTGGAGGCGTCGGTCGCTCCGTCATTGCCGCCCAGGGGCGAGGTGCCGCCGATCGAAGGGGCCGAGGGGTTGGTGCCCGCCGTAGCGTCGGGGGTGGCCGCTGATGTGGCGGCGCTCGCCTGGCCGGTGCCCGCGGGCGCATTGTTGTTGGACAACTCGTCGCAACGGGCCTGCACCGCACCCAACTGATCGGCGGGAACGTCGACGCCGTTGATCTGCTGGGCCTGCGCCAAAGCGGGGCTGCAGAGGCCCGCCGTCAACAAAACCAATGCGGTGGTGCGCTTGAACATGAATGTTTCTCCTCTTCCCTTGGGCTGTTTGCCGGTAGGTTAACGGGAGAGGGGGACAGGCGTTGCGAAAGGGCCCCACGCCATCACAGGTGATCGGCGCGGGGATATGCCCCGGGGTCAAACCGGCAGCGGCGCGGGGCGACGCGTGGTCCAGATGAAGGTTGCTACAAAGACGCCGCTGAGCAGCAGCACGATCGTGGGAGCGGGGGCGGAGTCGATGAAGAAGCTGAGATAAATGCCCAGGAGCGAGCAACTCACGGAAATAGCCGTGGCCAGCAGCATCATTGGACCAAAGCGCTTGGACAACAGGAAGGCGATGGCACCGGGGCCCACCAGCATGGCGACCACCAGCACGATGCCCACTGCCGAAAGGGCGGCGACAATAGTGAGGGAAAGCAGCACCAGCAGCCCGTAATGCAGGGCGCGCACGGGCAAGCCGATAGCGCCGGCCTGCTGGGGATCGAAGGTGAACAGGAGAAAGTCGCGCCATTTGGCGGCGAGCACGCCACAAACAAGGACCGCGATGATCCCCGACAGCGCCAGATCGCCGCCATCTACACCCAGGATATCGCCGAAGAGGATGTGGTCGAGATGCACATCGGTTTGGATGGCGGTGTAGAGCACGATGCCGAGGCCAAAGAGACCGGCAAAGACCACGCCCATCACAGTGTCTTCCTTGATGCGGCTATGCTCAGTCAGAAAGCCGACCGAAAGGGCGCAGCCCATGCCCGCGATAAAGGCACCGACCCCAAAGGGCAGGCCAATGATATAGGCGAGCACGACGCCGGGGAGCACGGCGTGGGAAATCGCGTCGCCCATCAGCGACCAGCCCTTGAGCACCAGAAAACAGGACAGGAGCGCCGTGGGCACGGCAACCAGCACCGCAATCAGCATGGCGTTGGTCATGAACGGAAAGCTGAAGGGCCACAGGGCGTAAAGCCAGAAATCGCTCATTGCGCGATCTCCCGCGCCGCGCGACGGCGATTGGCGAGAATGCCGTGCTTGGGGGCGAACACAAAGGCCAGCAGGAACACGATGGTCTGCAGGCACACGATCACGCCGCCGGTGGCGCCATCGAGGAAGAACGAGAGATAGGCGCCGGCAAGGCTCGACAGCGTTCCTACAAGGACGGCGATGGTGATGACGCGCCCGAACCGGTCGGCCAGGAGATAGGCGGTGGCGCCGGGGGTGACGACCATGGCGATGACGAGGAAGGCGCCCACGGTTTGCATGGCCGCGACCGTGGAGGCACTGAGCACGGTAAAAAAGATGACCTTGAGCAGCGGCGGGTTGAGCCCGATGGAGCGGGCATGGGATTCATCGAAGAACGTGACCATCAGATCCTTCCAGAGGAGGAGCATGACGCCCAGCGTCACCAAGGAAATGATCACCAACTGCAGGGTTTCGTTGGGCGTGACGGCCAGGATATTGCCCATGACGATGGTCTGGATATTGACCGAGGTGGGCGAGAGCGAAATCATGAAGAGCCCCAGCCCGAAAAAGCCGGTGAAGATCAGCCCGATCACCGCATCTTCCTTGAGCTTGGTGCGCTGGGTGAGAAACAGCATGGCGCCGGCCGCCAGACCGCCCGACAGGAACGCCCCGAGTGAAAAGGGCAGGCCCAGCATATAGGCGCCCGCGACACCGGGCACGATGGAGTGCGAAAGCGCGTCGCCGATGAGACTCCAGCCCTTGAGCATCAGATAGGCCGACAGAAAAGCGCAAACGCCGCCGACCAGCGCCGACACCCACATAGCATTGATCATGTAGTTGTAGGTAAAGGGCTGCAGCAGCGCTTCGATCATGGCTCGGCACCCGATTGCTGCGTGGTCATCTTGCCCTTTTCGCCATACATGACGAGTGGCCGCTCATCGTCGGTGAGCACCGAGACCTGGCGCGGATCGTCATCGGCATGCAGGCCCTGCCCGGCGAGCACGAAATGGCGCAGGGCGCCGCCAAAGGTGAGTTCGAGATTTTCGCGGGTGAAGATCTCGGGAGTGGGGCCATGGGCGAGGACGGTGCCCTTGACCAGCACAGTGCGGTCGCAGAATTCAGGCACCGAGCCCAGATTGTGGGTTGAAACCAGCATCACCTTGCCTTCGTCCCGGAGCGCGCTGAGCAGGGCGATGATGGCGTCCTCGGTCTTGACGTCCACGCCGGTGAACGGCTCGTCGAGCAGGATCACCGCCGACTCTTGCGCGAGGGCCCGGGCGAGGAAGACGCGCTTGCGCTGGCCGCCCGATAGCTCGCCGATTTGGCGCTTGCGGAAGGGAAGCATGTCGACGCGCTCAAGGGCGGAGGTGACCATCTGGTGGTCAACGGCGCGGGGGATGCGGAGCATGTTCATATGCCCGAAGCGCCCCATCATCACCACGTCTTCCACCAGCACCGGGAAGTTCCAGTCCACATCCTCGCTTTGAGGCACATAGGCGACGAGGTTGCGCTTGAGCGCTGCCTTGCCAGACAGGCCCAGAATGCTGACCGAACCGGTGCTGAGCGGCACAAAGCCCATAATGGCCTTGAACAGGGTGGATTTGCCCGAGCCGTTGACACCCACAAGCGCGGTGATGGTGCCGCGTGGAATGGCAAAGCTGGCATGGCGCAGGGCGGTATGGCCGTTGCGATAAGCAACGGTCACATCGGCGACCTCGAGGCCGGGTTCGACAAGGGCATTCAAGGGCGCAACCCCGCAACGATGGTGGATGTGGTTACGGCAAGAAGATCAAGAAAGGTCGGCACGGGGCCATCGGGGTCCGACAGCGAGTCCACATAAAGCACGCCGCCATAATGGGCGCCAGTTTCGCGCGCCACCTGCTCGGCCGGCCGGGGCGAGACGGTGGATTCAGAGAACACTGCGGGGATGTTGTTGGCGCGCACGGTGTCGATCACGCGGCGCACCTGCTGGGGCGTGCCCTGCTGATCGGCATTGATGGGCCAGAGATAGAGCTCCTTGAGGCCCAGGTCGCGGGCGAGATAGGAGAAGGCGCCTTCCGAGGACACGAGCCAGCGCCGCTCTTCGGGGATAGCCTCGATCTGGGCACGCAGTGGATCGATCGAGGCACGGATCTTGGCCGAATAAGCCTCGGCATTGGCCTTGTAGGTTTCAGCATTGGCCGGATCGTGCTCCACAAAGGCGTCCCGGATATTGGCAACATAGGTCAGCGCGTCAGTGGGCGACATCCAAGCATGGGGATTGGGCTTGCCCTGGTAGGGGCCCTGGCCAATGCCGATGGGCTCGATGCCTTCGCTGACCACGACGCTAGGGACATCGGGCAAATTGCCCAGGAACTGCTCGAACCATTGCTCGAGATTAAGCCCGTTCCACAAGATGAGATCGGCGTCCTGCGCGCCCACGAGGTCGCCCGGGGTCGGCTGGTAGTTGTGGATCTCGGCCCCGGGCTTGGTGATGGAAACCACTTCGGCAGCGTCGCCCGCAACATTGCGGGCCATATCGGCAATGATGGTGAAGGAGGTGACGGCCTTGAACCGATCCTGTGCCTGGGCGGGCAGGGTGGAACAAAGCGTGGCAACGGCAAGCAGCGCGGAAAGAAGATAGCGAGGCATAGGCATCCCAGGCATGTTTCAGTTGACCCTTCGGAAGGTAGTGCAATTGCAAATCATTTGCAATAGGCGTGAGGAGCGGAGCCAAATGCCCGGCCGTCCGTTGGGGTGCAGCGCGAGTGGAGGAGCCTGCCTTGGATCGTAAATGGATTGCCGGACTGATCGTTGCTGCCATTGTGGTCGTGGCCCTGCTGGTATTCAGCCAAGGGTCAAACCAGCCCGACCCGGTCGCCGCCGATCCGGGTCTCACCAGCCCCAGCGATCCCGCGCCGCGGCCCTGACCGGCGGGGTTTAGGGGGTGGGAGGCGCAGTTTTACCCTGGCGCGGCTTGGGCGCTTGCCGGGCGCGATTATAGGCGACGGCCCTGGCGACCAGCTGGGTGAGGGCGGATTCGTCGAGCGGGCTGTCCTGGAAGAGGTCAATAGCGCGCCAGAGATTGCCCTCGAGCCCGGCATTGAACAATCCATCGGGATCATCGAGCTTGGCGCCATGCGAGAAGGTGAGCTTGACCTTGTCCTTGTGGGCATTGCCCACCACCAGCTGCCCATTGGCGGACCAGACGGGGCTGCCCCGGTATTTCCATTCCTCGATGATCGCGGGATCGGCGGCGAGAATGGCGCGCCGCGCGCGGGCGAGCAGGTCACCGCGCCAGTCGCCGAGTTCGGCAATCAAGTGGTCGAGTTGTTCGGACGGGCTCATTGCGCAGCCTCCCCACCAAGCTTTGGGGCTAGCATGGCACGGCGCGCCACCCGGCTCTAGTGGCTGGGATCGTCGAAATCCCGGGACTCGTTGTCAGGCTCGATATAGCCCTCGCGCTGCAGCCAGTCGCGCAGGATGCGGTTGATCGCATCATTGCGGCTGAGCTGGCCGGCCGAGGTCTGGCTATGATCGGCCACGAAACGGTCAATGCCCGGCAGCAGGTCGGCATCAAGATCGGGGATGGGGCTGTGGTCGGGATGGGGCTGCATGGGCACACTCGTGGGGATCAAAGGGGGCGCTTGTGACGTTCGGCGGCGGCGTCGGGATCTTCGCGATCCCCGGTGCGCGCCAGAATTTCGCGCGCCTCATCGATAGACAGGCCATGCCGGCTGGCAAAGGCCGCCACTTCATGGGGCAGGTCGACAGACAGGCGGCCTCGCTCGGCACCGCCCAGCAAATCCTTGGGATCCAGCATGATGGTCGCCTCCGCTTGGGGTTGCACAAGGTAACCCCGGTCGCGGGCGCCGGTTCCGCCATGCTGTGCGCCGAGCGCTACTCGCCAATGCCGCGGCGGCGATACTGGCTGGCAAAAAACACCAAGACGAGGGCGAGCACGACGCCGATCCCGATCTGGGTCCAGCTGATGCGTGCGACGAGGTCAGTGGCGAAGTCGACAAAGCTGAAGGTCGCGGCGGTGGTGGTCCAGGCCTCGATATAGCCTTGCGTCAACGGGAAGTCGGCGCGGTATTGCAGATATTCCCAGGTGCGGGTGCTGAGCGGCTGCCAGCCACCGCCAAACACCACCCATTCGAGGGTGGAGAGAATGGAGGGGAACAGCAGCGACAGGGGAATGGCCCAGCGCCCGACCACGGCAGCCAGGGCGCCGACAAAGGCCATGAAGGGCAGGTACCACAAGAGGCCCACCACCAGAACGACGAGAAGGCTGGCGGCGATCTGGCCATAAACCCCGGCCACATTGCCAAGCAGCGCATAGCCACCCCCGCCATTCATGGCAGAGGTGGATACGGCAACGCCAAACAGCAGCAGGCCGCTGAGGAGGGCAATGAGGTAGATGATGGCGGGGAAGATGGTGATCGCGGCGGTCAGCTTGGACAGCAGCACCGTGAAATCGCTCACCGGCATCGACTTCCAGAACAGCATGGCATTGTTGCGTTTGTCGGCGGCAAAGCTGTCGGCGCAGTAAAAGAACAGCGTCGCCAAGAGGTAGAGCAACCAGGCAAAGGCGAAGCCCAGAAAGCCCCACTCATAGATGCGCATGGGCGCGGCGGTGAACAGGGCGCCCGAAAAGCGCATATCGATGCGCCCAACGGTGAAGGCGAGAATGGTCGAGCCGAGCAGGACCGCCACCAAGAGAAGCGGGCCATAAAGGAAAGCGCCGCGATGTTCGAGGAACTCGCGCCAGATCAGGGCAGCAAAGGCCTTCATGGGACTGGCTCCGCATTGGCGGTGGGTCGCTGCATCAGGGCGACGAAGAGATCGGACAATGTAGGGGTCGACAGCACGCCCAAGCCCTCGAGCTGCTCGCGCGGCACATGGTCAAAGATCATCACCGTTTGGCCGAAGCGGGTTTCCTCGTAGACCGGGCCAAGGCCGCGGGCGACGGCCTGGTTCTCGGGATCATTGCTGACCAGCTGGATGAAATTCTGCGCCACATCAGCCATGGGTTGGTGCAGGATCAGGGCGCCATCGCGGATGAACATCACATCGGTGAGCATGAACTCGATCTCATCGACCTGGTGGGTGGTGATGATGAGCGTGCGCTCGCCGGTCATGTAGTCGTCGAGCAGCCGGCGGTAGAAGCGCTTGCGATAGGTGATGTCGAGGCCAAGGGTGGGCTCGTCGAGGACGAGGAGCTTGGCGTCGATGGCCATGACGACCGCCAGATGCAGCTGGGCCAGCATGCCCTTGGAGAGGTTCTTGATCTTGAGCTCCGGCTTAAGATCGGTGCCCTCAAGGAAGCTCTGCGCCTTGGCGGGTGAGAAATTGGGGTGGATGCTGGCCACCAGCGAAAACAGTTCGCGCACCCGCAAGAAGCGGGGCAGGCTCGCCACATCGGAGATGAAGGCGACGTCGCGCATGAGGCGGGCTCGGTGGGCAAAAGGATCAAGGCCGAGAACCCGGATGGTGCCACGGCAATCGGTTAGGCCAAGCATGGCATTGAGCGTCGTGGTCTTGCCCGCCCCATTATGGCCGATCAGGCCATAGATCCGGCCCGCCGGAATATCGAAATCAAGCCCATGCAGGATCTCCTTGCGGCCAAACTTCTTGCGCAAGCCACGCGCAGTGACGATCGGCTCGATGCGGGCGGAGGGCTCAGTCATCGCTGGATCCCGGCTAGGAGGAAGGGGGCGATTGCGGCAAGGGGCGCACACTGAGGCAACGCCCGGATGGGCCGTGCGATCCGCGACCTTTGGTCCTGACGGCAATTGTTGCCCGCTGAATCGATCACGGCTGAGCTCCTCGCGTCAGAATAGATAGGACGCTGAGGGGTGGGTCAATCTGCGCCGCGCGCCGACTTTGCAGCGGGCCGCGGAGCGCGATAGGTTAAGCCCTGCTTGTTCCGGACCCTCCCAGTGACCGCCCGTTCGTTTTTGTTTCCGCCCAATGATGCCGATATCGCGCTAACCCGGCTCCTGGCCAGGGCGGTCGAGGTCACCGGCTTTCTCAAGGGTGCGCCCGGGAGCCACAAGCCGGGTTGGTACCGGCACGGGCTCGATAACGGCCCCATGCTGCGCGACCTCTACGACGCGCTGGCGCAAGCCTATCCGGCGGGTGGGCCCGCCTTCTGGGCGGTGCGGCTGTGGACCAATCTGTTGTGGCAGCCGGCTTACCTGGCGGTGATCGCCGTGCATGCCCATGGCGGCGTCCCCGATCTCCGCGCGATGTCGCAATGCCGGCAGATGCTCGACATCAACGGCTTTCGCCTGCCACCCGGGCCGCAGCGGCAGGGCGAGGTCGAGGCCATGATCGGCTGGGCCGCGGCGGACCTGAGAGCCACGGCCGAAACACTCCTCGAGGAAATCAACGCGATCGTGCGCTTCAAGCCCGTGCCGGCGCAACGTTTGCTCGCCGCGCGGGTGCTGGGGGTCGTGGCGCTGCTGGAACGGATGCGGCCGGGGATTTCGCCCGACGAGATCAGCCGCCATGCACAGAGCTGGCTTGCGGCACTGGATCTGGTCGGGCAGGGAACGCTGGAGCCCGTGGTGCTGCCGGATGGGCGCCAAAAGCTGGTGCTGGCGCGCAAGGGCTGTTGCCTTGATTACCTGGTGTGGCCGGACCGGCTTTGTGCGTCCTGCCCCAAGCAAACCAGGGCGGTCCGGCTGGTCCGCCAATGCGCCGAGCTCGAGGCCCAAGCGGGCTAGTTGAACACTTCGTCGGGGTAGACGCCCCAGATTTCCTCCTGGTGCAAGAAGCCCGAATAGGTCGCGGTGCGCTGCCCGTCGCCGCCGGCGGCGCTGACTTCGCACCAGGTGCCATCGCATTCCTTGATCTGGACGCGCAGGCCCGCGCCAAGTCGAGCGCGCACGCCCGAATCGTCGTTCATGCCCGAGCGCAGCGCGATCTCGCCATTGGCGACGACCGGCGCGACATAACCGGCGCGATTGCCTGACAGCAGGTTCTGGTGCACCCAGCCCTCGTCGCCATCCTGGTCGCGGATCTTGCGCCAGGTATCGAACTCCTGCACGATTTCCACGGGAATGCCGGACTGCCGGTAGATCCAGGCGATGTCGTATTTGGTGCCGGGGCCGACGCGCACATTGATGGGCGTCGAGCGCGTGCTGGCAAAGCGGGGCAGGGGCAAACCGCTGGGATTGTCGGCCTGCGCCCAGGCCTGGACCGGCGTGAGGGAGCCCGGCAGCGCCAGCAGCGCTGCCAGAATTGGAACAAGTGCCAAACGGGCACGGGACCGCATTGCGCTGCGGAACACGCTAAACATGACTTTGCACAAAGAATACATTTGTCCTATCACTAAGGCATGATCCTTAATGGTCGCTGAAAACGGAAGGCCTTGTCCTCCGCCACGCATCGGGACTGCATGACCGGCACGAAACCCAAAGTCCTCGTTACCCGCCGCCTGCCCGAAGCGATCGAGGCGCGTATGGCGACATTGTTCGAGACCGACGTCAACGAGGCCGATGGCATTCTCGCGCCCGCCGACATCGCCGAAGGCTGCATCGGCAAGGATGTGCTGGTATGCTCCATCACCGACCGGATCGATGCGTCGCTGATTGCCGCACTGCCCCCTTCGGTGCGCATGATCGCCCAGTTCGGCAATGGCGTGGACAATATCGATGTGGAAGCAGCCTGGGCCGCCGGGCTCACCGTCACCAATACCCCAAGCGTCCTGACCGATGACACCGCTGACATGGCCATGGCGCTGATGCTGGCGCTGCCGCGCCGGCTAGTGGAAGGCACCCAGATGCTGATGCGCGATCGCGCCTGGGCGGGCTGGTCCCCGACCTCCATGCTGGGGCACCGCCTGCGCGGCAAGGCGCTGGGGATCGTCGGGATGGGGCGCATCGGCACCGCGGTGGCGCAGCGCGCCCGCGCCTTTGGGCTCAATATCCATTATTGGTCGCGCAACCGGCGTCCGCCGGGCCTCGAAACGCCGCTGGGCGCAACCTTTTGGCCCGATCTCGATGCCATGCTCGAGGCGGTCGATATTGTCTCGCTCCATACGCCGCTGACGCGCGAAACGCTCCAGATCCTGGGCGCCGAGCGGCTCGGGCGGATGCGCGCGGGCAGTTTCGTGGTCAATGTGTCGCGACCTGAACTTGTGGACGAAGCAGCGCTGGTGGCGGCGATCGAAGCGGGCCATTTGAGCGGGGCCGCGCTTGATGTGTTCGAGCATCGCCAGGGCATCAATCCCAAGCTCCTGGCGCTGGCGGAAAACAACAAGGTCGTTCTAACCGCCCACATGGCCTCCGCGACGATCGAAGCGCGGGTGGAGATGGGAGAAACGGTGATCGTCAATATCCGCGCCTTCATGGATGGCCACCAGCCGCCCCATCGCGTGCTGCCCGATGGCGTGCCCAAACCCGCTCGTGTCGCCAGCGCGTAAGCGGGCGCGCTGCCGTGGGGCGTTGACTAGCAACCGGTGAGGGCCTATGGGGCCGCAATGAGCAGAGACCAAAAACCCCTCGGGCCAACCCAGCGCATGTTGCGCGTCGGCGAACTGGTGCGGCACGCGCTGGCCGCCATTTTCGCGCGCGGCGATGTGGAAGACGATGCACTGCATGGCGCGGTGATCACCGTGCCCGAAGTGCGCATGAGCAATGATCTCAAGATCGCCAATGCATATGTGATGCCGCTGGGCGGCGAGCATGCCGAGGAAATCGTGGCGGCGCTGAACCGGCATCGCAAGTTCATCCGCGGCCAGGTGGCGCCGCAGATCAACATGAAATTTGCGCCCGAGCTGCGCTTTTTCGTCGACGAAACCTTCGAGGAAGCCAGCCGGATCGATGCGCTGCTGCGCTCGGATCGCGTGCAGCGCGACCTCAAGGCCGGCGAGGACGACGAGGACGATACGCAAGCGTGAGTGCCCCCAAGCGCGTCAAGCGCCCCGTTTCGGGTTGGGTGGTGCTCAACAAGCCATTCGACATGACCTCCACCCAGGCCGTCGGCAAGGTGCGCTGGCTGTTCAGCGCGGCCAAGGCTGGCCATGCCGGCACGCTTGATCCCCTCGCGACCGGCATCTTGCCTATCGCCTTAGGGGAAGCCACCAAGGCGGTGCCGCAGGTGCAGGACGGCACCAAGCGCTATCGCTTTGCCATTCAGTGGGGCACGGCGACAACCACGGACGATGCCGAAGGCACGGTCGTGGCCCAGTCGGAGCATCGGCCGTCCGAGGCCGAGCTGAGTGCGGTGCTGCCCCGGTTCACCGGCGAATTGCTGCAGCGCCCGCCAATTTTTTCGGCGCTCAAGATCGATGGCGAGCGCGCCTATGACCTTGCGCGTGCTGGCGAAGCGGTGGAACTGGCGCCTCGCCCTGTGCAGATCGATACTATCGAGCTGATGGAGCATAGCGCGGAACGCTCGGTGCTGGAGGTAACCTGCGGCAAGGGGACCTATGTACGCTCGCTCGCGCGTGACATCGCCGAAGCTCTGGGCACGCGGGGCCATGTGGGTATGCTGCACCGCGCGGCCGTCGGGCCCTTCACCGATGCTGACGCCATCACCATCGAGCAGCTCGAAGCGGTTGAGCCGGAGGCGCGCGACGCCATGCTGCTGCCGGTTGCGGCGGGGCTGGTGGAGCTGCCCGAGCTGCGGCTCGATGCGCTGCAGGCCAATGCGGTGCGCCACGGCAATGCGGTGCTGCTGACTGGCGCACGCGCCCCGGTCACGCTGGATGAAGCCTGGGCCAGCCATGGCGGTCGGGCCATTGCCACTGGCTCGGTGCAATTCGGCCAGTTCCAGCCGCGACGCGTCTTTAACTAAGACGGCGAGGGAACCCCGCCCTTTGCCTCGGCTTAATGGTGCACAACCAGGAGGCAGAGATGATTGAAGACAAATTGCGCGAAACCATTATCGGCGAATTGCAGCGCCAGGCCAGCAACCAGCCTGACAAGCTCAAAGTCACCGCCCAGGACGATCGGCTGCGCGTCGAAGGCGACGTCAATCTCGATGATCTGGTGATGGCCGTGCTCGGGTCGGTGGCCGGCGGCCCCTAAGCGGTCCGGTCGCTCAAGGTTTCAGCGGGGGGTTGCTCGACATGCCCCCGCTTTTGCAGCCAGATGGCAATAACGCTCCAGAGCAGCGCCCAAGCGGCGCCAATGCACCAGCCGGCTAGAATATCGCTGGGGAAATGCACCCCAAGATAAAGCCGGCTGAACCCGACCAAGAGGGTGAGGAAAACCGCAGCGCTCAGGGCATAGATCTTGAGCGCCAGTGTTGGTGCCAGCCGCGCCAACAGCGCGCCGATCGAAAGGTAGGTCACCGCCGAGAGCATCGAGTGCCCGCTGGGAAAGCTCGAGGTAAACTGGTGGGTAAAAGATTCAAGATCGGGGCGGGGACGGTCGTAACCCATCTTGAGCAAGGTGCTGAGCGCCGTGCCGCTCAGCACGCACACCACCATGAGGAGGGCCGCATGGCGCAGGCCTGCCAGCACCAGATAGATCGCCACGCCCACGACAAGGAGCCCGAGGCAGGCGAAGCTGCCCAGCGCGGTGACGTCGCGCATCATCTCCTGCACCCACAGCGGCCCGATCAACTGATGGCTCGGGTCGGGCGTGCGGAACAACATCAGGAGGGCGGTGTCGAAAGCCTCGGTATCGCCTTCGCTGACCTGGTCGGCCAGTGACAGAAACGCCAGCACGAGCCCGCTCACCACGGCGACGCCAGCCAGCACACTCGCTTCCCCACGAGCGAAGTTGATGACGCTGCGCAGGTTCAACAATTGGGAAAGCGATCTTGCCATGTTTGCCTCTATTGGTGGGCGAGCAACGCCGCCGGAGGTCGCGATGTTCCACAATCGCAGGTGAGCCTTGTGGTGCGACGCCGCTGCATTGAACCATAGCGCGCTCTCACCGTTGTGTAACAGCGATTCCCCTCCTTTCAGCGGGCGACACTGATGGTCGAACGACATTTCCACGTGATCCTTAACACCAATGCCGGCACGGCCCATGCAACCGGCACGACGGGTGAGACGCTGGCGGCCATGTTCGCCGAGGCGGGGCTGGAGGCCACCATCGACGCCGACGGCGACGCTCCCTTCAAGGAGCGCATCGAGCGGGCGCTGCAAAGCCCCGCCGATACCATAGTTGCCGCCGGTGGTGATGGCACGATCACGGCGCTCGCCCATGCGCTGGTCGGGACGGACAAGAACCTCGCCATCCTGCCGCTCGGGACCGTCAACCTGCTGGCGCGTGACCTGCATTTGCCCCTCACCGTGCCCGACGCGGTCAAGCAGCTGCAAACCGCCGAGTTGCGCCGCATCGATGTGGGGCAGATCAACGGGCAAACCTTCCTGCATAAGGTCGTCATCGGCACCATCCCCGGGGTAGCGGCTGGGCGCGAGCATATTCGCGGCACCATGAGCATCGGCACCAAGATCGCTTTTTTCCGCTATTTCACTCGCCGCCTGGCGCGGGCACGGCGCATGGCCGTGCGCATCATGCCGCGCTCGGGCGAAGCGCGGGTGGAGCGGGTGCAGTCCATTGCCGTGTCAAGCAATGCCTATGAGGAGGGGTTCGGCAAGTTCTTTGCCCGCAACCGGCTGGATCGTGGGAGCCTGACGCTTTATGTGATCAAGCACCTCAATCTTGGAGATGTGGCGCGCCTGACGGCGCGCATGTTGCTCGGACGGTGGCGTGACGATGAGGCTCTCACCATTGAAAGCGTTGACGAATTGACCATCGAAACCCGCAAGAAGGCCCTCAAGGTGATGTTGGACGGAGAGGTCGAGACCTTCTCGACACCCTTGCATTTCAAGATCCTGCCCCTGGCGCTTTCGGTGCTGGCGCCGGCTGCCCCCGAGGCGCCCTCTGATGCTCCGCTCCCCCTGGAGGAGGGGCTGGCGCCATGAAGGTCGTCCATCTGTCCGACTTGCATTTCGGCAAGCATGACACACGCATATCCGCAGGGTTGGCGGCCGATATCGAATTGCAACAGCCCGATCTGGTAGTGGTGAGCGGCGATTTTGCTCAGGTCGGCAGCCGGGAAGAGTTCGTTACGGCGCGAGCTTTTCTCGATTCCCTGAGCGCGCCCTATTTTGCAGTTCCCGGCAATCACGACGTCCCGGCGATCAATCTGGTACGCCGGTTCCTCAACCCCTATGGTCTTTACCGCCGCTATATCGCTGAGGAGCTGGAGCCGTTCCTGGAACTCAATGGTGTCGCCTTTGTGGGTATGCGCACGTCTCGCCGCATGCGGCTGGAATGGAACTGGGGCCATGGCACCATTTCGCGCGATCAGCTGGAGCATCTTGAGGAGCGGTTCAGCAAGGCCTCTCCCGATGCAATCCGCGTGGTCGTTGCCCACCATCCACTGCTTTATCCCACCCAGCCCATGCAGCAAACCGAGGCCCGGATCGTCAAGCGAGCCGACGAGGCGCTCGAGACCTTTTCGCGTCTGGGCGTGCGGCTGGTGTTATCGGGGCATTTCCACCTCTCTTATGTGCGCAAGCACGAGGCGGTTGGTGCGGTCAAGGCAGGGGCGCCTACAGGGCTGCGTAAATCGGCCGTGGCGCCGATTTTGGTGGCGCAGGCGTCTTCTACCATTTCAACGCGCCTGCGCGGTGAGCCTAACGCCTACAACCTCATTGATTTCAAGGACGGCATGATCGTCATCACCGTGCGCGAATGGGCGGGCGAAACCTGGAAAACGCGCGAAAAGGCCAGCGAGCCCGCTTGAGCGGTGTTGCGCGCGGCCTCCCGGCTGCCGGGCGCCAAACTGCGCGCAAAAAAAGACCCAGAGCAGTGTGCATGGCTCTGGGTCTTGCTATTCTTTGGAGGTCGCAGTTGGCCACTGCTGCATCTCAACGTCAGTAGCGCGCAAACGGTTCCTTATGGTGCGCCTTTTTGTGCGCGCTCATTGTCCTTGTCGGCCTGTTCGGCGGCACCACGGGGCCCCGCCGGCTTGGGGGCACGATCGGCAACCGGGCTGTAGTTGGGATCCTCATCATCGACCGCCTTGCCGATGGGTTGAGCGGGTCCGCGCGGATTTTGGTTGGTCATGACTGAACTCCCTAGTCGCCGTCGACAGCAACAGTCAGGGTTGCAAGAACGGCAGTGGTTACAGCGATCAACATGATAGTCATCGATTAACTCGACTGTTGGGTGGTCATGGGAGAACAACCCTCGTGGGGCGGGGGCGTTCCCTACCGATCGGCACTAACTTGAGCGAGCTGCCCGCGCCGCAGCGGTACCCCGATCAGGCGCTCATATTCAGCTTCCGGGACGCCGTAGCTGCCTTGGGCCACTGTTTCAAGCGTCGCACGGGAGACCACCTGCACATTGCCGCGCGTGGCCCGGATGGCGCCCAGCCCCTCGATCGTGTGCAATGCGTCGGTGATCCCGGCGCGGCGCACGCCGAGCCGCGTGGCCAGCAATTCATGGGTGAGGGGCAGATCGTTGCGATCGAGCCGGTCATGGGTCATCAACAGCCAGCGCGCAAGGCGCTGGTGCACGCTGTAGCGGGCATTGGCGACCACCGAATGGATGATCTGCAATTCAAGCGCGTGCACGAAGCGGAGCAGCAATTGCATGGTGGCATGGTGCCCGCCAATGGTCCGGCGCAGCGCTTCGCCGCTGATCTGCCAGCCACTGCCCTCGATCTGCATGGAAATTTCATAGGGACTGGTGCCCACGGAAAGCAAGCCCTGATGGCCAATCATCGCCTCGCGGCCAAGATGGGCGGCTTCGACCATCTGGTTGTCCCCGCTGCGCGCCACAGCCGAAGCGAGCCCGGCTTCCAGAAAGACGTGGCACTGCACTGCCTGTCCTGCTCCGGCCAGAACCGTGTTGGTGGGCAGGCGCAAAAATTTGAGATGAGGATAAAGCGCAGCAAAGCTGTCTGCTGGCATGGTCCGTAGCAAATAATTGCCCATCAAGGGCTGGCGCGATTTGGGCACGGGGGCTCGTTTCTAGAGGGGAAAAGAGTGGCTGCAGACATAACTTACAGAAGCGCAAGTCGTTCGCTTTTTTCTACAGTCGGACGAGGGCAGGAAAAACCGGAGTAGTCGCACTGATGCGCAAGAAACCCTTGGTGATTGGCTGGACGCTGGTGCCGTCCGAGCGCATGGCCCTGCTGGCCCGCTTCGTGCCGGTTTATCCTGATGTGGTTGCCCACCATGTGACGCTGCAATTTGGGGCGCCCGCCTGGGCAGCGCTCCCTGTGGAACGAACTGGCGACATCGTCGGCCGGACCGATGACGGCGTGGGTTTGGAAGCCCTGGTGCTGCGGATCGGCGGCACGAGCGATCGGCCGGGTGGGGGGACCTACCACATCACCTGGTCGCTGGACCGAGGCGCCGGGCGCAAGCCAGCCGACAGCAACGAAGTCCTGGCTCGCCTGGGCTGGACCGACATCCCGCCGGTTTGCGTGCGATTGCTGCCCGGCCGGTTCTAGCTCAGATAAAGCCGCGCTCGCGCAGTTCGGCAATCGACTGGGCGGCGCTGCGATGATGTACGAAAATGCCGCCGGCTTCTTCCCAGAGATGCCGGTACTTGTCGCGGTCGTCCACCAGCACATCGCCGGGATGGGCATGTTCGCGCTTGAGGGCGGCGCTGGTGGTGATCACCGGCACGCCGGGGAAATGCTGCTCGGCCCAGCGCCGCTTTTGTGGCTCGGCCCAATTGCCCCGAGGCAGGCCGGTGAGGATGATGGGGTTGAGATGCTTGACGGCGTCGAACAACTCCATGGCGTCAGGCAGGGGTTCGAGCCGCGCGAAGAACTCTGGCGCGGTTGCTAGGGCCTTCCAAAACTTGCCCAAGCCATGGCGGCGTTCATAGTCGCGCGTCGACATGCCGAAAATGGCCTCCGCCCCCTTGTCGAAATCGGCCAGAACGCCATCGCAATCCAGATAAACCTGCGCCATCCCCGTCCTCCTCAGCGCTTCAATGCGCAACGGGGCAAGTGGCTCCGCCTGCCCAGCATGAGGGGGTTCGCGCAGGACCGCGCATGGCGGCAGTGAACTAAGTTGAATAGCGACATCATGTTTGGTTGACACATTTTAGAATGGTTATAAGGTGCAGCGATCAAACGATGCAGCCGCTCCGCGCTCCGCGAGAGGAGCGGACAGAAAGGTCGATCTTGAGACTGACGCGTCAATCCAACTACGCCATCCGCACACTGGTTTACTGTGCAGTTAACGAGCCGGGTCTGAGCCGCGTTGCCGACATCGCCCGCGCTTATGCCATTTCCGAGCTGTTTTTGTTCAAGCTGATCAAGCCGCTGGTCGAAAATGGCCTGCTGCGCACCGTGCGCGGGCGCAAGGGCGGCATTACGCTGGGCAAACCTGCTGACCAGATCACGCTGCTTGAAACTATCCGGCTGACGGAAGAAAATTTCGCCCTGGCAGAGTGCTTTGAAGAAGGGGCCGATTGTCCCCTGATCGGCGAATGCGACCTGAACGGAGCCCTGCGCGAAGCACTGGGTGCGTTCTTCACCGTGCTGGAAGGCTACACCATCGCCGATCTGGCGCACAAGAAGCGCTCGATCCGCGAGCGGCTTGGCTTGCAGATGCTCGAGGAAGTCGGTCAAGCCGACGAGATCGAGGAAATCGAGCCGGAAGCCAGCCCAGCCTAGCAACAGGCCCGCTGCTGCCTTATCTAGGCTGGTTGGGACCTTTGCGTCCCGACCGGCCCTTTGCGCTTGTCTCGCATTGATCCGCCCCTATCTTCGTGATTTATCGCGCCCAAACGCTTGGACGACTTATGGCTGCTGCCCCGCTTCTTTCCCTACAAAATATCCAACTGACCTTTGGCGGCACGCGCCTCCTCGAGGGCGCCGAACTGATTGTTTCCCCGGGCCAGCGCATTGCGCTGGTGGGACGCAATGGCTCCGGCAAATCCACCTTGCTCAAGATCGCGGCCGGCGACGTGCAGCATGATGGGGGCGTTCGCTTCGTTGAGCCCAGCGCCACCTTGCGCTACCTGCCGCAAGAGCCTGATCTGTCGGCCTTTGCTACTACACTCGAATATGTCGAGGGGGGGCTTGGGCCGGGCGATGATCTTTATCGCGCCCAGTACCTACTGGAATCGCTGGGGCTGACCGGCACGGAAAATCCGAAAAACCTTTCTGGCGGCGAGGGACGCCGGGCGGCGCTGGCGCGAGTTTTGGCGCCAAAGCCAGATATCCTGCTGCTGGACGAGCCCACCAACCATCTTGACCTGCCGGCCATCGAATGGCTGCAGCAGGAACTCAACTCCATGCGCTCGGCCATGGTGCTGATCAGCCACGACCGTCGCTTCCTGTCGGACCTGACCCGCGCCACGGTGTGGCTCGATCGCGGGGTGACGCGGCGGCTGGACAAGGGCTTCTCGGCGTTTGAAGCCTGGCGCGACGAAGTGCTCGAGGAAGAAGAGCGCGACCGCCACAAGCTCGACCGGCAGATCGTGCGCGAAGAACATTGGCTGCGCTATGGCGTGACGGCGCGCCGCAAGCGCAATGTGGGGCGCCTCGAGCGCCTGTCCGGGCTGCGCCAGAACCGTCGCGAGCAGCGGCGGGTCACGGGTTCGGTCAACATGCAGGTGTCCGAGGGCCGCACTTCGGGTGCGCTGGTGGCGGAAGCCGAGCATATCAGCAAGACCTATGGCGATCGGGTGATTGTCGCCGATTTCTCCACCCGCGTGTTGCGCGGCGACCGGATTGGCATTGTCGGGCCGAACGGCGCGGGCAAGACCACGCTGATCAAGATGCTGACCGGCCTTCTGCCGCCCGATAGCGGCACCGTCAAGCTGGGCGCGGCGCTCGAGATGGCGATGCTCGACCAGGGCCGCGCCAAGCTGCAGCCCGAAACGCGCCTCAAGGATGCCCTGACCGGCGGGGGTAGCGATACCATCCACATCAATGGCGAGCCGCGCCATGTGGTGGGCTATATGAAGGACTTCCTGTTCACGCCCGAACAGGCCAATACGCCCATCGGCAAGCTTTCGGGCGGCGAGCGGGCCCGGGTGGCCCTGGCGCGCGCCTTGTCGCTGCCGTCGAACTTCCTCGTGCTCGACGAGCCGACCAACGATCTCGACCTTGAAACGCTCGATCTGCTCGAGGAAATGGTTTCGGACTATGCCGGCACCGTAGTGGTGGTGAGCCACGATCGGGACTTCCTCGATCGGGTTGCGACCTCCATCATCATTGCCGAGGGGGATGGCATATGGACCGAATATGCCGGTGGCTATTCGGATATGGTGATCCAGCGCGGCGCTGGGGTTAATGCCCGCGCGCCCATAACCAAGGCGACCCACCGCCCCGGCAAGACCTCGCTGGCGCCGGTGACTGCGGCAACCGGCAAGCGCAAGCTTTCCTTCAAGGAGCGGCATGCGCTCGAGAGCCTGCCCAAGGACATCGAAAAGCTCGAGGCCGAGATCAAGGCGATCAACCAGGCGCTGAACGATCCCAAGCTTTATGCGCGCGACCCCGCGGCATTTGCTGAAAAGTCCAAGGCCCTGGTCGCAGCCCAAAGCCGGCGCGACACCGCCGAGCAGCAATGGCTTGAACTCGAGGAACTGCGCGAAACGCTCGAGGGCTAGGCGCCGTCGGCCCAGGGGAAAACGGGTGTGTCGAGGGCGTGCAGGTCTTCGACGGGCTCGCCCGCAATCCGCCGCAGCAGCAGCGAGCCCAGATTGAAGCCGGCTTTGTTGAAGTCCTCGAACACGGTTTCGGCCCCGGGCTGAAACTGGGCGAAGAGGGGGGAGGCTTGCTTGGTCACCACATGCACGCTTTGGCCCACGACGGGGCCGCTGTCGTTGAGGCCGCCGATTATGGCGAGGGCTGAAAGCTCGGAGGCTCCGACATAGCCGTCGGGAGGATTAGGCCGCTTGGCGCGCTTGATGACATAAGTGCGGATGGCGTCGGTCGGGCTGGCCAGGGTGACATCAGCCGCGAATTCGCACTCGATGCCGGCCTCACCGGCGGCGCGGAGCATTCCCGTCTTGAGGTGTTCGGTATAGGTCAGCGCACTGTCGGGCAGCACGATCGAAACCTTGCGGCACCCCTTCTGCACCAGGCGCTTGACGGCGCCATAGGCATAAGCCTCGTTGTCGAAATCGGCATAGGGATGCGCTTCGGGCCACATGCAGCGGCCGTGACTGACAAAGGGGAAATCGTTATCCAGCAAGAAGCGGATGCGGTCGTCGAAGGTTTCCACCTTGGAAAACACCACCCCATCGGCCATGCCATTGCGAACGATATGCCGGATCGGCTCGATCGAGGGCACATTGCGAAACAATGGCGTGATGATGAGATGGAAGGGCGTGTTGCGCATCGCTTCAGTCAGCCCGGCAACGATCGATGAGCCAAAGCCATAGATCTGCTCGTCGGGTTCGAGCACCAAAGAAAGAACATTGGTGCGCCCGGTCTTGAGGCGTAGGGCCGCTCGATCAGGCAGGTAGCCGATCTCGGCTGCGATCTTTTGCACGCGCTCGCGGGTGTCCTGAGCCAACTCGGGGGCATTGTTGAGGGCGCGCGAGATGGTGGTGACCGCCAGCCCGGTCATTTGTGCGATGGTTTTGAGGGTGGGCTTGCCGGACGGCTTGACGCCCCGCTTGGGCTGCACAGGGGCAGGCAGGTTGTGCTCGGACACTTGCAACTTCCTCCGAGCCGGGCGGGCTCCCGGCTGCGCTGTTATCGTCCGACACCCATCAGATCGCGTCGGACCTTTCAACGCCTTAGCGCCGATAGCCGGTTAAGGGAAGTCCGTCGCGCGTGGCGTCCCGGACCAAGACGAAAGTTGAGCAGGCTTTTTCGCCTAAACCAGCTTGTGCAGGGTCACTGTAGCTGGCTTTTCCGGCTCGGCTGCGTTATTTTGGTGTTGCAGCCAGACTGCTTCGGGTCAACGCCGCAGGAGAGGAATGAAGATGACATCGTCGACACCCTTCACCATCCATGCTGGTTCCGTAACCGTAGCCAAACTGCTCCGCCGCGCCAAACGCTGGCAAGGGACCTGTCGCTCCAAACGAATGTGACCGCTCGTCACTCGTTTGTCTCACAAGATCGATAGAAGCCCAGCGTCCCCGCCTCTTGGCGGGTTTGTGGTCCAGCCAAGGGCTGACCGGACGCGCAAGTGGAGCATCCACCCATGCAGGAAAAGAATCTAGGCCGGGCCAAGACCGTCAGGCCCATCATTGTCGAGGTTGGCGGGGAGCCGCAGGGCATTGTCGTGCCTGAAAACGGCGGCTTTCGCTTTGTTGCGGTCAGGCTGCCGGCCTTCGCCATCGATGGCCAGCATTTCGAAACCATAGAAGCAGCACGCCGCGCGGCGTCAGTGGCCTTGCGCGCTGATAAAGGCAACGGCCACTGACGGGATTAAGGGGCTGGCGACGCCAGCTCCGTTTCAGCCATCATTGGTGGAATTGAGCTCTTCGGGGCGCTTGCCCTCGTCCAGCGGCACTGGTTCGGCTCCGGCGGCGTGAGTTGGATCGAGTTCAGCGGCAATGGCGACGTCGATGGCTTCCGCCAGCGCCGGCACATCGACGCGAATGGCACCGTCATGCGCCTGCCGGTCAAGCTCGCTGGCAATCACCTCTGCTATGGTTTCGCGGCGATCCTCGCCAGCATCCGGATTATCCGTTGCCATCGATCGATATCCCTTGTTCGTCCACCCTGACCTCGATGCCGGGGCGTGTCTGTTGCTGATAGATGTAGATGCCGAAGGCAAGAACTGCGACCAGCAGAATGCCGATCACGACGTAAAGTCCGTTTTTGGACACGAAAAGCTCCTGAAACCCGGCTCCAACAACTTCCAACGCGACAAGCGAAGATCGGTTCAATACGCGGAGTTAAACGCCCAGCGCGCCGTCGCGCAGCCGATATTCCGTGGCTCGCCGGAACGGCTCTCCTGGAGAGGGCTCAACAAAAAGACAAATCCGGTCTAGCCGCACTGAGGTTGCCAGCACGGGCGCAAACCACGCCTCGGCGGCAGCCAGGACCCGGTCGTGATCGGCCTTACCCAGCCGATCGGTCAAGGTCATGTGAAACTGAAATTCCTCAAACACATAAGGGTAGCCATAGGCGCCGAGCAGTTCCTGCTGCCGTGGCGTCAACCCAGCCGCTGCGCGGCGGGCCTGATCCTTGAGCGACAGCGGCGCGCGAAAGGGCTCGAAACTTTCCACCACATGGGCCGCAAGATCCTGCAAAGCCTCGTTTGCCTGCGGGATCAGCGCAAGAAAGCCGTGCAAGGAAACGAGTTCGAGCCGCCCTAAGTATAACGGCGCGTGCTCGGCCGCAAAGCGAGCCAGCGCATCCTGCAACTCGGCTTCGCTGGCATCACTGGCCAGCGCCATGGGCGCCTTGATGGTGGCGTGAAAGCCGTAGCGGCGGGCCGAGACCGTGAGGCCGTCGAGCTCCTCGCGGCCAAGCGGCGGGATGGGCTCGCGCACCATGCTCCCGGTGACGGGATCGCGCCCAAGCCACTGATTGGCTCTTGCCCAAAGCGGGTCCGACACATCAGGCGCATAGTAGATTGCATATCGTGGAGCCATAAGATCCTCGCGGGGAATAGAATATCTGCCTGCGGGCGTAGCGCCTGCTGGACAGTAACGATGGGCTTCGCCAAGTTGTGGCTATCGAGCGTCCCAAGGAATGACAAGCCACACTTATGGATCGAGACCTGCTCCAAGCCTGGTTCGGGCACGCCGTTGCCCAGGCCCAACCCGCTCTAGCGGTTCGCGATAACTTGCCGCCCAAGCCTCGGGGGCGCACCGTCGTGGTCGGGGCCGGCAAGGCTTCTGCCCAGATGGCGCAGGCTTTTGAAGCGGCTTGGGACGGACCGCTCAAGGGGCTGGTCGTCACGCGCTATGGCTATGGCGCGCCCTGCGAGCGCATCGAGATCGTGGAAGCCGCCCATCCGGTGCCCGACGAAGCGGGCTTTCTGGCAGCCCGGAGGATTGCCGAAACAGTTTCGGGGCTTGGCCCTGACGATCTGGTCGTGGCGCTGATCTCGGGCGGCGGCTCGGCGCTGCTGCCGGCGCCTGCGCCGGGCCTGACGCTGGATGACGAGCAGGCCATCAACCGCGTTTTGCTGGCTTCAGGCGCCCCGATCGGGGTGATGAACCTGATCCGCAACCAGTTCTCGACCCTCAAGGGTGGGCGGCTGGCTGCACTGGCGGCGCCTGCGCGTGTGGCGACACTCGTCGTGTCCGATGTGCCGGGAGACGATCCAGCCATTGTAGCTTCAGGCCCGACGGTCGCTCTGGCTGGAACGCGCGAACTGGCGCGGAAGTATGCCACGCTTTATGGCCTGCAATTGCCGCCCGCCGCGGCGTTGCTGCTGGCGGGTGACGAAAACCTCGCGCCGCTACCCGGCGATCCCATCTTTGCAACTCACACCGTGCGCACCATTGCGTCGGCGGCGGTGTCGCTGGAAAAGGTCGCCGAACTCGCCCGGAGCCGGGGGGTCGAAGCGGCAATCCTTTCGGACTCGGTGGAAGGGGAAGCGCGCGACGTGGCCCTCGTTCACGCCGCCATGGCTCGTGAAATTGCCCAGCGCAACCGCCCGTTCGCCAAGCCGGTCGTGCTGCTTTCGGGCGGAGAAACCACGGTGACGTTGCGCGGCAACGGCCGGGGCGGGCGCAATGCCGAGTTCCTGCTGGCGCTCGCCATTGCATTGGATGGGGTGAATGGGATTTCGGCGCTGGCGGCGGACACGGATGGCATTGATGGCTCAGAGGACAATGCCGGGGCGTTCTGTGATGGCAGTTCGGCCACAAGAATGCGCCATGCCGGCATCGACCCGCTGGCGGCCCTCGCCAGCAATGACGCCTATGGTGCCTTTGCCGCCGTTGGCGACCTGTTGGTCACCGGGCCGACGGGCACCAATGTCAATGATTTCCGGGCAATCCTGATCCGTTGAGGGAGAAAGTGATGGCAGGCGTTGTGGGTATTGGCGGCGTGTTTTTTCGCGCCATCGACAAGGCGGCGCTCGCGGCCTGGTATGAGCAGCATCTCGGTGTGACCGGGTTGTGGAACCAGGAGGCGGGCCTGACGGTGTTTGCGCCCTTTGCGGCGGACACCGATTATTTTCCGGCTGCCAAGCAGTGGATGCTCAACTTCCGCGTCGACGATCTTGATGGCCTGATTGGCCAGTTGGCGGCAGCCGGCATTGCGGTGGAAACCCGGCCCGACGAATGGGATCATCCCGAGACCGGCCGGTTCGGCCGCATCGAGGATCCAGAGGGGAATGCGATCGAGCTTTGGGAGCCGGCCACACCTCGCCCCTGATGGTCCGCTTGCCGGGCTTGGCAGATCGCCAAGGCTCTGCTCTAAACCGCTCATGGAGGAGCCGAACCATGGCCAAGCGCAAGATTGCCGTTATAGGGGTGGGCAAGATCGCCCAGGACCAGCACCTGCCGGTGATCGATAAGTCCGAGCATTTCGAACTTGCGGCGACGGTGTCGACGCGCGGCATTGGCCATAACGGGGTTCCGGTGTTCAAGACGCCGGGCGAGCTCTACGCCGCCATGCCGGAAGTCGATCTCGTCTCGGTTTGCACGCCCCCTGGCATTCGTCACCAATATGTCCGCGAGGCTCTAGAGGCCGGCAAGGACGTGATGATGGAAAAGCCGCCTACCACCACGATTTGCGAGCTCGATGACCTAGTGGCGCAGGCCAAGCGCCTCGATCGCGTGCTGTTCCAGACTTGGCATTCCCAGTACAACGCGGCGGTCGACCGGACGCGCGAGCTGCTGGCGGAGCAGGGCGTTGCTTCGGTGCGGATCGACTGGCGCGAAAGCGTGCGCAAATGGCATCCGGGACAGGACTGGGTCTGGGAGCCCGGTGGCTTTGGCGTGTGCGACCCCGGGATCAATGCCCTTTCCATCTTCACCAAGGTGATGCCGTTCCCGGTCTTTGTGCAAAGCAGCCGGCTGACTTTCCCGAAAAACCGGCAAACGCCGGTGGATGTTGAGATCGCGTTCAAGTCGGGTGAGCCGCATCAGCCCCAGATGAGCGCAGGCTTCAACTGGCTCGAGGAAAGCGGGGAGATCTGGACCATCCGTTTTGAGACGCAAAGCGGCGACGTGCTCAAGCTGGAAAAGGGCGGCACGGTGCTGCGCGTCGATGACGCCGTCGTGGTGCAAAATCCCTCGGAAGAATATGAGGGAATCTACGAGCGCTTCGCTGCCCTGCTGGAGCGGCACGAGAGCGACGTGGACGCCGCTCCCCTGCGCTTGATGGCCGATGTATTCCTGCTCGGTGCGCGGGAAAACGGCCCCGCTTTTGAGTGGTAGGCGCTAGCGACCTGCCGCCGAAAGGGTCTGCACCTGCTCGTCGCTGAGCTTTAGCCGCACGCCCTTGGCGAGGCTCTTGACCTGCTCAACGGACGTTGCCGAAGCGATGGGCGCTGAAATGCCGGGCTGGGCAACGATCCAGGCCAGTGCGACTTCGGCGGGCGTAGCGTCGACCTGCGCCGAAACATTGTCGAGCGCCTTGAGGATCGCTTCGCCCTTGGGGTTAAGGTAGTTCTTGACCCCGCCACCGCGCAGGCTTTTGTTCAGATCAGCCTCGGAGCGGTACTTGCCGGTCAAGAATCCTGCAGCCAGGCTGTAATAGCAGATGATGCCGATGTCGCCATTTACCGCCATTTCCTGCACCTCGCCTTCGACTTCCTCGCGATCGTAGAGATTGAAGCGCGGCTGGAGCACATCATAACGGGGCAGGGACTTGATGACGGAAATCTCATGGGCCTCGCGCATCATGGCCGCGGTGTAGTTCGAGGCACCGATCACGCGCACCTTGCCCGAGCGGATCAGCACATCATAGGCCGCGAGGGTTTCCTCATGCGGGGTATCTGGATCGGGCCAATGGCTCTGGTAGAGGTCGATATAATCGGTCTGCAAGCGGCGCAGGGAGTCTTCGACGGCGCTCTTGATGGCCTCGGCGCCCAGGCCGCCGGGGTTCTTGGCTGAATTTACCTTGGTGAAGATGTGCACGCTGTCGCGGTTGCCGCGCGCCTTGAGCCACTCGCCGATAATGGTTTCGCTCTGGCCCGGCGGGTTGCCAGGCACCCAGTTAGGATAGCCTTCGGCAGTGTCGATGGCGGTAAAGCCTTCGTCTACAAACGCGTCCAGCACCTCAAAGCCGGTGTTCTGGTCAACGGTCCAGCCGAACACATTGCCGCCCAGCACCAGGGGTTCGATCACAAGTTCACTGCGGCCAAGCGGGCGACGATCCATGGGGCTCTCCTTCAGGGGTTCGCTGGGGTAACGCCCGGCGGCTCATTCGGTTCGGCCGGCTTGGGCGGGAGGCAATAAGCCAGCGCGCGATTGATCTCGTAGAGCGAGCCGGACAGGGGAATGAAGTTGAGCGGGGCGGGCGGGCCCTCAAGCGGGTGGAGATAAGCCACGGCCCCATTCTGGAGATTGTGGAGCAGCCACCCTTCAGGGTCGGGGAGCCTGGCGCCATAAGGTGCTTCGCCCTTTTCGGCAAGGAACGGGCGGTTGACCCTGTCGATGGTGATCAGCCACTCGCCGGCATGGGGCTCGGTGCGGCTGGTATGGGCATAGATGCCGATCGAGAAGTCGTCTTCGCAGCGCACGGCGATGCAGTTGAACTCCTCGGCTGTTGAGCGCAGCGCGCAGCCCAGGGTCGCCCGGTCGCCTTCGCCCGGAAGAGGAGAATAATGCCAGCCCTCTTCCTGTCCCTGGGCGGGCAGGAGCAGCAGCAGGCTCGCCAAGACTATACGCAACAGGATCATAGGGGCCTCGCTTCGATCAAATCCCAGCGATTGCCGTAGAGATCAGCGAACACCGCGACACTTCCATAAGGCTCATGCCGGGGTGCTTCAAGGAACTGAACGCCCTTTGCCGTCATCGCGGCGAAGTCAGCGGCGAAGTCGTCGGTTTGGAGAAACAACATGACGCGGCCGCCGGCTTGGCGGCCAATGGCGGCTTCCTGCTCGGGCCCATCTGCCCGGGCCAGGAGCAGCCGCACGCCCCGGCTTTCCCTAGGGGCGACCACCACCCAGCGCTTGCCGCCCAGCGGGGTATCCTCAAGAAGCGTGAAGTCCAGCAGGTCACAGTAATAGGCGATGGCCGCATCGTATTCGCGGACCACCAGGGTAACTGTTGTAATCGATCGGGCCATGCCGTGATGGAGCACTGCTACAAAGCAGCGGTCAAGAGCGGGCCCAGCAAAGAGCTGGATGGCGCCTTCATTGTGAAAAAAGGCCGCAGGGTCACAGCATTGACCAAACGGTAAAACTCCCCCATTGCGCTCCTTTGTTTTCTACGCTTTGTTGACCGTTAAGCCCGGCCGGCAAACCGGGCGCAAAAAAACTGTCCCGGGAGACACCAAATATGACATTGATGAAGAGCCTGCTGGCGGCGACCGCCGTGCTCGCACTGACTGCCGGCGCGGCCCAGGCCAAGCAGCTGGTCTATTGTTCCGAAGCTTCGCCGGCTCACTTCGATCCCGGTCCGCTGACCGGTGGCAACGATTTCGACGCCAGCTCGCACACCATCTATGACCGCCTGGTGCAGTTCGAGCCCGGTGGCACGGCGACCATTCCCGGCCTGGCCGAAAGCTGGGACATCTCCGAGGACGGCAAGGAAATCACCTTCCACCTGCGTCCGGGCGTCAAGTTCCATACCACGTCCTATTTCACTCCCACGCGCGATCTCAACGCCGATGACGTGATCTTCTCCTTCGAGCGCCAGTGGAAGGAAGACAGCCCGTGGTATGCTTACCTCGAGGGCATGACTTGGGATTACTTCCAGGGCATGGACATGGCCCGCTACCTGCAGGAAATCCGCAAGGATGACGACCTGACGGTGACCTTTGTTCTGACCGAACCCAATGCGCCCATGATCGCCAACCTGGCAATGGACTTTGCGGCCATTGTCTCCAAGGAGTATGCCGACCAGCTCGAAGCATCCGGCGACCTGGCGAGCTTCTCCACCCAGCCAGTCGGCACCGGCCCATTCATGCTGGTGGATTATCAGCTCGATACCGTGATCCGCTACCAGGCTTTCCCTGACTACTGGGATGGCAAGCAGCCGATCGATGACCTGGTATTCGCCATCACCACCGATCCTTCGGTGCGCGCGCAGCGTCTCCTCGCGGGCGAATGCGATATCATGTCCTATCCGGCGCCTGCCGACATCTCGCAGCTGCAGGCTGACCAGAACCTGAACGTGATGGAGCAGGAAGGCCTCAATATCGGCTACATCTCCTACAACGTCACGGAAGCGCCGTTTGACAATGTCAATGTGCGCAAGGCGTTGAGCATGGCCATCGACAAGGCTGCCATCATTGAGGCGGTGTATCAGGGCGCTGGCGAGGACGCCAAGAACCTGATCCCGCCCACCATGTGGTCCTATAACGAAGAAATTCCGGCCGACACCTATGACCCGGAAAAGGCGAAGGCCTTGCTTGCCGAAGCCGGCATCACCGAGCTGACCACTGACCTTTGGGCCATGCCGGTCTCGCGTCCCTATAATCCGAACGCTCAGCGCGTTGCCGAACTCATCCAGTCCGACTGGGCCGCTATTGGCGTCAACGCCAATATCGTCACCTATGAATGGACCGAGTATCGCGAGCGCGGCAAGGCCGAGGACCGCAAGGGTCCGTTCCAGATCGGCTGGACCGGGGACAATGGTGATCCGGACAACTTCTTTGCCACCCTGTTCTCCTGCTCGGCCATTGGCGTGTCCAATTATTCGAGCTGGTGCAACCAGGAATTCGAAGACCTGATCCAGAAGGCCAAGACCACTTCTGACCAGGAAGAGCGGGCCGCGCTCTACCGCCAGGCCCAGGAAATCTTCAAGGCCGAAGAACCCGCCATGACTCTGGCTCATAGCCGGGTGTTCATGCCAATGAAAAAGACCGTCCTGAATTACAAGATGAGCCCGCTGGGCAACCACTCCTTCAAAGGCGTGGACATCGAGGAATAAGGATCATCGCCGGCGCCCGCGCGCGCCGGCCCGTCCAAGATGGAACCTCGGTCCAGGCTGGACCGAGGTTTTCCATATACAAGGGGCCCTGAACCCAACCCATGCTCAACTTTATCCTGCGCCGACTGGCGCTGATTGTGCCGACAATGATCGGCATCACCCTTTGCGCCTTCTTTTTTGTGCGCGTGCTGCCGGGGGATCCAATTCTGGCCATGGCCGGCCAGCATGGCGTAACCCCTGAGCGCTACGAGATCCTGCGCGAGCAGTTTGGCTACAACCTGCCGCTCTGGCAGCAGTACTTCAATTACCTGGGCAACGTGCTGCAGGGCAATTTCGGTGTGTCGCTGGCCACCAAGCGCCCGGTGCTCACCGAGTTCATGACCTTGTTCCCAGCCACGATCGAGCTGGCCCTGGTGGCCATGCTCTTTGCGGTGATCGTAGGCATTCCGGCCGGCATCTTTGCCGCCGTCAAGCGCGGCTCGTGGTTCGACCAGCTCACCATGGGGATCGCGCTGACCGGCTATTCCATGCCCATCTTCTGGTGGGGCCTGCTGTTGATCATCTTCTTTTCGGGCTATCTGGGCTGGACCCCGGTGTCCGGACGCATCGCGCTGACCTTCTTTTTGCGCCCGATCACCGGCTTCATGCTGATCGATACGCTGCTTTACGGCAACTGGCCCGCCTTCGTGTCCGCCCTGCGCCACCTGATCCTGCCGGCCGTGGTGCTGGGCACTATCCCGCTTGCGGTGATTGCCCGGCAAACCCGCTCGGCTATGCTTGAAGTGCTGGGCGAGGACTATGTCCGCACCGCGCGCGCCAAGGGCCTCTCGCAACGCCGCGTCATCAATGTCCATGCCCTGCGCAACGCGCTGATTCCCGTGATCACCACGATCGGTCTCCAGGTCGGTCTGCTGCTGGGCGGCGCCATTCTCACCGAAACGATCTTCTCCTGGCCCGGTATCGGCAAGTGGATGATCGATTCCATCTCCAAGCGCGACTATGTCGTGGTGCAGTCCGGCCTGTTGCTGATTGCCCTGATCGTCATGGCCGTGAACTTGGCCGTCGATGTGCTCTATGCCGTCATCAATCCGCGCATCAGGGTGAAGTAGATGAGCCAGTTGCAAGCCACTCCCGTCGCCGACAAGGCCGACCTGGGCGCCAGTCTTCGCGAATTCTGGCATTATTTTTCCGTCAACCGCGGCGCCGTTATCGGCCTCGTCGTGTTCACCCTGCTGGTGCTGGTGGCGATCTTTGCCCCCTTGATCGCACCTCATTCGCCTGACCAGCAATTTCGCGACGCTCTCCTCAAGCCACCGGTTTGGGACGCAATGGGTGATCCACGGTTCCTGCTGGGCACCGACCCCGTGGGCCGAGATATCCTCAGCCGACTAATCCATGGCGCCCGTTATTCGCTGTTTATCGGCCTCTTTGTCGTGGTCGGCGCGCTGGTCGTGGGCGTGGTCCTGGGCGTGTTGGCCGGCTATTTCGGCGGCTGGGTCGATGCGCTGATCATGCGCCTCATGGATATTATCCTGGCGTTTCCCTCGCTGCTGCTGGCGCTGGTTCTGGTCGCCATTCTCGGGCCGGGGCTTTTCAATGCCATGGTCGCGATCGCGGTGGTGCTGCAGCCGCACTTCGCCCGGCTGGTGCGCGCAGCGGTGATGGCGGAAAAGAACCGCGAATATGTCACCGCCGCCAAGATGTCGGGCGCCGGCCACCTGCGCCTGATGATCGTTACCATCCTGCCCAACTGCCTGGGGCCGCTGATCGTGCAGGCCACGCTGAGCTTTTCCAACGCTATCCTCGATGCGGCGGCACTGGGCTTCCTGGGGATGGGGGCCCAGCCGCCTACGCCCGAATGGGGCACCATGCTCGCCACCGCGCGCGAGTTCATCCTGCGCGCACCCTGGGTGGTGACATTCCCGGGTCTCGCCATCCTCGTCACTGTGCTGGCCATCAACCTCATCGGTGATGGCATGCGCGACGCCCTTGATCCCAAGCTGAAGCGGAGCTGACCCATGCCTCTGCTGGACATTCGTAATCTTACCGTCTCGTTTGACACCTCCGCGGGTCTGTTCAAGGCCGTGGACGGGATCGACGTCTCCGTCGACAGCCGCGAAGTGCTCGCCATTGTGGGCGAGAGCGGCTCGGGCAAATCCGTGGCCATGTTGGCAGTTATGGGCCTCCTGCCCCCTACCGCTACCGTGACCGCCGACAAGATGGAGTTCGAGGGCCTTGACCTGCTCGGGATGAGCGCCCAGGCCAAGCGCAAGATCATCGGCAAGGACATTGCCATGATCTTCCAGGAGCCGGTCGCCAGCCTTAATCCCTGTTTCACCATTGGCTTTCAGCTCGAGGAAGTGCTCGGCGAGCATCTGGACCTGCATGGCCGGGCCGCGCGCGCTCGCGCGGTGGAACTGCTCCATCTGGTTGGCATCCGCGACGGTGCCGAACGCCTCGGCGCCTTTCCGCACCAGATGTCGGGTGGCCAATGCCAGCGCGTGATGATCGCCATGGCCATCGCCTGCAACCCCAAGCTCCTGATCGCCGATGAGCCGACCACGGCACTCGACGTCACCATTCAAAAACAAATCCTCGACCTGCTGGTGCGCCTACAGGCCGAGCATGGCATGGCCCTGATCATGATTACCCACGACATGGGTGTGGTCGCCGAAACGGCGGACCGCGTCATCGTTCAGTACAAGGGCCACAAGATGGAGGAAGCCGACGTGCTATCCTTGTTCGAAAACCCTCAGTCCAACTATACCAAGGCGCTGCTGTCGGCCTTGCCGGAAAACGCTGTCGGGGATCGGCTGCCCACCGTGGCGGACTTCGCCTTTGATCCCGAAACGGGGGCAGCCCGATGAGCACCCCCGTTCTGGAAGTCAAGAACCTGACGCGCGACTATGTTACGGCGGGCGGACTATTCCGCCCGGCCAAGGTCGTCCATGCGGTCAAGGGCGTCAATTTCTCGCTCCAGAAAGGCCGCACCCTTGCCGTGGTCGGCGAGAGTGGCTGCGGCAAATCAACCCTGGCGCGCATGATCACCCTGATCGATCCCCCGACCTCGGGTGAGATTCTGATCGACGGCGCCAAGGTGGATGCCAGCCATGCCCTGACCCGCGAAATGCGCCAGAAGGTGCAGATCGTGTTCCAAAATCCCTATGGCTCGCTCAATCCACGCCAGAAGATCGGCGACGTGCTCGCCGAGCCGCTGCTGCTCAACACTTCGATGGGCGCGGCCGAGCGGGCGGACAAGGCCATGT
Source organism: Devosia sp. 1566 (assembly GCF_004005995.1). Taxonomy (NCBI): domain Bacteria; kingdom Pseudomonadati; phylum Pseudomonadota; class Alphaproteobacteria; order Hyphomicrobiales; family Devosiaceae; genus Devosia; species Devosia sp. 1566. Next base: position 211,136 of record NZ_CP034767.1, read on the forward strand.
CCATGCTGCTCAAGGTTGGCCTTGGGCCCGAGCACTTCAATCGCTATCCGCATATGTTCTCGGGCGGGCAGCGCCAGCGCATCGCCATTGCCCGGGCGCTGATGCTCAATCCCTCGTTCCTGGTGCTCGACGAGCCGGTTTCGGCGCTGGACCTATCGGTGCAGGCGCAGATCCTCAACCTGCTCAAAGACCTTCAGGAAGAGTTCGGTCTGACCTATGTGTTCATCAGCCACGATCTGTCGGTGGTGCGCTATATCGCCGATGAGGTGATGGTGATGTATTTCGGCGATGTGGTGGAGCACGGCACCCGCGACGCGGTGTTCAGCGATCCGCAGCACGGCTACACCAAGACCCTGTTTGCCGCGACGCCCCGAACGGACATCGCCAGCATCAGGGAGCGGCTCGCGCGCAAGGCGGCATTGGAGGCGGCCAGCTAAAACCGTCAGGTAGTCCTAGGAGGCGTGCCGCCAGGCCTGGACCTGCAGGAAAGTATCCAGATTATCCCGGCTCATCGGTCGAGCGAAGGCATAGCCCTGGAGAATATCGCAGCCCAGATCGCGCAACAGCGAGGCTTGTTCGAGGGTTTCCACGCCCTCGGCAACCACCTGGATGCCCATGGACTTGCCGATATCGACGATGGAAGCGAGCAACTGCCGCTGGGCAGGGTCAACAGTGATGGGGCGCACCAACTGCCGGTCGATCTTGAGGCGCCGCGGGCGCAGCCGCTGCAGCGAAACAATGGACGCGTAGCCAGTACCGAAGTCATCGATTTCGACGTCGATGCCCAGCTCCTTGAGCTGGTCGATATTCCAAGCGACCACCGGATCCTGCTCGTCGAGATAGATGGACTCCACGAGCTCGAAGGCGAGGCGGCCGGGCTCGATGTCCCGTTGTTTCAGGCCCTGGATCAGGTTCTCGTCATGCAGTCGCCGCAGGGAAACATTGACCGAGGCGCGCGGTACCTGCAGGCCCAGCCCATCCCAATGGCGCAGATCGTTCAGGGTCTGGTCCAGCAGAATTCGGTCGATGCTTGATAGGACGTTGAGGTCCTCGGCGACGGCCAGGAAGGCATCCGGGGTCAGCAATCCCAGCCGTGGATGTTGCCAGCGGGCAAGGGCCTCGACGCTGACCAAGTTGTGGGTGCGGGCGTCGAACTGCGGCTGGTAAAAGGCGATGAACTCGTTCCGCTCCAGCCCGCTCAGAATATCGTCGGCGATCCGCTTGGTGTTGACCACCTCGGCTTGCAATGCTGCGCTGAAGAACTCATGGCGGTTGCGGCCGCGCTTCTTGGCCCGGTACAGCGCGATATCGGCATTGATCAACAACTGCTCGGCCGCAGCGGGCGAGTTGTCGTCCACGGCTATGCCAATGCTGACACCGCAGCGGCATTCATGGGCCTCAAAGCTGATCGGCTGCTGCATCCGCGAGATGATGCGCTCAGCGAGCTCGGTCAGTTCGGCATCGCCAGTTCTGTCGGTAAGCACCACGACGAACTCGTCGCCGCCCACCCGGGCAACAAAGCTTCCCGGCTCGCAACTATCGCGCAGAACGCGGCTGACATGGACCAGCATGGCGTCGCCTGCAGCATGACCCATCGTGTCATTGATCTGCTTGAAGCGATCAAGGTCGAGATGGAGCAGCGCTATGTGGCGCCCCGGGTTCTCGGAGTTGCTGGAGAGCGCCTTGAGGATATCGTCGAGGAAGCGCCGATTAGGCAGACCCGTGAGGCTGTCGTGCAGCGCATTATGCTCGATCCTGACCCGGGCCGCTTCCAGTTCGATATTGCGGGCCGCCGTGAGGCGCTGGGCCCGCTGCAGGTCCTCGTTGAGGGACACATCGGCCGTGACGTCCCAGTTCACGCCCACGATCTTAGGATTGCTGCCGGGATCGGTAAACACGGCGCCCATTCCGCGCAGGTGCCGGACCGCGCCGTCCGCGCGCTGAACGCGGAAATCCGAATGGTAGTGGCCCCGCAGCATGGCTTCGGCAAAGTCGTGCTCTGCCTTGTACCGATCGTCGGGGTGCAAGGCCTTCTGCCAGTCTCGATAGGAGCGCCGCCCGCCATCAGCGGGGAGGCCATAAAGTTCGTTCATCCGGTCATCCCAGAGCAATTCCTGGGTGTGGATGTCCATCTCCCAAACCCCAACCTGGGAGGTGGCCAGGGCGAGGCCCAGCCGTCGCGACAAGCGTGCGAGGTCCTGCTCGCTTTGCTTGAGGCGTTGAAAATGCACATGCCGTTCGTTGAGCATCCGTGCAGTCACGAGAATGGGCAGCAGCACCAGGGCGCCAGCCCCCACCAGAACCAGCCGGAATATCCAGGATGACGAGGCCGCGGGCCAACCGCCCTTTGGTATGGCGGTGAGTTCCCAAGAGCCTGAGGGCAGCAGAACCGTCGCTCGGATTGGGTTCTGGGCAGCCAGATCGCGGCCAAAGAAAAGCTCGCCATCGCTGCCTTGCGCGTCCTTGCCCGCAATGGAGACTTCGATCGGCAGGCCACGATCCAGCAACCCGCTTTCGGCGTAAAGCCGGTCAACATCTACAATGGCCGACAAGATGCCCCAGAAACGCTCCCCTTGCGCCGTCTTGGTGTAGATGGGAAAGCGACCGATGATCCCCTGGCCCCCTTGTACCAGGTCAACGGGCCCCGCGATTACGAGGTTGTGGCTGTCCCGGCTGCGCATGGCAGCATCGCGCTGCACCTCATTAATGCGGTAATCGAGCCCCATGGCCCGCTCGTTACCGGCAAGCGGATAAACCATGCGGACCACGAAGTCAGGTGCGGCCGCCAAGGAGCGCAGTTGGGTGGGCTGCTCGAACAGGATGCCGGCAAGCTCCTGAAAGCGGGTCTGGGTCATATCGGGCTCGCTGGCGATCGCCGCGACCATCCCCCGCACCAGCTGCAGATTGGCGTTGATGTTTCCTTCAAGCCTCGCCCGGATCAAGGATGCCTGGCTCGCTACAGAGCTGCGGATCCGGCCTTGCTCAATCGTGGTGTTCTGCCGATCAAGCCACACCCCCGCCGTGGCAATGACAACCAGCGCGAGAATGGCCGGCAGCAGCATTGGCCGAAGCCAAGTGATCGCTCTGCTCTGCAAATTGTGTTGCGCCCCCACAGCTGTCTTCCGCCCCTCCATGGCGCAAAGCTAGCGTGCCAAGTTTTAAAATTGGCTGCACAAGCAGAACAAGCAAATGGAATGGTAAAGGGCCTGACAACAGGCGCAGGTCAAATCTGTTCCAGTTCAATAAGGGCGCCGTCGAAGTCTTTGGGGTGAAGGAACAGCACTGGGTTGCCGTGGGCGCCAATGCGCGGGTTACCATCACCCAGAACGCGGGCACCCACGGCGGCCAATTTGGCAGCGGCCGAGGCCAGATCAGCTACTTCAAAACAGACATGATGCAGGCCGCCGGCCGGTGTTCTTGCCATAAAGGCTGCGATGGGCGAAGTCTCATCGAGCGGCTCCATCAGCTCGATCTTGCTGTTGCCGGTGTCAACAAAAACAAGGCGAACCCCATGCTCAGGCAAAGTCTGGGGTGATGAAACGCTGGCGCCCAACAGGGTGCGATAGCGCTCGGACGCTGCAGCCAGATCTGGCACGGCAATGGCAACATGGTTGAGCCGACCGATCATGCCGGGTCAAACTCAACAGCCACGGGAGCGGAGACGGCAAGGCCGGCGGCAAAACGGCGCGCATTGCGGATATAGCTCGCCGCGGACCGCCGCAGGCGCTCGATATCGTCGGGCGTGAGCTGGCGCACCACTTTGCCCGGCGCACCCACGACGAGGGATCCATCCGGAATAGCTTTTCCTTCGGTCACGAGGGCTCCGGCGCCAATCAGGCAATTAGCCCCGATAACGGCGCCATTGAGCACTGTGGCACCCATGCCGATCAGCGTGTTGTTGCCCACTGTGCAGCCATGCAGCATCGCCTTATGGCCAATGGTGCAGCCCTCGCCGATCGAGAGCGGAAAGCCCATATCGGTATGCAGGACGACATGCTCCTGAATGTTGGAACGCGCCCCTATCGTGATGGGCTCGTTATCGCCCCGCGCGACGGCGCCAAACCAGATGCCCACATGGGCGGCAACCATAATCCGTCCCACCAGCACAGCATCGGGGGCAATCCAGGCGGCATCATTGTCGATCTGCGGGGCGACACCATCCAGGGTGTAAATGGGCATGGTTACTCCTTATGGCTTGATGCCATAAGCCTCGCGCATCTCGGCAATTTCGGCCAGTGCCAAATGCAGGGCCGACCAGTCATCGGTCGCGGCGATTGGCGCCCAGATCGCCTCCACCTCTTCGATCAGCATGGTGCGCGGCCGCTCCCGGGCGAAGTAGGGGTGATCAAGATTGAGGTCCTCAACGGATCTATAGGCCTCCAATGCGTCAGCGACGGGCCTGAAGGCTTCGCTGGCATAGTGGCTGGCCGAAGCGCTGCGCGCGGCCCGCTCCGCACCGACTGCGCCCCCGCGCCAATCAAAAAAGAACTGCTCGTAGGGTGTTTGGCTCGACAGCATGAAGGTGAAGAGTGCGTTCACAAAAGCGGTGTCCGGCTCGGCTCCTAGCGGTTGCAGTCCCAGCCGCCGCAGCAATGCTGCTGGCAGGGCGGCCCTGAATCGGGGCCAGACGGTGTTGAGCGCCGGCTCGAGGGCTTCAACGCTCGACAAAGGCACGAGGCACTCGGCCAAACGCGTCAGGTTCCAGGCCAGCGCTTCGGGTTGCCGGCCAAAGCTGTAAAGTCCGGTTTCATCGAAATAGGCCGCCGTGAAGTTCGGGTCATAGCGCGGCAGGAACCGCCATGGGCCGTAATCAAAGCTTTCGCCGGTGATGTTGATATTATCGGTGTTGAGCACGCCGTGCACAAAGCCTGCCGCGATCCACTGTGCGCCCATTTCGGCAACGCGTGCGACCACGGCTTCGAGAAATGCGGCTGGCTTATCCGCCGCGCCGGCAAGTTCTGGATAGTAGTGCTCAATGGCGTAATCGAGCAGTCGGGCAATGTTCTCGGTTTCCTCAAGATAGGCGAGGCGCTGGAAGGTGCCGATGCGGATATGGCTATGGCTAAGCCGCACCAGAACCGAGCCTCGGGTAGGGGACGGCTCGTCGCCGCGCTCAAGTTCCTCGCCGGTTTCCACCAGCGACAGACTCTTTGAGGTGTTGACCCCCAGAGCTTCCAGCATCTCGGTAGCGAGAATTTCGCGCACGCCGCCCTTGAGCGTGAGCCTGCCATCGGCGCCGCGCGACCATGGCGTGCGCCCGGACCCTTTGGTCGCCAAATCGAGCAGGCGGCCATCCTCAAGGTCAACAGCCTGGGCGAACAGGAACCCGCGCCCGTCGCCCAGGTCGGGATTGTAGGAGCGGAACTGATGGCCGTGATAGCGTAGCGCCAGCGGAGTCTCGAGTGAGCCCGTCAACGGCTCGAAGCGGCCGAAGTGAGCAATCCATTGCTCGTCCGACAGGTTCTCGAGCCCCAGGCGGGCGGCCCAGCGTTGATCGCGATGGCGCAAGATGGTTTTGGGAAAGGCCGCCGGCGCTACGCGATCGAAGAATGCGTCACCCAGGCTTTGATGGTTCTTGGCGGGTTGAAACTGGCTCATGAATCAACAACGCTCACGCTTGGCCTTGGCTCCCCTGCATTGATGCGGTTGCATGGCAGAGGGCGTCTCGGGTGCCTAGCGCCCGGAGTCAAATCGCCCTATATGCGAACAGATGACACGCGAACCGCATCATCTGCACCTGGCTCCTTTCCAAGCCGCCATTTTCGACATGGACGGCACGATCCTTGACACCGAAAGCGTGTTCAAGACTATCGTCTTTGAAGTGTGCACCGAGCTTGGCTTTGAGATGACCGATGCCGTGCACATGAACATGGTCGGGGCGAGCCATGAGCACACCAGCCAGATGTTGATGGAAGCATATGGCGTTGCTTTCCCCTACACGATCTTTGACGACCGTTGCCGGGTGATCATGCGGGACCGCATGCATACGGAAATCCCGGTCAAGCCCGGTGCCCGCGAGTTGATCACCGATTTGCGCGAGCGCCATATCCCGACGGCGATCGCCACGTCCTCGCGTCGTGCGCATGCCTGGACCCATCTGGGCAATGCTGGCCTGTTGGATCTATTCGACACCATTGTCACTCGCGACGATGTGGTGAATCCCAAGCCCGCTCCTGAGCCATATCTTTTGGCTGCCAAGCGGCTCGGGATCGAGCCGCAACATTGTTTGGCGCTCGAAGACAGCCATACCGGGGTTCGGGCTGCGCATGCGGCCGGGATGCAGACCGTGATGGTTCCGGATCTGGTTCATCCCAGCGACGAAATTCGCGAACTCGGAATCGCGATTCACGAAAGTCTGCACCACGTTCGCAGGGCTGCTTTTCCAGCTACTTAAGACCGAATCTCTGCCGCACTGGTAAATCAAGTGCCTCGCCGCAACACTGCGCAGGCAATCGCATCAGTGCGATGTTTAAGCCCGTAAAGCTTTATCGGTTGCGTTAAACCGGCGCTAGGCAGCCCGCAATTCATTCAAATATCACGCTTTTCAAGCGCCGCTGCGTGCGTTAACCCTGTCTTAAGTTCCTAAGCGCTATGGTTAATACAGCGTAAATTTCGGTTTGCAGTTCATCAAGCCTCGGCTAGGGTGCCGCCGGCGTGACGAGCGTCCCTTCGGGGGCATACCGACGAAGGCCCGGCGGATATGGCTGCCGGAGCCCAAGGGCAAGGACGGGACATTGACGAAAAGCTGGCAAGCAACAACGAGACGTGCGTTCTCTCACCTACTCGCGCTCTGCGCAGTGGCCCTGGTGCTCTTCGTTACTCTCGTGCCGACCCATGCTGAATCAGTGGACCCTGCCAACGTTTCTCCGCTCGAAATTCCTCCTTCGGTTCAAAAGGTCCGGCAACAGTCCGCGCTTGGGCCGACCTCGGCGCCTTCGGCGTCCGACCAGCGCAAGCTCAGCCCAGCCCTGCTCGCCAATTACGTAGAACGTCAAAAGGCCTTGCGTTCGTTTGACGTCAGCGCAGTCCAGCAGCCCGGAGAGCTGAACTCTCAAGTATTAATGGGTTACATCGCTCGTGGTTCCTTTGGCGGCAGCAATGGTGCGCTGTCCGCGATTGACAGCTTGGCTCCGGCGGGACCGAAGCAGCCTTCCGGGCTCAACTCCGAAATCCTGGCCAAATATATCGATGAAGGGTTCCTGCCGACGGGGAAGCGCATCGAGCAGGCGAATACCGAGCGTGAATGCCTGGCCCAAGCCATCTACCATGAGGCCCGGGGCGAAAGCGAAGCTGGGCAAATGGCTGTCGCAAATGTGATCGTTAACCGGGCCCGCTCGGGCAAGTTTCCTTCCACCCTTTGCGGCGTTATCTACCAAAACGCCGACAAGGGCCGTTATCGCTGCCAATTCACTTTCGCCTGCGATGGCCGCGCCGATACGCCCGGTGAGCGGCGTGCCTGGGCTCGTTCGGCCGCCCTGGCCGAAACAGTTTATGCGGAATATGCCAAGGGCGAAAAGCTCGGCTCACTGCCGCGTTCGGCGCTGTTCTACCACACCACCGCTGTGAGCCCGTCCTGGTCGCACACTTTCAGCCAGGTCGCCCAAATCGGATCGCACATTTTCTATTCGCCGAACTGAGAGCCATTCCAAGCCGAACAAAAAGGGCGCCCCTCGAGGCGCCCTTCTTTTTATCCGCTCTGGCTTATTCGGCCGCCTGTGCGACGACCGGTCCTGCCGAGGCGCTGGCCAAAGCGCCGAACTTCTCGAAGTTGGCTCTGAACAATCCTGCAAGATGGGTGGCCTGACGATCATAGGCTTGTGCGTCCGCCCAGGTGAGGCGCGGGGTCAGCAGCTTGCTGTCTACGTCCGGCACCTCAAGGGGCACAGCGAAACCAAACAACTCATCGATCCGCGTTGCGGTGTCGTCGAGTTCGCCCTGGAGCGCCGCGTTGAGCAGGCGCCGGGTAGAGGCAATGTCGATCCGTTGGCCAACGCCATAGCCGCCGCCGGTCCAGCCCGTGTTGATCAACCAGGTTGAAGCGCCGCTGTCCCGGAGTTTGTCGGCCAGCATGGCTCCATAGACGGTTGGATGAAGTGCAATGAAGGGGGCGCCAAAGCAGGCCGAGAACGTTGCCTGTGGCTCGGTGATGCCGCGCTCGGTACCAGCGATCTTGGCGGTATAGCCGGAGAGAAAGTGATAAACCGCTTGCTCGGGGCTCAAGCGAGCGATCGGGGGCAGCACTCCAAAGGCGTCTGCGGTCAGAAAGACAACGGTGCGCGGAGTGCGTCCGATGCTTCCTTCCGCCACTCGCGGCAGAACAGTGAGCGGGTAGGCCGCCCGCGTGTTTTCGGTGAGGGAGACGTCGTTGAAATCCGGCAGCTTGCTGGCAGGGTCAAGCAGGACATTTTCGAGAACGGTGCCGAAGTGACGACTGGCGGCAAAGATTTCCGGCTCCGCTTCCGGGCTCAACCGGATCGTCTTGGCGTAGCAACCACCCTCTAGATTGAAGATACCTTCCTCACTCCAGCCATGCTCGTCATCCCCGATCAGGGGGCGATTGGCATCGTTGCTGAGCGTCGTCTTGCCCGTACCGGAAAGGCCAAAGAACAGCGCCGTTTCGCCATCTGGTCCCTGATTAGCCGAGCAATGCATCGGCAGTACGCCGCGGTCGGGCGCATGGAAATTGAACACCGAGAAGACGCTTTTCTTGATCTCCCCGGCATACAGCGTTCCGGCGATGACGACGATGTTACGGCTTAGATCCAGCGCGATCACTGTTTCGCTCCGGCTGCCATGCCGCGCCGGATCTGCCTGGAACCGTGGGGCATGCACGATAGTGACCGGCGTTGGCACTGGAGCTGCGGGCACCGCTTCGCCCGGTCGGATCAGCAGATTGCGGATAAAGAGCGCGTGCCAGGCACTGGGTGTGAGCACAGTGACGCCATACTGGTAAGTCGGGTCGGCTCCGGCCAGCAGGTCCTGCTGGTAGAGGTCCTTACCCCCCAGGGACGCAATGGCGTCTGCGAGCAGCGCTTCGAAGTGCGTCGGGGTCATGGCGGCGCAGTTTTCCCACCAGACGCGCTCTTGGGTGAGTGCGTCGCGAACAATGAACTTGTCCTTGGGGGAGCGGCCGGTGAATTTGCCGGTGCGCACGCAAAGAGCGCCATCGGCCGACAGCACTGCTTCCCCCTGCCTTAGGGCGGATGCAACTAGCTCGGGCACGTCTTCGTTCAGCGACAACGACGCGGCTTGCTCCGCAAGTTGGTTGCGGATGGGTCCATGATCAAAAAGAGGCATCGGGGGTCTCCCTGGGGGCGTCGCGTGCAGCGGGCCTGCGTGCTTCAAGGGGAGTCTAGGTGAGCCCAGAGGTGGGGAGCCATCCCCAAATCGGTCTTAAGACGGAAGTTGAATGGGCCTGCAGCTGCGTGCTGAGGTGGCGCCTGCCTTGACCGTGCCTTATATAACACTACTCATCCCCTGCAACGGCCGCGCCTCGCGGACAATGTAAGAACAATAGAAAGGCAGCTTATGCCCAAGATCGCCCTTGTGGATGACGACCGCAACATTCTCACTTCTGTGTCCCTGACCCTGGAAGCGGAAGGCTATCAGGTTGCAACCTACACAGACGGCGCCTCGGGGCTCGAGGGTCTAACCACCGACAAGCCCGATCTGGCGATCCTCGACATCAAGATGCCGCGTATGGACGGGATGGAGCTGCTGCGCCGGCTGCGCCAGAAGTCGGATGTGCCGGTTATTTTTCTGACCTCCAAGGATGAGGAGATCGACGAGTTGTTCGGGCTCAAGATGGGCGCCGACGATTTCATCACCAAGCCGTTCTCGCAGCGGTTGCTGGTTGAGCGCGTCAAAGCAATCCTGCGCCGCTCGGCCCCTCGCGATCCATCAGCGCCTGCCGGCGCTCCTGGGGAAGCGGCGCCGAGCAAGCAACTCATCGAGCGCGGCTCGCTGGTCATGGATGAGGAGCGCCATACCTGCACCTGGAAGGGCCAGCGGGTCACCCTTACGGTAACGGAGTTCCTGATCCTGCAGGCGCTCGCTCTGCGGCCAGGGGTGGTCAAGTCGCGCAACGCGCTGATGGATGCCGCCTATGACGACCAGGTTTATGTGGACGACCGCACCATCGACAGCCACATCAAGCGCCTGCGCAAGAAGTTCAAGATGGTCGACGACGACTTCGAGATGATCGAGACGCTTTACGGCGTCGGCTATCGCTTCAAGGAACAATAGTACCAAGTGGCCATCATTGACCCCGAGCTAGGGGAGAAGGCAGATACTGGGCCGCGTTCGTCCGCGACCGTGGGGCGCACAGACAAGGTGCGCCGACTCCGCCGGAACTGGCGGCGCTTGCTCCTGACGCCACTCGCCAAACTCGCCCGAGGCTTTGGCCACCTCCTTGATCTAACTATCTTCTCAAGCCTGACGCGACGCATCATCGCGCTGAATTTGGCAGGGCTGCTGGTTTTGGTGGTTGGCATTCTTTACCTGAACCAGTGGCGCGCCGGCCTGATCGACGCCCGGGTGCAATCGCTGCGTGTTCAGGGTGAAATCATCTCGGCCGCCATTGCCGCCTCTGCTACTGTGGATAGCGACGTTATTTCCGTGAATCCCGACCGACTGCTTGAGCTGCAGAGCGGTGGAGTATCGCCCCTTTCTTATTTCGATCCGACGCTGGAATTTCCAATCAGCCCCGAACGGGTCGCGCCCTTGTTGCGCAACTTGATTACGCCAACAGGCACGCGGGCCCGGATCTACGATCAGGGCGGCCTATTGATCCTGGACAGCGACAATATCTACGCTCGCGGCGAAGTGATCCGACCGCCCGGAGAGGACAGTCCGTCCTTTTTCCTTTGGGACTGGTGGAACGCAATTCTCTCCTGGGCGCCAGGCGACAGCTTTCCCCAGTATCAGGAATACGGGATCGATGAGGGCCGCCGGTACCCGGAGGTTGCCTCCGCACTGCAAGGCGCGCCGGCCGATTTCGTGCGGGTGGACGATCAGAACCGCCTGGTTGTGTCTGTCGCCGTGCCTGTGCAGCGCCTGCGGGCCATTGTTGGCGTGCTTCTTCTGTCCACGGCGCCAGGGGACATCGACTCCATCGTTTCCCAGGAACGCTGGAGTATTTTGCGCATCGCCATGATTGCGGCGGTAGTGCAGATCGGCTTGTCGTTGCTGTTGGCGGGGACCATCGCGGGGCCCATGCGGCGCTTGTCGGCCGCAGCCGAACGCGTGCAGACTGCTGGTGACGCGAGGGCAGAGATCCCCGACTTTACCGATCGCCCCGACGAGATTGGCCATCTGTCGGGAGCGCTGCGTCGCATGACGGATGCGCTTTACAACCGGATCGAAGCCATCGAGCGTTTCGCTGCCGATGTGGCCCATGAGTTGAAGAACCCGCTGACCTCGTTGCGCTCTGCGGTCGAGACCCTGCCGCTGGCCAAGCGGGCCGAGGATCGGGAGCGCCTCAACGCAATCATCCAGCACGATGTGCGCCGGCTGGACCGCTTGATCTCCGATATCTCCAATGCCAGCCGCCTTGATGCAGAACTGGCCCGCGAAAGCGCCCAACTGGTGGATGTGGACAAGCTCGCCCAAACCATGGTGAGCATCCAGAAGGACATTGCCGCTGCCCGGAACGTGTCTGTCGTTCTCGGTAAGCGCACCGGGCGTGGCTCGGCGGTGGTGAATGGCCATGAAAGTCGTTTGGCCCAGGTCTTTGCCAATTTGATCGACAACGCGGTTTCGTTCTCGCCTGCCGGCGGAACAGTCACTGTTGCTCTCGCCACAAGTCCCGAAGACGTTACAGTGACTGTCACCGACGAGGGCAGCGGCATCACCGGCGATGTCGCGCGAATCTTCCAGCGGTTCTACACCGATCGTCCGGACAGTGACGGCTTTGGCAACCATTCGGGGCTTGGGCTTTCGATTTCCAAGCAGATTATCGACGCCCACAAAGGGACGATCCGGGCTGAAAATCGGAAAGACCGGTCCGGCGCCGTGTTCACCATTGTCCTGCCCCGAGCCCGCAGATAGATGCCGGATGAATGACGCTGCGGTTCATGTGCACGCCACGGCCGTGCTGCTGGGGCAGGTCGGTGTCCTGATCCGCGGAGCCTCGGGCTCGGGCAAGTCGCTGCTAGCCTTGGCTCTATTGGATTATTGCCACAGCCTGGGCGTGGGCGCCGCGCTGGTTGCCGATGATCAGGTTCGACTGAGCAGGATAGGCGAAAGCTTAAGCATGGCGGCGCCAGAGTTGCTCGCCGGCCTCATCGAGCTTCGCTTCCGGGGGATCGTCAGCCGCGCCTATCAAAGCCCCATCGACTTGCACCTCATTGTCGATCTTGTCCCCGACCCGGTGCGGATGCCGGAGGCCGACGCATTCTGCACCGATCTGCTTGGAGTGCCCGTCGCGAGGGCGCCTGTCCCGCAGGGCTCGTTGCTTGATCTGGGGCATCAGGTTCTGTTGGTGATGGAGGCCGTCAACACCCTCGGTCACCCTAGTGGGCAAAATACCACTTGAATCCTGTCGCCCTTGGGACAAAGGTGAGGCCTGCCTTGGTCAGCCTACGGTATACGGCTTCGCAACTCTGTCGGAGTAGACTGGTGGCAGGGGCATCAAGGACGAAAACGGCTGCCGGCGTCTGCTGGCGCATTTCGGCGGCCTGGGGATGACTGCATGATCGGTATGGTTCTGGTAACGCATGGCGCGCTTGCCAATGAGTTCAAGTCGGCCCTGGAGCATGTTGTCGGGCCGCAGGAGTTCTGCCAGACGATCGCGATCGGTCCTGAGGACAACATGGAGACGCGGCGCAACGACATTCTCGCCGCCGTGGACAAGGCCGATAACGGCTCGGGCGTCATCATCTTCACCGACATGTTCGGGGGCACGCCATCAAACCTAGCCATTTCCGTGATGCAGGTGCGGCCGGTGGAGGTGATCGCTGGCGTTAATCTGCCGATGCTGGTCAAAATCGCTCGGGTGCGGGCGGATATGCCACTCAACCAGGCCGTCAATCTCGCCCAGGAAGCCGGGCGTAAATATATCAATGTAGCGACCAGCATTCTGGGTGCGAGCTAACCTGATGGATTCTGCAGCAACGGGTGGGCGCGCTGTAGCTCAGCAACTCACCATCGTGAACCGCAAGGGCCTGCATGCGCGAGCCTCGGCGCGCTTCGTGCGGACCGCGGAGTGTTTCGACGCGGCCATCAGCGTCGTCAAGGACGGCGTCACGGTCGCAGGGAATTCGATCATGGGCCTCATGATGCTGGGCGCAGGACCGGGATCGACCATTCTGGTGCAGGCCAGCGGCAAGCAGGCCCGCGAAGCGTTGGAAGCCATTGTGGAACTGGTCAACAACGGCTTTGACGAGGATAGTGACGGCGCTCCCTGAGGCGGGAGACCTAAGGAGGAACCGGCATGCGGCACCTGATAGCCGGAGTGGGCGGGCTCGCTTTGGCCGCCCTTATGAGTCAGTTTCCTGAATACGCGCAGCAGTACACGCAGCGGCTGGGCGGCGCCGTGGACGAGTTGCGCATCATCGTCGAAGATTTTGATCGCGCCGCTTCAACGGCTGGGCTGGACCGTCAAGCGGCAATTGCCCGCTATACGGCATCCAATGATGAGTTTCTCGCCGGCCGCGGCATCAGCATGGTCGCCACTTTCACGCGCTATGAGCAAATGCAGGCCACCCTGAACCGTGTTGCGGGTGCCGGACCAATCGAGCGGCTGCAGCTGTTGCCTGCCTATGTGGACACCGATATCGGTCGCCGGACCATCGAGCATTACAAGCCAGCAGTGCCGCTGACGCTTGAGGGGTTGCTTTATGCTGGTGCCGGCTTCCTGCTGGGCTTTGCGCTAATGTCAGCCGTTTATCGGCTGCTGGCTCTGCCCTGGCGCTGGCACCGACATCGACTCGCAGCCCGCGGGATATAAGCAGATCTTTATATCCCCGATTGCTCGCGGCTTTGGCCTGCCGTATAGGGAGGGCAATCATCCACGCGGAGCGCGCCATGCCCACCCAGAACACCGACTACTCGGTCAAAGATATTTCTCTCGCCGACTACGGTCGCAAGGAAATCCAGATCGCTGAGATCGAGATGCCGGGCCTCATGGCCATTCGTGAGGAATATGCTGCGGCCCAGCCCCTGCGCGGCGCGCGCATTGCCGGCTCACTGCACATGACCATCCAGACGGCTGTGTTGATCGAGACGCTGGTGGCGCTCGGCGCCGAGGTGCGTTGGGTCAGCTGCAATATCTTCTCGACCCAGGACCATGCCGCCGCCGCCATTGCTGCCGCCGGCATCCCCGTCTTTGCCCATAAGGGGGAAACGCTGGAGGAATATTGGGCATTCACCGACCGCATGATGGACTGGGGCAATGGGCTCACCCCCAACATGATCCTCGATGATGGCGGCGACGCTACCATGTATGTCCTCAACGGCGCCAAGGCCGAGAAGGACGCCTCCATTCTCGACAAGCCGGGTAATGAGGAAGAGGGAATCTTCTTTGCCACCATCAAGCGGCGGCTTGCACAAAGCCCCGGCTTCTTCTCGACCATCCGCGACAAAATCCGCGGCGTATCGGAGGAAACCACGACGGGCGTGATGCGACTGTATCAGCTCCATGCCAAGGGCGAGTTGCCGTTCCCGGCCATCAACGTCAATGACTCCGTCACCAAGTCGAAATTCGACAACAAATACGGCACCCGTGAATCGCTGGTCGACGCCATCCGGCGCGGCACCGACGTCATGCTGGCCGGCAAGGTCGCAATCGTCTGCGGCTATGGCGACGTGGGCAAGGGCTCGGCTGAATCGCTGCGCGGCGCCGGTGCGCGCGTGCTGGTGACTGAAGTCGACCCAATCTGTGCGTTGCAGGCGGCCATGGAAGGCTTTGAGGTGGTCACCCTCGAAGAGGCTGCCCCCCGCGCCGACATCGTCGTCACCGCCACCGGCAATCGCGACGTGCTGATGGTTGACGACATGCGCAAGCTCAAGGATATGGCCATTGTCTGCAATATCGGCCATTTCGACAATGAGATCGACGTGGCCGGCCTGCGCAACTTCAAGTGGACCAATGTCAAGCCGCAGGTCGACCTCATCGAGCAGCCTAGCGGCAAGCGCCTGATCCTGCTTTCCGAGGGTCGGCTGGTCAATCTGGGCAATGCGACGGGTCACCCGAGCTTTGTGATGAGCGCATCCTTTGCCAACCAGACCTTGGCCCAGATCGAACTGTGGACCAATGGCACCACTATGGAAAAAAAGGTGCATGTGCTGCCCAAGCACCTCGACGAGAAAGTTGCAGAACTGCACCTCGCCAAGCTGGGTGCCAAGCTGACCAGGCTCTCGCCGGCACAGGCTGAATACATTGGGGTTTCCCCCTCTGGCCCATTCAAATCCGGTGAGTATCGCTACTAGGGCGCGGGTAATCCGCCGTTCGTAATGCGCTGGCAGGAGGCGCTGAGTACTGCCTCCTGCCAGCAGGCAAGTTCCTGCTTCGTTCATGGTCAAGTGGGACAAAGCGGTCTTTGCCCGCAATGCACAACCATTAAGAGTCTTTTAGCCAGAATCGCGCCTCGCTATGGTTAGGCGAATCGGCTGCCCGGGACAGGCAGCCGCTTGGGGGCCAGCCAGGATCGTCAGCGATCCGGTGTGTATCGGGCCTCTTTCGAGTGCAAGCGTAGCGGTCCGTTCGGGCCGACCCAAACGCAACAAGACACGAGGGCTATGCATGGCGCCGGATCGATTCCGGAAGCACTGGGGATTTGTCACGCTGACAGCGGCCCCCATGACCCTTCTGACTGCCGCACCCGCCCTTTCCCAGACGCCGGACGCTGGTTCGCTTGCCGCCGCCGCGCCGCTGGCAATCGCTATCGGCGCCGGCGCCTTTGCTGTAACGGCCATGGCAATCGTTCGAACCATGCTGCGCGACAGCAAGGTCGAACGGCATAAGGCCTCCGGGCAAATCGCTGGCCTGCGGGCGCTGGTGGACGAATATGAGGCCCTGCTTTCGGGCACTCGCGAACTCACGGTGCTGTGGACGCAAAATAGCGGCGGCGCGGCCAAGTTCCTGGGGCAGGTAGCGGCGGTGCTGCCAGCAGGACGGCAGCCCGAAAGCGTCCTCAAGTTCCAAAGCTGGCTGCAGCCGGGCGATGCCGACCGTCTTGCTGAACTGCTCGAGCAGTTGCGCCTTGGCGGGCACTCCTTCACCACCAGTGTCAATGCGCTCGATGGACGGCTGATCCGCGCGCATGGCTGGGTGCTGGGCGGCGGCGCGGCGATGCGTTTGCGGCCCGCCTTTCTGCAAGCCCATCCCCAGCATCGCCTCGAGGATGCAGCCGCGCAGGGTGATCTTTCCAGTGCCCGCGCCATTCTGGGGCTGTTGAGCAAGCCGGCTTTCCTGCGCGACGCTAACAAGCGGCTGGTGTTCGCCAATAATGCCTATCTCGAACTCGCGCGAGCCCTCGGCAAGACCGGCACCGATGCCGAGCCCCCTGAATTGCTCGAAGGCACCCAGCGCCAGCGCCATCTCGATGCCTGCACCCCTGATGGCAAGCCCGCTGTTTTGCGGCTCGACCTGGGTGCACGTGGCAAGTATGAACTGACTGAGTTTGCTATTGCCGGGGGCAATGCGGGCTATCTGCGCCCGCTCGAAACGGCTGCCAAGCCCGCCGAGCCCGCAGTCTCTTATATGGGCAGCATCATCAATGCCTTGGCGACGCCCATCGCGGTGTTCAATGCCAACCGCGAACTCGTGCAGTTCAACCAGGCCTATGCCGATCTGTGGAACCTCGATCCGAAGTTCCTGGTGCTGGGGATCGACGAGCCGGCAATCCTTGACAAGCTGCGCACTGAAGGCATGCTGCCCAACGAGGTCGACTACAAGACCTGGCGGGCCCAGCACCTGACTTCCTACCAGCTCAAGGTGCCGCGCGAGAACGAACCATGGCACCTGCCGGACGGGCGCAGCATCAAGGTTATTTCCGCGCCGGCCGGGCCCAATGGCGGTGTCATCTATGTCTTTGAAGACCTGACCGAGCGCCTCCAGCTTGAATCCTCCAACAAGGCCTATTCCAATGTGCAGCGCGAAACCATCAACGCGCTTTCCGAGGCCGTGGCGGTGTTCGGCACCAATGGCCGGCTTACCCTTTCCAATCCCCAGCTGTCGGCCCTTTGGAAGCTGCCGATGAACGAGTTGGGGCAAAACCCCCACATCGACCAGATCGCCGAAGCCAGTGGGCAGGCCATTCCCATCGATGGCGCCAGTATATGGCGGGATTTGAAGCGGGGGATTATCGACCTCAACCCGACGCGCGGCGACCAGACCGGTCGCATCAAGCGCTCGGATGGAAGGCTGTTGGACTACGCCATTACCCGGTTGTCGGACGGTCAAACCATGATGACCTTTCTCGATGTCACCGAAAGCGCCAGCTATTCGCAGGTGCTCAAGGAACGCAACGATGCGCTGGTGGCGGCTGACCTGCTCAAGGATGCGTTCGTCGAGAATGTTTCCTATGAACTGCGCTCGCCGCTGACCAATATCATCGGCTTTGCCGACCTCTTGGCCGGCACTGATGGCGGCAACATGAACGAGCGGCAGCGCGCCTATATCGACTATATCCGCGCCTCGAGCGTCACCCTGGGCGTGCTTATCGACAATATTCTCGACCTGGCGTCCGTGGATGCCGGCATTGCCGAACTCAAACCCGAGCGGCTTGATGTCGCCGCCATTGTGGACAAGGCCCGGGCTGGCCTGTCGGCGACCTTCCCCGAAGTTTCGGGGGAAAAGCCGATCAACCTCGTAATCGATATCGCCGATGACCTGCCGCCCTTTGTGGCCGATGGCACGCGCATCGTGCAGGTGATCTATAACCTCTTGAGCAATGCGGCCCGCTTCTCGCCGCCCGGCGGGGAAATCCGGCTCCGGGTGATGAGCCGAGGCGAGCGCATGTTGTTCGTGATCGAGGATGAGGGGCCGGGGCTGACCGACGAGATGAAGGCGGCAATCCTGACCCGGATCGATGGGCAAAGCACCGGCCGGCAACGTGGGGCCGGGCTGGGCCTCGCCATCGTCAAGACCTTCGTCAACCTGCATGGCGGCACGATTTCGGCGGAAAGCCGCGAGCCGCGGGGCAGCCGCATCACCGTCAACCTGCCACGCGACAGCGCCATGGCGGGTATCGCAAGCTAACATGGACCGCTTCCTCCCCGACGATGCCGCCACCGCCGCCTTTGGTGCCGAACTGGCCCAAAGGCTCAAGCCCCGCGATATCGTCAGTATAGAGGGAGAACTGGGGGCGGGGAAAACTGCGCTGGCGCGGGCCATTATCCGCGCGCTGGCGGGCGATCCCGGGCTGGAGGTGCCGTCGCCCACCTTTGCACTGGTCCAGCCCTATGACACCGCGAGCGGCCCGGTACTGCATGCCGATCTTTATCGGCTGGGGGATGCCAGCGAGGCGGACGAGCTCGGGCTGCTCGATGTGCCGCAGGCTATTGTGTTGGTGGAATGGGCCGAGCGAGCGCCGCATCTGTTGGCGGCGGCGAGCTGGCGGATCCTGCTAGAGATAGCTCCGGGCGGGGCTGGGCGGCGGGCTCAGGTGCAACAGCTCGGAACAAGAGCCTAGCAGGGGAGCGGCGAGCCGCAGGCTCAAACCGCTCCTCTTGGCCGGCTTACGCCTGCCCGCCGTCTTCCTCTTCCTCAAAAAGCACCGCTACGGCTGCATTGGCCGACAGGCGCACCTTGTCGCCCTCGATTTCAGCCACGAGCGAGCCTTCAACATAATGGTGGTGGCCGGCATGGCTGCCTTCGCCCGAATCGGCCTTGGTCAACTTGATGCGCCCGTCTTCGACCTTGTCCACCGTGCCGACATGCACGCCATCGGCCCCAATCACTTCCATATGCTCGCGAATGCCGCTGAGATCAGACATGTGGTTTCTCCTGTTGGTGAGCAAGACAAACGCTCCGGGGCGGGAAGGGATGCATCGCCACGCCCGGGGAGACGAGCACGACTGAACGGGGCGGGAATGTTATTTGTTCTTTGTTTGTTCTGACGCTAAGGGGGAAGGCGGAGACCCGAGTCGCATGCCCCAGACCAATCCGCCGGCCCATCCTTATCCCGGCACCCGCTATCAGCTGCGCCACGCCGCGGCCAACAACCAGATCATCATCTGTCGCTGCAGCCTGTGCCGGCGGCTGGTGCGCTACCTTGCAACTGACCTGGTGGAATTGTTTGGCCCGGACCGGGACGCCCTGCAGCCCCCGTTCAACTGCTCGGTTTGCGGCAAAAGCGACTATGTCACGGTGAGGCTGACCTCGGCACTGCCGGGCGACTATGGTCATCTCAGCATCCGCCGGCCCGGCGAAGTGCGCACAATCCAAACCTGGCGCACCGTCAAGCTGGGGGATGACTAGCGCCTGCGTCCTCAAGCCGGCTCACGGTGCCCGGATCTTCCCGGCCACCGAAAAAGGCGGTGAGCGCTTCGCGAACTAGCGGATCCTGCGGGGCGGCGCGGGCGAAAAGGGTCATGGAGGAATGAAACTTCATGTTGTCGGGCGAGCCAAAGATGTGATCGAGGCTGCGCGGGGCGACGCTGTCGGGGGCGTGCAGCAGCACGGCGCGGGTGCATTCGCGCAGGCGCGTTCCCAGCACCGGATCGGCGAGGTAAAGCCGCGCTTCCTCCAGATCCTTGATGGCAAAGCGCTGCGCCATATCGCTGCGTCCGAGGCCCGCGATCTGGGGGAAGATAAACCACATCCAATGCGTGCGTTTCTGCCCCGCGCGCAGTTCGGTCAGCACCTGCGGATACACCAGGTTCTGAGCCTCGAGGAAATGGGTGAACATCGGGGAGCATCCTTGGCTTGAGGTGACTAAAATCCAACGCAGGCGGAGCGGCGAGGTTTCCCTTTCGTAACCGATAAGGGGGAACCTGTGGCGGGGCCGGGGGATTGGTTTGGTGACGGCAACAAGGAGAAGTCCCATGAGCCAGCATCCCAAAACCCAGACCCCGAGCGACCTCGACCTCAAGCGCAATCCCGGCATCGGGCAAACCACCCGTGGGATCGACCAGACCGACACCGTGTTCGAGGACACCGAAGCCGACAACACGGTCGAGGGCGACGTGATGAACGATGTCGAGCCCGATGGCAGCGTCAGCACCGAGCATACCGGGCGCACCAACAAATAATTTGGTTTTTTGGTCCGTGAAGGATTTTAAGTGCCGGGTCCTTGGGGGCCCGGCTTTTTTGTGCGTGCGAAGGCGCCGCCGGGCGGGCCCGTCGGTGTTGGCGTGGGTAGAGCGGGCCCCGAGGCGATGATCGCCTCTGGAGGGGTGGAAAAGGAGGCGACAACCGCCTCGGGGCAGCCGGGATTTACCGATTCAGCTGGCGTCGCGCAGCCCCCAAGTCGGCAGGGGCTGAACTGTCCGACGCCGCTCGAACCCACGGGGAGCACGACCTTCCCCGTCCCGGCGGTCCCCACTGCCATCCGGTCGCTGCAGCGCCGCTCCATGCGTGGGAATGGGTGGAGTATGGGGCAGGGCGCAGGGGCCGGGGATTAGTTTTTGCTATTTTGCATTTTGAAGACGCACTTGCCCCTTTCTGCGGGCAGACACTGACCTTCCCCCTCCCCCTTGAGGGGAGGGCCGGGGTGGGGGTTCAGGCGCTTCAACACGCACTGTGCCAAAGGGCGAATACCCAAGCACCCAACCCGCATCACGCCAGGGGCAAGGTCCGAACCCCCACCCTCGATCCCTCCCCTCAAGGGGGAGGGAGGCGTACGTTCCCCGCGCGGTGCAGGTGGCGCTGGTGCAGCAGCCGCACTGCTCGACACCGGCTGCCCCCGGCATTATTCTTGCGGCCAACGTCCGGGGTCGATGCATGACCACTCCAGCCGCTACCCCTCGCCAGCCCAGCCGCCGCGCCCGCCAGGCGCAGCAGGCCATGCGCCGTATCGCCGTTGTAGCCGCGCTCGGCATCGGGTTGGGGCTCCTCATGCAGGGGCTGATCATCCTCCTGCGCCTGGTGGGCGCCGGAGCCGCGCCGGGGCTGCTGACCCTGGCCGAGCTGGCGCAAACCGTCACCTGGTCAGTGCTGGTCTGCACCGGCGTGGCGCTGGGCACCGCGCTGGGCAAGGCGCGCGGGGCGCTGGCGGGCTTCATCGGAGCGGTGTTTGCGCCCCTCGCGCTGGCGGCGGCCAAATCGGTGCAAAAGGTGATGCTGAGCGTGCTCGATGCGGTCGAGCAGCCGGGGCTGATTTCCCTCACCACGGTCGGCGTCGTGCGCGCGCTTGAATACGGCATTCTCGCCTGGGTCCTGGCCTGGCTCGCTCAGCGCCAGGAGCGGCGGCTTTGGCCTTATGCCTTGGCGGGCGGGGGCGTCGCGGTGCTGTTCGGCGGCGCGCTCCTGTTCCTGACCTTCATGCTCCAGGGCCTCGACGGCAGCGGCCGCAACTGGCTCGCCCTGGGCACCATGGCCGTCACCGAACTGGGCTCGCCGCTCGGCTGCGCTGTAGTGATCTATGTGGCGCAACTGGTGGCCACCAATGCGCGGCTATGGGCGCGAGGGTCGGGTGATGCGAAGGGGTAGGTAAATCCTGCGGGCGGATAGTAGGCTAGCTGTATAGCGATGCTTGCACGGGTAGATCAAGAAACCGCAGTCTAGATTGCGCCCAACTGCTCGGCCCGTGGCGCCTGCGCTCACCTGCTCCGCCGCTAGACGTATAGACTTGAGGAGAATCAATCGCTGTGCTTCTGTTGTTAGCTCGACGGGGGCATCGGTGGTACAGGTCAACTACTTCACGCTAACTAATTTCCGCGGCGCTAAAGACATCAAGCTAGAGATCTCCGGAAAGACGTCCAACAAGGTAGTTACTTTGATTGGTCTAAATGAGAGTGGGAAAACCACTATTCTCGAGGGGCTGTCCTTATTCCCTATAAGTCACCGAGCGGCTGCGTCAGTCTTTAAGACCCTTCCCGCTGCCGCCTTGGAATCCTCCATGATCCCGATCCACAAAACGGGTGTATTCACAGGTGACATAAGGGTCCTGTGTCAGTTCACCCTGAGCGATTTCGACCGCGCAGAGATCACCCGTATAGTGAAGGAGGCGGGATACGACCTTGACACATCGGCCCCGATCAACAGCATCAACGTTTCAAAGTCCTTTTCTTTCTCCGAGGGAGATTATGTTCCTGAGAAGTTCTCCAGCGCTTGGGGTGGGGTGGATCTGTATGCCAGGAAGAACAAACGATCTGCCTACAAGAAGGCCGAACCTAACGCCCCGTTTAAGGGTGACAAGGAGTCTTTGTGGAATGTGGTCGTTGATCATCTTCGCACCAAGCTTCCGCATGTAGTATACTTTCCCAACTTTATAGTTGAGATACCGAGGAAGATCTACATATCCGAGTTTACTGCGGAAACCGTAACTAACTCGTATTATCGCAGGATCATCGAGTCCGCTATGCTGCACTCCTCTGAGGAGCTTTCGCTTAAGGCGCACGTTCTCGAAAGAATCGAAAAGTACAAATCTAATTACAAGGGCGACAACTGGATTTCTGCGCTGATGAACAGCGATGAGAAGGACAAAATAGACGCCGTATTTACAAGATTGTCGGGAATTCTCACAGATGTTGTTCTTGGGTCTTGGGGGAAGGTTTTCAATCGGCCTACTACTGCAGTTCGGCTAGACGTCAGGTGGCACGTCGATCCGGGAAATGAGCAGCCATTTGTCGAGGTGAAGATTTCGGACGGCCGGTCCTCGTATCACCTGCATCAGCGTTCTTTAGGATTTAGGTGGTTTTTTTCTTTTTTGCTGTTTACGCAATTCGGAAGGAATAGGTCTCGACCGAACATTTTCTTGTTCGATGAACCCGCCGCGAACCTGCATGCTAGAGCACAGGCGGAGTTGTTGAGTAGCTTCGAGAAGTTAGCTGACGCCGGGGACCTAATTATCTACTCAACACATAGCCACCACATGATAAGACCCGAGTGGCTTTCGGGCGCGTATATAGTTGAAAATGAGGCTATCGACTATGATGAGGAGGCTAATGGGGTACTTGGTGCTCCGAAGGACACCAGTATTAAGGTGACTCCTTATAGAAGGTTTGTTGGCGAGAACGGCAGTAGGGTTAGCTATTATCAGCCGGTTTTGGAGAGGCTGCAGTACATCCAGCCTCGGTTAGACGAGGCAACGGCTCAGCTATTAGTGGAGGGGCCGACCGACTTCTATGCTCTATCGTATGTGCTCAAAAGATCTGAGTGGGCAGGGAGATTTACTGTGATCCCGGGGACCGGCAGTGGAACCTTGGACTCGCTAATCTCGCTTGCACTAGGTCGCGCAAACAACTTCCTCGTCCTGCTTGATGATGATGGGGCGGGCCGGAGTGCATCGGCTCGGTATAGGGAGAAGTTCTATCTTGGGAGCAGCAACGTGCAAACCTTGGGCGAGCTTGACGTAAGGTTCACGGGCGCAGAACTCGAGACGTTTCTCTCTGGCGACACGTTGTTAATGGTCAGAGCTAAATACGGGAATGCCAAGAAGGCAAGCATAGGTCACTACCTCGCCGAGATCTGCGCCTTGAACGAGGAGGGGGCGCTCGACAGTCAAACGGTCCGAAATTACCTGGAAATCATAGACTTAGTGGGTCCCAAAATATCGCTGGGAGACTAATGCGCCTCGTCCCAGTTATCCGCTGCATGGGCGTCCACCTGGATCGGCACGGATAGACGCACGGCGGGTTCGGCGGCGCCTTCCATGACGGCCTTGATCGCCGGCATGGCGGTGGCTTCGGTGCCTTCGGGGACTTCGAAGATCAGTTCGTCATGCACCTGGAGCAGCATGTCGGCTTCGATGCCGGCTTCCGCCAGGGCCGGTTCCATGCGGATCATGGCGCGGCGGATGATGTCGGCGGCGGAGCCCTGGATGGGGGCGTTGATGGAGGCGCGTTCCACAAAGGCGCGTTCGCTGGGATTGTGCGAATTGGCGTTGGGGAACTGAATTTTTCGGCCAAAGAGCGTGGTGACAAAGCCATCCACTTTCACGCGGCGGCGCTGCTCGTCCATATAGTCCTTGATGCCGGGGAAGCGCTCGAAATAGGTCTTGATATAATCCCCGGCTTCGCCGCGGCCGATGCCGAGCTGGTTGGCGAGGCCAAAGGCCGAAATGCCATAGATGATGCCGAAATTGATCGCCTTGGCGCGGCGCCGGACATCGGCGGGCATGCCTTCCACCGGCACGCCGAACATTTCCGAGGCGGTCATGGCGTGAATGTCGAGCCCTTCTTCGAACGCATCCTTGAGCGCCTGGATATCGGCGATATGGGCGAGGACGCGCAACTCGATCTGGCTGTAGTCGGCGGAAATCAGTTTCTTGCCGGGCGCGGCGACGAAAGCCGAGCGGATCTTGCGGCCATCCTCGGTGCGCACCGGAATGTTTTGCAGGTTCGGATCGTTGGACGAGAGGCGCCCGGTGAGGACGGATGCCTGGTTGTAGGAGGTGTGAAGGCGCCCCGTGCGCGGGTTGATATAGGTCTGGAGCGCGTCGGTATAGGTGCCACGCAGCTTGGTCAGTTGGCGCCATTCGACGATGGTGCGCGCCAGCGGCACGCCCTTTAGCGCGAGATCTTCGAGCACATCGGCGCCGGTGGACCAGGCACCGGTCTTGGTCTTGGAGCCGCCGGGCAGGTTCATCTTGCCAAAGAGGATGTCGCCCAGCTGCTTGGGGGAGCCGAGATTGAAGCTTTCGCCGGCCAGTTCATGGGCTTCGGCCTCAAAGGCGGCGGCGCGCTGGGCGAACTCGCCGGAAAGTCGCGACAGCATGCCTCGATCAACGGCAATGCCGCGCGATTCCATGCGCGAGAGCACCGGGGCGAGCGGGCGCTCGAGGGTTTCGTAGAGCGTGGTGGCGTTTTCCGCGACAAGGCGGGGCTTGAGGATATGCCAGAGGCGCAGGGTGACGTCGGCATCCTCGCCGGCATAGCGCGCGGCGGGGGCGATCTCGAGCTGGTCGAAGGTTTTCTGGTTACGGCCGGTGCCGGCCAGCTCGCCAAAGGAAATGCATTTATGCCCGAGCCACGCATCGGCCAGCACATCCATGCCATTGTAGCGCGCGCCATCAAGGGCATAGGAGATGAGCATGGTGTCGTCGACCGGCCCAAGCGTGATGCCGTGGCGGGCGAACATCGTGATCTCGTATTTGATGTTCTGGCCGATCTTGAGCACGGAAGGGTGCTCGAGCATGGGTTTTAGTGCTTCCAGCACTTCGCGGGCCGGGAGCTGGCCTTCGAGGAGGCCCCCCTGGTCGAGGAGGTCGCCGGCCTTGCGGTGGCCAAAGGGGATGTAGCAGCCATTGCCCGGCGCAGTGGACAGGCAAATGCCCACAAGATCGGCGGCTTGCGGATCAAGCCCGGTGGTTTCGGTGTCGATCGAGACATAACCGGTCTGGGCGATGCGGTTGATCCACTCCGCCAGCTGCTCGTGCGTGGAGACGATCTCATAGGCGTCGTAATCGACCGGGATCGCCTTGATGGCGTCGTGGACAGCGCGGGCATGCAGGGCCGGGCCGGTGCCAGGGACCTGCGGGGCCTTGAGCTTGGCGCGGGCGACGCTGAGGTCGGTCGACTTTACGCCCTGCGGGCCGCCGGCGCGCAGCTCCGGATCGGGCTCATAGGCATCGGGGTCGGCATCGAGGAGGCCGCCGAGGCGCTTGGTGATGGTGTAAAACTCCATCGCCTTGAGGAAGGGGAAAAGGGTCGCCGGATCGATGGGGGTGCGCTCGAGCGCCTCGATGGGCAGCTCGACGGGCACGTCCTGGGAGAGGGTTACGAGCTGGCGCGAAATGCGCGCGAGCTCGGCATTGTCGGCGAGCTTTTGCCGGCGGGCGGGCTGCTTGATCTCGTCGAGGCGCGACAGCAGCGTTTCCACATCGCCAAAGGTATTGATGAGCTCGGCCGCGGTCTTGACGCCAATGCCGGGCACGCCGGGGACATTGTCGACGCTGTCACCGCACAGGGCCTGCACCTCGATCACCTTGTCGGGGCCAACGCCGAACTTGGCAAACACTTCCTCGGCGCCGATCCAGCGCAGCGGCGGCTGGCCGGGGCGGGGGATGGTGTCGAGCATGCGGATGGAGCCATCGGGCTCGACCAGCTGCATCAAGTCCTTGTCGGAGGACACGATGGTGACCTTGCCGCCGGCCGCGCGCATCTTGCAGGCATAGGTGGCGATGATGTCGTCGGCTTCCCAGCCTTCCTGCTCGATGCAGGCAATGCCAAACGCGCGGGTGGCGGCGCGGGTGAGGGGGAACTGGGGCACCAGCTCTTCGGGCGCAGAGGGTCGATGCGCCTTGTATTCGCTATAGAGATCATCGCGGAAGGTCTTGGCGGAATGATCAAAGATCACTGCCATATGGGTCGGCTCGTCCTCGCCCTTGAGATCCTCGGTGAGCTTGAACAGCATGTTGCAGAACCCCTGCACGCAGCCGACGGGCAGGCCATCGGATTTGCGGTTGAGCTGGGGCAGGGCGTGGAAGGCGCGAAAAATATAGGCCGAGCCGTCGACGAGCAGCAGATGCATGAAAAGCGATTCCGAACGAAGTGAGCCTCAACCTTAAAGCAGATAGGGCGGGGGACCAAGCGCTCCAAGTTGCCGCACAATGTTGCAACCAAATGGGGCGCAGTGCGTTCGAGGTCAATCAGGGGGAAGTATGCATTCGGTAACCTCGTGCGTTCCGCAGAACTAGTGCTGGCGACGTCAAGCTGTCGGCGCACCCAGGTTTGGGTGCAGAAATTTGTCACTGGCGCGGCTGCGCAAGGCAGGTCGGCGTGATCAACTCCGAACGCGCCCTGGTGTTGGTGCCGCGCGGTCCTGACCGCTTGCTGGCGGTCGACCTGCTCGATGAGGCCGGGTGGGCGGCAACGCCTGTCGACACGCTCGACCAACTGGTTGCCGGCTTGCATGAAGGCGCGGGCGTCGCCCTTGTCGCCGATGAAATGCTGCGCGACGAGGATCTGGACCCGCTGCTGGTCTGGGTTGCCAACCAACCCTCCTGGTCCGATTTCCCCTTTGTGGTGCTGACCCAACTGACGGCCCTTCCGGCCGACAGCCCGTTTCACAATAGCCTCCAGGCTTCGCTCGCCAACGTCATTTTCCTGGATCGCCCGTTTCATCCCCGCGCGCTGGTCAATGTGGTCAGCAATGCGCTGCGCGGCCGGCGCCGCCAATATCTGGCAAGACGCTATCTCGACGATGTCCGGCAAAGCGAGCAGCGGCTGCAAACCGCGCTGCTGGCGGGGCGCATGGGCTCCTGGGAGCTCGATATCGAGGACCTGGTGCTGACGGGCTCGGATCAGTTCAAGGCCAATTACGGCCGGCGGCCCGAGCAGACCTTTCTTTTCGCCGATCTGGTGGAAGCGGTGTCGCTGCCCGACCAGCGCCGGGTGCAGCGCGCGCTCGAGGACACGATCCGCACCGGCGCCGATCTCGTGATCGAATATCGCGTGACCTGGCCCGATGGCTCCGAGCATTGGGTGGAAGCCCAGGCCCGGGTGCTCAATGATCGCTGGGGCAAGCCGCAAACCGTAGTCGGGGTGTCCACCGAAATCACCGAGCGCAAGTCGGCCGAAACCGAGCGCGAAAAGCTGCTCTTTGCCCTGGCCTCGGAACGCGAGCGCACCCAGGAGGCCCTGCGCGGCGAACGGGCGCTGTCCGAATTGCTGATGACCGGGGTTCCGGCGGGGATCGTCGCTTACGACACGGCGCTGCAGGTGACCATCTGGAACCCGGTGATGGAGCGCTTGTTTGGCCGCGAAGCGGCTGCTGTGCTGGGCCGGCCACTGGTGGACGCCATTGGCGGGGCCGATGATGACAGCATCGAAGCCCGGCTGCGCGAGGCCCTGGCCGGAATTGCCGGGCCGGTGGAAGAAGTGGAACTCGCCACCGCCCAGGCCGGCACGGTGGTGCTGGAAAGCCAGCACGCGCCGCTGCGTGGGGGCGATGGCAGCGTGGTGGGCGGGGCGGCGTTTTTCCGCGACATCACCGACCGCCGCCGGGCCGAGGAGCAATTGCGCCAGGCCCAGAAAATGGAAACCATCGGACAGCTCACCGGCGGCGTCGCCCACGACTTCAACAATCTGCTGGCGGCCGTGCAGGGCAATCTCGAACTCCTGCGCAAGCGCCTGCCGCCCGACCCGCAGCTGCAGCGCTTCGTTGATGGCGCCATGCAGGGCGCCCAGCGCGGCGCTTCGCTGACCTCGCGCCTCCTGGCCTTTGCCCGCCGGCAAGACCTGCGGCCCGAACCCACCGATCTTTCAGCGCTGCTCGAGAATATGCGCGGGCTGATCGAGCGCTCGGTTGGACCGCTGATCACGCTCGACATGGACATCACGCCCAATCTGCCGCCCGCAAAGGTCGACGCCAACCAGCTCGAACTGGCGATTTTGAACCTGACCGTCAATGCGCGCGACGCCATGCCCGAGGGGGGCACGCTGACCATTACCCTGACCGAACGCGATGGCGCTTCGGGCACAATGGGGCTGCGCGGCTCGTTTTTGCGCCTTTGCGTGCACGATACCGGCACCGGAATGGACGCGCAGACGCTCAAGAGCGCAATTGAGCCATTTTTCTCGACTAAACAACTCGGCAAAGGTACTGGACTGGGCTTGTCGATGGTGCACGGTTTGGCCGTTCAGCTCGGCGGCGCCCTGCACCTTGCCAGCCAGCCCGATCAAGGCACCACGGCCGCGCTGTGGCTGCCTGTTTCTTCTGCACCCGTCACGGAGGTTCTCCCCTTGGAGCCTGCTAGCTTCGAAACCCCCGCATCCACCATTCTCGTGGTTGATGACGACGCACTTATCAACATGAACACTGTCGATATGATCGAGGATCTCGGCCATACCGCGCTCGAGGCTTATTCGGGCAAGCAGGCGCTGGAGATCATCGCCAGCGGCCGACAGATCGACGCCCTGATCACCGACTTTGCCATGCCCGGGATGACCGGGGTTGAACTGGCCACCAAGGCGCGCGAACTGCGCCCGGACCTGCCCATCCTGTTGGCCACTGGCTATGCGGACCTGCCCAATGGCACCCCGGTGGACCTGCCGCGGCTGGCCAAGCCGTACCAGCAGTCGGACCTCGCTTCACACCTGGCGCGCCTGCTCGCCTAGCGGTCAGAGCTTGCCAAATCGGCTGGGCTGATCATTATAACCGCGCCAACATGCTGTTGTTGATGTCGCGGGGCTCGGCGACAGCACGAATTGGCCGGAGGCCGTGTGTTTCGCGCATCAAGTTTTGCTGGGATCGACCTGGCGGCATTGTTCAATGCCGCCCCCAACCCCTATGTTGTTCTCGACCTTGACCTGACCATTGTCGGGGCCAATGAGGCCTATCTGCGCGTCACTGGCCGCACTCGTGAGGAAATCACCGGGCGGCTGATGTTTGACGCCTTCCCCTCCGATCCGCAGTCGCCGGGCGGGCGCATGCTGCGCGCTTCGTTCAATAAGGTTTTGGCCGATGGCCAGCCCGACCACATGGCTCTGATCCCCTATGATACCAGCCGCCCCGGCCAGCCGCGGCAGCTGCGTTATTGGAGCGCCACCCATACGCCCATCATGGGCGAAGACGGGCGCATGGCCTTTATCCTGCAGCATACCACCGATGTGACCGAGCTCGAGCGGCTGCGCCAGGGCGATGGCGCGGGCAGCCAATGGCAGGCGGGCCTCCTCAACCGCGCCGCCGAGGTGCAGGCGCAAAACGACGTGCTCGCCGCCCAAGCCGGGCACATCCGGCGCCTGTTCGAGCAAGCCCCCAGCTTCATGGCGGTGGTGGGCGGGCCCGAGCATGTTTTCGAGCTGGCCAATGCCTCCTATCTGCAGCTGGTGGGCCATCGCGAACTGCTGGGCCGGCGCGTTGCCGACGCCTTGCCCGAAGTGGTGGAACAAGGCTTTCTCGAGCTGCTCGACACCGTGCGCCGCAGCGGCGAGCCCTATGTGGGGCGCGGCGTGCCGATCTGGCTGCAGAAAAGCCCGGGCGCGCCGCCCACCGAAGCCTTTCTCGACTTCATCTACCAGCCCATTCGTGGAGCGGATGGGGAAGTGGTGGGGATTTTTGCGCAAGGCCACGACATCACCGAGCTTAAGCGCGTGGAAAAGGCGCTCGAGCGCGAAACCCAGTTCCTGACCCTTGCGCAGGAAGCGGGCGGCGTCGGCACTTTTGAGTGGGACCTCGCCACCAATCACGTCAGCGGCTCCCCCGCCTTTTTGCGCCTTTATGGCCTTGATCCTAATCGGCCCGAGCTGCCCATCACCGAATTTGCTGAAGTGGTGCATCCCGAGGATCGCGAACTGCTGGTGATCGAGCCCAGCCCCGGCATGGACGAAGGCTTCCGGCGCACCGAGTATCGGGTGCTCACCCCAACAGGCGTGCGCTGGATCGCTCGGCAGGCCGTGGTGATCCGCAACGCGCAGGGCGAGCCCGAGCGCGTTTTGGGTGCGGCCTTCGACATGACCGAGCGCAAGGATGCCGAAACGCAGCTGGCGCTGATCGCCCAGGAATCGGCGCACCGGATCAAGAACATGCTGGCGATGGTGCACGCCATCGCCACCCAGACCCTGCGCACCGCGCCGTCCCTGCCCGAAGCACGCGACGCGATCGGCGCGCGGCTGGTGGCGCTGGGGCAGGCGCAGGACCTCTTGACCCATGGCAGCGTGGCCGCCGGCATTGCCGATGTGGTCGCGGCAGCAACGCAGCTGCACAGCGAAACCTTTGGGCGCTTCCGCGTCGAAGGCCCCAATCTCGAGCTGACGCCCAAGGCCGTGCTGGCCCTGGGGCTGATGCTGCATGAACTGGCCACCAACGCGCTCAAATATGGCGCGCTGAGCGTTCCGGGCGGCGGGGTCGACATCACCTGGAGTGAACGGCGCGAGGACCTTGAAACGGGGGTGGCGTTCGTTGATTGGGAATGGCGCGAATGGGGCGGCCCGAGCGTGCAGGAGCCCACGCAAAAGGGCTTTGGCTCACGGCTGATCGAGCGGGGCTTGGCCAGCAATCTGGGCCGGGCCGAGTTGATCTATGCACCCACGGGCCTGGTGTGCCGGGCGCGGATTGCCGTCGCGCGGGTGGCGGTGGGCTAAGGATGGGGGAGTAACGCCGCGCCAGCGCGGCGTGGGGCGTTAGCGCAAGCCCGCTTCTTCGAGCAGGCCCTGCCGCTTGGCGTCGTAGTAATAGCCGCTGGCATAAAAGCGCATGGCGCGATCTTCGCTGCGCCCGGCGGTGATATAAGCGCCGGCCAGATATTTCACTGCATAGCGCAGATTGGTTTCGGCATCGAGCAGGCCCGCGGCCGAGCCGCGATAACCCATGCCGCGCGCCGTGGCGTGGCTGATCTGCATCAGGCCCATATAGGGCCCGTTGCGGGCGGCGGGGTTATATTTGCTCTCGCGCACGATCACCCGGTGCACGAGGCGTTCGGGCACATCATAGGCCTTGGCATAATAGCCGATCATGCCATTGAGCCCGCTGCCACTGCCGGCATAAGCCAAGGCGGCGGGGGCGGGGGGAATGGCATCGGCCCGGGGCACATGGCCGGCCTTGGTGGGCGCGAGCGCCGCAATGGCCGCGGTGGCGGGGGCCGGTTTGATGGAGCCCATGGAACAGCCCGCCAGCAGCAGCGCCAGCATGAGGGCAGCGCCGGCTGAAGCGGCGCGGGCGCGCGAACTGGCCTGTCGGGGAGCGGAAAGGTCGATCATGGCGCCATCTTACTGTTTTTGCTCAAATTGGCCATAAGGCCCGAAAAGGGCAGCTTCATGGCAGTTTTTGGGCGGAGGGGGTGGGGGAGATAGTGCTGCTGCGGCATGCTACGACCAAGCGGCAGCGTTGCCGCAGCCTGTGACCCCGGCGTGGTGTGGCCCCAAGGCGAGCAGCAGCCGTTATGCGGCGCGGCGGCGGAGGCAGGTGGAGCCGGCTGATCGCGAACGCCATCTGCACCTAGATTGGGAAACCAGCAAGCAGCTTGGCTCAGCCCAGGCAGGCAAAGGGTATTCAAGCTAGCAGTTTCGCTCGGCCTATGCAGGCAAAGGGGATCAAGGAGATGGGCGACTGGGATGGGGGGCGGGGTTCCGGCCCGGCAGAATTGTTGCGACACCCCGTTGCGCCGCCTGCCGGCATTGGCTAGGTTGCGCCCTGTTCAGCCGGGACTCCTGAGTCCCGCCCCACGGATGCACCCGTAGCTCAGCTGGATAGAGCGCTGCCCTCCGAAGGCAGAGGCCACACGTTCGAATCGTGTCGGGTGCGCCAGCCTTTCCCTTGGCATTTCAACGCCTCTGAGCGAGGCGAGCCAACAAATGCATCCTGGTTTGCAGCCGGTCACTAACTGGTCACACTAACAGGAGTACGCACCTCTGAAGCCCACTGGCAACTGCAGCTATGTCTTGCTGGCGGCCTGCGGAGCGGCGTCGCCACAATCCCTGAACCCAGTTTCACCCCGGACGCAGCGATCCTGCCTTTAGGCGCTCCGCTAAACTAGTGGCTGGCGTGTCGGCTGATTCTGGTCAACAGGCGATAGAGCGGCACCGTTACCAACAAGATGAACACTATGCGGACCAAGTGGAAGCACGTCACCGTAACGACGCCCAGCCCCAGCGACTTGGCCGTAATGCTCATCTCGGCAATGCCGCCGGGCGCGAGTGAAAGGATCAGCGTAGCAAGATCTATCGATGTCCAACTGCTGAGCAGTGCGGCGAACAGGCTCATGACGACAATAACAGCCAGTGTGCCGGCGATCGTTGCCGGCAAGAACCGACGGGCCGCCAGCAACTTGTCACGTTGGAACCGAGCCCCGAGGCTGCCCCCGATCAGAAGTTGGCTGAGGGTAAATGCCCAACCGGGAACCGCAACTTCGGCAATGCCCGAATAAGCCACGAAGATGCCGGCAACCAAGCCACCCAGCAGCCAGGCATTGGGGATATGGAGCCGCCCCAAGAGCAGCGATGCCAGCATGGCCGCGACCGTCACCGCCGCCAAGGCATGAGGTGCGAAGGGAACAGGTGCTGCGGCCACCGGCACGGTGCCATGCCAGCCCATCAGGCCAAGCCCTGCGGGGACCAGGAAAACAACCAGCAGAACCCGCAAGGTTTGGGCGAGACCGACCAGGGCACTGTCCCCTCCATACCGCTCAGCGAGCACCGACATTTCGGCGACGCCCCCCGGCGTGGTGGAAAAGAACGCCGTGGTTCGGTCCACTTTGCCAAGCCGGGTGACCAAGGCCATCATGGCCAAGCCACTGGCCACCGACATCACCGCCGCGGCCAGGATCAGGGCGGAGTAGGCCACCATCTGGTCGACTGCCGCCGGAACAAAATTGAGGCCGATGGCGATGCCGGCAATGACCTGGCCAGTGCATCTGAGTGCGAGATGAAGGCCGCCGCCGCCCTGGATCAGCGTGGCGATAGCCGCGCCGAAAATGGCCCCAATAAGGGCACCGAGCGGAACTTCGAGATATTGCAGGAGCAATCCGCAACATGCGGCGGTCAGCAGTATCACCAGGCTGGGTAACCGTACCAGTTCATGCTCCTGCAAAGTTATCGAGGCCTGTGGGCCACACAGGCTCCCGCGGGCAACACCTGCGCCTGCTAGGCGGCGCGGCCGTTGCGCAGAATGGCGTCAACAATGGCTTGCGAGGCTCGGCTCCCGGAAGCCGTACCGCCAACGTCGCTGGTTCGGGTGTCGGCGCTGGAGAGCACTTCGTTGACCGCGGCTTCCATGGCAGCTTCCGCCTGCAGGAGATCGGAACGGCCGTGTTTGGCGCCAAGCCAGCCGAGCAGCATCGCGCCGGAGCGGACCATGGAAATGGGATTGGCCTTGTCCTGCCCCACAATGTCAGGCGCCGAGCCATGCGAGGCATTGGCCATGGCGTGGTTCTCGCCGGCATTAACACCACCGCCCAGACCTAAACCACCGGCCAAAGCGGAGCAGAGGTTGGAGATGACGTCGCCAAACAGGTTGGTCATCACCAGAACGTCGTAGCGCTCGGGGCGCTGGTAGACGTCAGCATTGAGGGCGTCCACGATCATCGAGTTGCAGGTCACGTCGGGATACTCGGCGGCCACCTTCATACACTCGTCGTAGAACAGCCCGTCGGTCATCTTGAAGATGTGCTTCTTGCTAACGATGGTAACAAGGTTACGGCGGCGGCGGGCCCACTGGAACGCTGAATGGGCGATGCGGTTTGAGGCATGCGCGGTGATTTTCCGCACCGAAAGGGCCACGCCTTCGACGGGCATCATCTCGCCATAGCCCTGGAACATGTTGCGATCCGGATAGAAGCCTTCCGAGTTTTCCCGAACCACAAGGACATCCAGACCGGCGCGCGAATTGGGCACGCTGTCGTGGGATTTGGAGGGGCGCAGATTGGCGTAGAGGTCGAGCTCGTGGCGGAACTTGCCCGGCACATTGATGCCGCCTTCAGCCAGCGGAGGATAGCCGCCATTGTCGCACGGCCCCAGCAGAATGCCATCGGCAGCAATGGCCGCCTGATAAACCTCGTCGCGCAGCGTGGTGCCGTGCAGACGCAGGCTCTCGTGGCCAACCTCATAGGTTTTGAAGTCAAGCCCAAGCTGAAAGACATCGCTGGCGGCTGTCAAAGCCCGCACGGCCGCCTGGCTGATTTCGGGACCGATATGGTCGCCAGGGAGCACCGCAATGGTGAGTTTGGACGTCATGGAAGACCTCTGTCGTAAAGGATTGGGGGCAAGGCTGCCTGTCCAGGCTAGGCTTGTCGGGCGCTGCGGAAGCGCAGGGCCATCGGCACGAGCACGGCGCCCAGAGCGATGATCATGAGCGTGACGGCAATGGGATGGGTCGTGGGGTTGTAGAAGACGGACAGATCACCCTGGCTGATCGCCAGGGCCCGGCGCAGGTGCTGCTCGGCCATAGGCCCGAGGATAAGCCCGACAATGCAGGGGGCGACCGGTATATTCAGAACCCGCATGCCAAAGCCTGCGAGGCCAATGAGCCAGAGCAAGGCGAGGTCGAACACGCTGTTGTTGACACTATAAACGCCCAGCGTCGCGAAGATCAGGATGCCGGCATAAAGCCAGGGCCGCGGAATTAGCAGCAGTTTCACCCAGAGGCCGGCTAGCGGCAGGTTGATCAGCAGCAAGAATAAATTACCGATATAGAGGCTGGCGATCAGTCCCCACACCAATTGGGGATTGGACGCGAACAGGAGTGGTCCTGGCTGGAGGCCGTATTGTTGGAACGCGGCCAGCATGATGGCGGCAGTGGCCGAGGTGGGTAGCCCCAATGCCAGCAATGGTGCCAATACGCCTGCTGCAGAGGCATTGTTGGCAGCTTCCGGACCGGCAACCGCTTCGATAGCTCCGTGGCCAAACTGCTCTGGATTTTTGGACAGCCGCTTTTCAACGGCATAGGATAGGAAGGTTGGGATTTCGCTGCCACCGGCGGGCAGTGCGCCGATCGGGAAGCCGATGAAAGTTCCACGCAGCCAGGGCCGCCAGGAGCGCTTCCAATCTTCCCGCGACATCCAGACCGATCCGTGAATCTTGTAGATCTCTTCCTTCTGGAAGCGGTGACGCGACGCCTGGAACAGGGTTTCGCCGACGGCAAAAAGGCCCACCGCGACTATTACCACCCCCACACCATCGAGCAGTTCGGGGAAATTCATCGTCAGCCGGGCGACACCGGTCTGGCGGTCGGTTCCAATCAGGCCGAGCGCCAACCCAGCCAGAAGGCTGGCAAAGCCCAGCACGGCTGACTGGCCCAGCACGGCCGTCACCGTGATGAAGGCTACGACCATCAATGCAAAATACTCGGCAGGTCCGAACATCAGCGAGAAACGAACCATGAGTGGCGCCACAAACGTGAGCAGCAGGGTCGCGATGGTGCCAGCGATAAACGAGCCAATCGCCGCAGTGGCGAGAGCCTGTGCGCCACGGCCCTGGCGAGCCATGGCATGGCCGTCGATTGCGGTGACGATGGAGCCCGACTCGCCGGGAGTGTTGAGCAGGATTGAAGTGGTGGAGCCGCCATACATGGCGCCGTAGTAAATGCCCCCGAACATGATGAATGCCGCGGTCGGCTCGAGGCCGGCCGTAACCGGCAGGAGCAGAGCAACCGTTAAGGCCGGGCCAATACCGGGCAGCACCCCAATAGCGGTGCCGACGAGCACGCCGATGGCGGCCCAGATCAGGTTGCCGGGAGCCAGCGCGACCAGAAAGCCATCCAGCAGGAATTGAAGGGTATCCATCGGTCAAGCTTCTTGATTGTGCTGGCTGGCGATGGCGGCGAACTCAGTAGCTGAAATAGTTGTCAATGATCCACCCTCCTGGAAGCGAGAGACCGAGCAGGTTGTTGAAGATGAAAAACGAGAGCACGCCGATGATCAGCCCTACGGGAACGTTGATCCACTGACGCCGCTCGCCAAAGGCTGCGGCGGCCGCCGTGAAGGTGATGGCGCTGCAGATGACCCAGCCCGCCGTTTCGAGCAGGAAGAAACTGACCATGAGGCCACCAAGAACGATCAATACCGGCAAGAATTGCAGCTCGAGCCATCCACTCTCATCGATCGCGCGGCGAAATGCCTTGAAGACAAGGGCAATGCCATTGAGTGCCAAGGCAGCGGAGATCAGGAGGGGAAAGAAAGTCGGCCCCAGAACGGCTTGCTGCTGGATCGGCTCGTGCTGCAGCGTCTCGATGCAAATGGCCAAAGCCAGCAGCATCAGGAACGCCCCCAACAACGCGTGACCCATGCGCAGCTTGCTGATAGCTTGCATCGCGTGAAATCCCCATTGGTATCATTCAGGTGCCGTTAGCGCGCCCCGTATAACGGGGGCACGGCAGTCATCCGGCCGATGGTGCGGGAGAATGGACCGCAGCACTTGCGCCTGCGGTCCATTGGGTCAGAGCAGACCGAGTTCCTTGAACAGCAGTTCCACACGGGCCTCTTCGGTCTTGAGGAATTCTGCGAACTCTTCGGGCGGCATGTAGATATCCTGCCAGCCACGCTGATCGAGGGCCGCTTGCCATTCAGGAGTTGTCACCATCTTGGCGACTGCAGCCTCAAGGGCAGCGCGTTCTTCGCCCCTGGGATCCTTGTTGGAAACGACGGCGCGCCAGTTGACCAACTGCACGTCATATCCCTGCTCAACAAAAGTCGGGATATCAATGCCTTCGATCGGCTCGGGTGCACCGATAGCAAGCGCACGCAACTCGCCGCTCTCGATTTGGGATGCCAGTTCGCTGTAGCCGCCGGTGCCGACTGTCACGTGGCCGCCCATTACTCCCGACAGCATTTCGCCGCCTGAGGTTAGCACGATATAGTTGATCTGCTTGGGATCCATGCCGGCCGCCTTGGCCAGCAGGCCATACATCAAGTGATCCGAGCCTCCGGGGCCCGAGCCACCCCAGGAGATCGAACCCGGATCGGCCTTGAACTGGGCAATCAGGTCATCCAGCGTTTTGAAGGGGGAGTCCGCCTTGACCACGATAGGCTGATATTCGCCGCTCAGCATTGCTAGCGGATAGGTGTCGTCCAGGGTGACCTGAGACTTGTTGGTCAGTACGGCACCGACAAGCGAGAGGCCGATCATCAGAATGCTTGGATTGCGCTTGTTGCCGTTGACGTAGTTGGCCAGACCAATCGTGCCGCCCGCGCCGGGCTGGTTTTCGACCTGAATACGGGTGGCAAGCTCGTATTGCTGGAAAATAGACTGGGTGATGCGGGCGTTCTGGTCATAACCGCCGCCAGCGCCGGCCGGGGCGATAATTTCCAACCGTTCGAGCTGGGCAAAAACGGGGCTCGCGGAGAGCGCGAGAGCGCCCGCGGTTAGCATGGCAACGAAAAGTCTCTTCATTATTTTTCCTCCGGTTTAGATAGGCTTCGGACGGCGGCGGTCCTCCCCGCAGCCGTCAGTGGGATCAAGCGAGGGCTGCCATACGGGTCTTTTCCTCGGCCAGCTTTGCAGCCAGCAGGACGGCACTTGCAAGCGCACCCGGCCGGGCAACGCCTTGTCCGACAATATCGAAGGCAGTGCCGTGCGAGGGCGTTGTGAACACCGTCTCCAGCCCTGCCGTCACGGTGACCCCGCGATTAAAGCCTTTCAGCTTCGTCGCGATCTGGCCCTGGTCATGATACATCGCCACGACGCTGTCGAATTCGCCAGCGAAGGCGCGCACGTAAACTGTGTCGGCGGGGAATGGCCCCGAGGCGTTGATGCCGCCCGCCTTCACCTTTTCGACGGTAGGGCGGATCAATTCGATCTCGTCGCGCCCGAATAGACCGTTCTCGCCCGCATGTGGGTTCAGTGCAGCTACGGCGATGCGAGGGCTAGCAAAGCCTGCGCGGCGCAGCATGGTGTCGACCAGGGTAATGGCGTCGGTGATGCTCTCTTCATTGATCTGGTCCAGCGCTTCGCGCAGCGAGGAATGACCCGTTACCCGGCTCATCCACTGGTTGTCCAGCACGTTCATCTCGGAAAAATACGTGGTGTGGCCAAGCAGGTGTGCAAACATCTTGTGCTCGTCGGCAAACTTCCAGCCGCCATCGAACATGGCGCGTTTGTTGAGCGGCGCGAAGGTGATGCCATCGACCTTGCCTGCCTTTGCCAACTCGATGGCGGCAGCCAGCGTATCACCAGTCAGCTTGCCGCTGAGCGGGCTCGCAATACCGGGGGGCAGTTGTGCAGGATCGGTATTACCGAGATCGATCAACGGCACTGCAGCCTTTGACCAATCGGCTTCCGCTAAGTCGGCTATCTTGACGAGGGGGAAGCTGACACCAGCTTGCGTCATACCCAACTCGATGACGCGGGCATCGCCGACGAGAACAATGCGAGCAACCTGTTGAATGGCGCCTTCTGCCAGCACTTTGGCTGTGATTTCAGGGCCAATGCCAGTGCAGTCGCCGGCAACCAGAGCAATGATAGGGAGAGTATTTGGCACGTGGTGGTCCTCCAGTACTGGCGCTGCGAAGGTGTCCGCTGCACCTCTGGCGGAGGGTCAAAGCGCGTTCCTTTGCCGTTTTATAGACGGGCGCTTGGAGTCGTGAGACACTGTTCTCCTCATAAGGTGATGCAATTTCGGTATGAACGTACAAATCAGCTGGCTGATGGACTTCATTGCGGTCATGGAGTTCGGCGGTTTCTCTAGGGCCGCTGAACGGCGCCACGTCACCCAGCCGGCGATTAGCAGGCACATCCTCGCACTGGAAACTTGGATCGGCACAAAGCTGTTTGAGCGCAGCACCCATTCAGTCACCCCGACCCCTGCCGGCCTCGCGTTCAAACCAGTTGCCGAAGACATCCTGCAGCGGATCGAGATGGGCCGCCAAGTTGCGCTCGACACTGCCTTCTCAACGACTGAATCGGTCCAGTTTGCCAGCACGCACGCGTTGTCGCAGACGTTCTTTCCCAAATGGATCAAGCGAGTTCAGTCAGAGGAAGAAGGGATCGTGGTGCAGTTGTTTGCCGCGAACCTGGCAATTTGCGAGCGCATGCTGGTGGATGGGGGCGCGCATTTTCTTCTGGCCTATAGCCACCCCGGCATGGCCGAGCGGACCCTGACCAACCGATTCCAGTCCCTCACTTTGGGGTACGAGGTGGTTGTACCGGTCAGTGCCCCGGTTGAGCTTGGAGCGAGGCAGCCGCGGCACCAACTCCCGGGCTCGACTGAGACCCCTGTGGCCCACCTAACCTATCACCCCGGATCTGGTCTCGGCCGGATTGAGAGTCATCACCTTGCGACCTTGCCCGAGCCCCCTCAACTAACTCAGGCTTTTGTCGGCCCAGCGACGCTGCTGGTTGAGATGGCACGGGACGGGCTTGGCATGACTTGGGCGCCGATGGTGCTGGTAGAGCATGACCTTGATGCGGGCCGCCTTGTTCGCGCTGGCGATAGCCGTTTCGATATCCCGATCGAGATAAAGCTGTTCCGGCCTAAGGCCAGGCTACGCTCGAGCGCGGAACGGTTCTGGGCACTTGCGAAGCGGCAGTTGACGGGGCCAAAGCTCCCTGATCTCAAATCGGGAAAATTCTAGCGCATTGCAGCGGATAAAGCTCCTGTCACCCCGTTATGGTGCGCCGCCGGCCGATATATCGTCGATGGTGGCAGTTGCTGCCGCCTTTGGTCTGCAGGAAAAGGTTAGGCCTCTGTACTTGCCGTGAATAAACAGAACCACACCGCCGCTTACGGCGTGACGGCTACCTTGAGAACGCCGTCGCGCTGATGGCTGAAGAGGTCGTAGGCCTCCACGATGTCATCGAGCCGGAAGCGGTGGGTGACGAGTGGCGTGAGGTCGGCGCGCTTGAAGGCGATGACATCCATGAGCCTGGCCATCCGCTCCTTGCCGCCGGGGCAAAGCGTAGTGACGATGCTTTGATTGCCGAGCCCAGCCGCAAAGGCATCGAGCGGTATGGTCAGATCGGTGGAATAAACCCCGAGCGAAGACAAGGTCCCGCCGGGGCGCAGGCTGCGCAGCGCCCCTTCGAAGGTTTGCTGCCGACCCAGCGCCTCGATCGCGACATCGACCCCGCGGCCATCGGTGAGCCGCATGATTTCTTCGGCGGGATTGACCTTGCTGAAGTCGACGATGTCGTCGGCACCAAGCTGGCGGGCAATCTCCTGCCGTGCCGGCACACTTTCCACCGCGATGATGCGGGTTGCTCCCATCAGCTTGGCCCCGACAGTTGCACAAAGACCGATCGGCCCCTGGGCAAAAACGGCGACGGTGTCACCGATACGCACTTTGCCGCTTTCGGCGCCGGAAAAGCCCGTTGACATGATGTCGGGGCACATCAGCACCTGTTCGTCGCTGAGATGATCGGGAATGGGCGCCAGGTTGACCATGGCGTCGGGCACCAGCAGATATTCGGCCTGGGCGCCATCGATCGTA
Organism: Devosia sp. 1566; assembly: GCF_004005995.1. Lineage (NCBI taxonomy): Bacteria > Pseudomonadati > Pseudomonadota > Alphaproteobacteria > Hyphomicrobiales > Devosiaceae > Devosia > Devosia sp. 1566. The sequence continues at coordinate 252,040 of NZ_CP034767.1, forward strand.
TTGCCGAAGCGCCACCCGCCCATCGCCTTGAAACCGTGCTTGGTGTCGGGCCCATCTTGCGAAAGGCAGCCGCAAAGACAGGCCATGGAGTGGCCCGAAGGGGTGATGGCACCGGCAATCACGCGCTGGCCCTCACTGAAACCCTGCACGGCCGAACCGAGCTTTTCGATGATGCCGACCGGCTCATGGCCGATGGTCAGCCCTTTGGCGACGGGATATTCACCCTTGAGGATGTGCACGTCCGTGCCGCAGATGGTGGTCATGGTGATGCGGATCAGGGCGTCGAGCGGGCCCACATCTGGAACGGGTTTGGACTCGAGCTCGATCCGTCCCGGCTCAACGAACACCGCCGCCGTCATTTGGGGGACCTGCGTCTTGCGCGACGGCGCGGCGACCGTGGATGGGCTTGAGCTGGCAGCGACATCATCGTCCATGGCACTTCTCCCCTTGTGGTCTGCCAAAATAGCGTGGACGGGGGGTAGGAGCTTGATCGCCGTCAATTTTGGCGAAGGTTTCCCAGGAGCGGCCATGGATCAAGGGGCGTGCGGTAAGGACATCACCCTCATGGGGCACATTGCTTGTGGGCAGTGTTTCGGCACCCAAACGGATGTTCGAGGCGCCGCTGGTTCTGCTTATCTCCGTAGAACGCAAGAAACAGACAGTCGCTACTCAAGCCCGCAAGCGCTCGACTGATGAAGTGAACTTGACCCAAACCGGATGCGGTCACTGGGCGACATAGTCCGGCAACTGGAGCAGATCGTCCTCTGCAAGGTCGGCGGTCAGGTTCGCTCCGGAGATGGATATGGTTCTCCACTCCACGGTGAACTGCCGGTCGGTGCCTGCACCCTGTCGATCTACGACAAGGGCTTGCACCCGACCGTCAGCGGTTATCAGCACATTGGAAATGTCGCCGAGCGCCTGGCCGGATTTGCCGAGCAATGGCCTGCCGATGAGCAGATCGGCCTCCGCCGTCAGGTCCGTTACGCGCAAGACCAGCTCGTGCATGTTGGACGCGGCTGCCTGCCGATCGGTATCCAACAGCAGGCGAGCGGTATCGACCTGCTTGGACAGACTGGTCGCCAGCTCCAGCGGAACATAGCCGGGTAATGACTGGTCCAGCTGCTCGAGGCTGACGTCGAACTCCTCGAGGGCGTTCCTGGCGGACCGGAGCGCGTCCTCAGGCCCGGTTTCGTCCTCGAGGTCCAGCTTGTGGGCCGCGCGCTCGAGTTGGATCCGGGCCTCCTTCATCAGCTGCTGGGCTTGACCGCCTTGTTCGGGCGGCTGCGTTTCGGTACGGGCCTCCTCCGGCAGGGTTACCCCGTGTACTTTGGCTGAACCCACGGGCTGCGGTGCTTGCGCCCAAACGGATGAGGGCAGGCCGCAAAGCATCACGGCGAGTAGGACGGCTTGGTATTTGCGCAAGTGTGGGCCGATCTGCGTGTTAGCATGCGGTCCGGCGCCGAGCGCCGGACCGCGGCAGGCAAGGCCTGCACGGGATGACCGCAACGCTTGATGCCGGTGATCGTTGCCAGCCGAGTGATACCCGATGAATAACGGGCAAAGGCCACTCGCTCCCGTGAGTTCAAGCAGCGCAGGCTTGCGGCGTTCATACAATCTTCAGGAACGAGGGCGCTCTTGGCGCTTAGGGCGTTATCGTCCGCGAACTAGGAATATAGATGCGAATTACTCAACCCATTCTCGGTGCCGTGCTGGCTGGCGCAATCCTTTTTGGAACGGCAGCTGCGGCGCTCGCCGCACCGGCAGTAGCGACGACAAACGTCAACGTCAGAACAGGCCCCGGCACCGGCTACGCAGTTGCCGCCACGCTCAAGCGCGGCGAACGCGTCAATGTTGAAGGTTGTCGCGCCGGCTGGTGCTATGTCAGCAAAAGAGGGCCGGCTGGCTGGGTCTCCTGGCAATACCTGGCAGAGTCGAGCCGCCCGACACGTCCTTCGCCGACGTTTAAATCCGACTTCGGCAGCCCGCCCCGATTTGAGGCGCCCCGCCGCCATGACCCGGTCCGGCCAGGCGCAAGCCGTCCTGGTCCCCACAGGCCCGGCGACGATGGTCCCGGCCGTCCCGGTAGCAACAACGGTCCTGGGAATGCAGGCCCGGGTAAAGATGGGCCCGCAGGACATGGCAACAACGATGGCCGCGGCAACAGCAGGCCCGGACCGAACAGTGGCCCCGGCCCTGGCACATCCAACGGGCAAAAGCCCTGTGCGATAGGTGCCCCGGGCTTCCCTTTCTGTCGTTAGACACCACTGCTTGAAGGTCCGCCACGGCGGACCTTTTCCGTGGCGAGAGTGGAAAGGTCCTGGGGCCAATTGAGACCGGAGTAGGAGCGTAGGCAGGCCCCGCTAGAAGCCCACATACTCCTGAGCAATCAAGCTGCCGCAGAGCGCTTCATTTCGGGAACCACGGCGTCAACGAACTTGTCCATCGTTGCTTCTCCAAGATCCACGGCCTTTGCGCCTTCGCCATGAATGATCGTCACGTCCGTGATGCCGAGAACGTTGAGTATGGACTCAAGATATCGCGGCGCAAAATTGAGGTGCTCGATTGGTGAGGCGGCTCCATAGATTCCGCCGGACGCGATGATCACAGTGGCCTTTTTGCCGGTCAGCAGACCCTTGCCATCAAATCCGAGCGTCAACCCCTTGCGCACGATATGGTCGATCCAGGCCTTGAGACTGGCGGGGATATTGTAATTGTAGACTGGCGTGGCAATGACCAACTCGTCGGCCGCAAGCAGTTCCTCAACCAAAGCATCTGAGAGACGAAGCTGCGCTGCCATGTCCGGCGTATGAGTATTCGGTGGGGTGAAATAAGCCGATAGCCACGGCATGGTAACATGGGGCAGGGCAGCTACTGCCAAGTCGCGCGTTACCACTTCCCCATCCTGGTTCAAGAGCCGCCAGTTAGAGACAACGCGCTTCGTAAGCTGGCGGGAAATCGACGCCTCACCGCGCGGGCTGGTTTCGACAACGAGAATTTTGGGCATTGAAGTTGGTCCTCGAGTTTGGCTGAGACAGCCGGAAATTCGAGGCAGGTTTAGTGCCCTTGCCTTCACAGCAGGAGCGATAATAAACTGATAAAAACCATCGGCTGGAGAGATGGACATTGATCGGCAATCTCAGTCTCGACCAGCTACGTATCCTGGTTACCATCGCGGATGCCGGCAGCTTTTCCGCCGCTGGGCGGCAATTAAGCCGTGCGCAATCGGCAATTAGCCAATCTGTGGCGACTTTGGAAGCGGCGCAGGGCGTATTGCTATTTGACCGCAGCGGCCATCGCCCGCGCTTGACGGAAACCGGCCGGGTGTTGGTCAGTCAGGCGAGGACGGTGTTGTCGAGCGCAGCACGCTTTGAAGCCGTAGCCGCTGGCGCCCGAGGCGGGATCGAGCCCGAGCTGGCTCTGGCTATCGACCCACTTGTGCCCACTGGCCCGCTCATCGAAAGTTTGCGCGCCCTACATCAGGCCTATCCGCATCTCCCCATCAGTTTCTCCACCGAAGGCCTTGGCGGGGCCCTGCGCCGTTTGCGCAACGGCGACGTTGCGCTGGCGTTTTGCCTTTTGCTGCCGGTTGTGCCCCCTGACGTGGTGGCTTCATCATTGTTTCGCGTCGCGCTTACGCCGGTCGTCGGGGCCGAGCATCCCTTAGCCAGGCTCGATCGGCCCGCAACTTGTGCCGACCTGGAAAGCCACATCCAGCTCGTCCTTTCCGATCCGGTTGAGCGCGATGCAAACAACTACGGCCTGACGGGCGCTACACCCTGGCGTTTCGTCGATCTGGGGCGCAGGCTGGACTTCCTCCTGGCCGGGTTCGGCTGGTGCCGAATGCCCGAACATCTGATTGCCGACCATGTCGCAGCAGGAGATTTGGTTCGCCTGGATCTGGCCGAAGATGCCCAGGCGCCCGGAGACGCGTTGACCATCTATGCCGCGCGGATGGTGGACAAAGTGCCCGGCCCGGCCGGGCAGTGGCTACTCAAGGATTTGCAGGCTCGACTGTCGCTCTGATGCTGTCGGGCAAGCCGTGGCTCCATTGCGGTTCAAGCTTGGAGGTGCTGCTATCGCCGATGCAGGCAGCTAAGATCCCCGTCGGTTTGCGGGGGCCACTCTTTAATCCGCAGATCACGAATGTGATCGAGAAGCGCCCGCAATTTTGGAGAGACCGTGCGTCTGCTAGGGAAGTAGATGAAGAAACCTGCGAAGGGCGGCAGCCAATCGTCCAGCACCGAAACCAACTCCCCTCTCTCCAAGTAGGGTTGGAAGGTTTCTTCGATGCCGAAGGTGATGCCGCCGCCCGCCAACGCCGTGCGAACCATCAACAACATGTCATTGGTCGTCACCTGAGGTTGCACGGCAACGTCGAAGGCCTGACCGTCCCGCTCGAATTCCCACCGATAGGGCGCAGATTGTGGATGCGGCCTCCAGCCGACGCATCGATGATTGGTGAGTTCTTTGGGATGCTGGGGCCAACCGTATTTCTCGAAATACTTCGGCGATGCTACGGCCACTTGCCGTTGCTGTCCGGTCACTGGAATGGCGACCATGTCCTTTTCGATCACCTCACCGAGACGGACACCAGCGTCGTATCCTGCGGCAACGATGTCGAATTCATCGTCCGAGACCGTCACGTCCAACGTGATGTTCGGATAAGCTTCCGCGAATGAAGCGATGAGAGGGCCCGAGAGGAACCGCTCGGCGATGGAGGTGGCGGTGATCCGCAAAAGGCCCTTGGGCGCTCCAACCGCGTCCATCGCAGTCTCTAGGGTGGCTGTGATCTCGGCCAGGTGAGGGGCAACTCCCTCAAGCAGCTTTTCTCCAAATTCCGTCAAGCGGACGCTTCGTGTCGAACGCTGAAACAAGGGCTGAGACAAGATGTCTTCGAGCCGCTGAATGCCCTGGCTCACGGCAGAGCGCGTGACGCCGAGCCGGTCGGCAGCGGCCCGGAACGTGCCGCCCTCGGCGACGGCCACAAAGACACGCAAAAGGTTCAGATCAATGGCCATTGGTTAGCAAGGCTAACCTCAGCATAGGGCAGAAGGCAAATTGTGTTTGCGGACTAAATTGCCATTCTTCAGGCCGACGGCAGCGTGGACAGACCGATCGGGGACTCGCCGTTGCCACCACAAGCGGGAAGAAGGAGAACACCATGGGTCGCGAAGGCAAAGTCATTCTGATCACCGGGGCCAGCAGTGGCATCGGCGCCGGTATCGCCCGAGAACTGGGAGCAAGTGGGGCCAAGCTTATGCTCGGCGCCCGCCGAACGGACCGGCTCAAGGCCTTAGCAGAGGAAGTCAGGGCGAATGGCGGTCAAGCCGAGTTCGCTGAACTCGACGTCACCGACCGCGAGGGCATGGCGCACTTTGCCCAGACTGCGCTGGGCAAGTGGGGGCGTATCGATGTGCTCGTCAATAATGCTGGCGTAATGCCCCTTTCACCGCTCGATGCTCTCAAGGTCGATGAGTGGGAGCGCATGATCGACGTCAACATCAAAGGTGTGCTTTGGGGTATTGCGGCGGTGCTGCCCGCGATGAAGGCGCAAGCATCGGGTCAGATCATCAATGTCGGCTCAATAGGCGCGCTCGCCGTCACTCCGACCGCTGCGGTTTATTGCGCAACCAAGTTCGCGGTACGCGCCATCTCGGATGGTCTCAGGCAGGAGAGCGACACAATCCGGGTGACCTGCGTCAATCCTGGAGTCGTGGAATCCGAACTTGCATCCTCGATAACCGACCCAGCCACGGCAGAAGCGATGACCGAATGGCGGAGGATCAGCCTCCAGCCAGAGGCCATCGCCCGGGCGGTCCGGCACATCATCGAAGCGCCGGACAATGTCGACACCAATGAGATCACCATTCGGCCCACTGCGGCGGCGCACTGAGGAAGGCGAGGATCATGAGATTGGCGCCAACTTGCCTGGCTATGACTCTCGTCCTGGCCAGTACCCCGACATTTCCTCAAGACGGAGCAGACGCTATGCAGGCTCACCCCTATGTCGGCATGTGGGTTACGAAAGATGGATATGTCCGTCACCAACTGCTGCCTGATGGCCGATATGACGAAGCCCGGGGAAATCGCGAAAGTGCCTATCAGGGTCGCTATGAGATCGAGGGCGATCATATCGAGTATTGGGACGATACCGGTTTCACCGCCGATGGCGATTTCCTCGATGGTGTTCTCCATCATGGCGGAATGGTGCTTTACCGCCGCTCCGAGAACTGAGCCAGGTACGGCCGCCTCTGGGAGCCGCATCCGGCGCAGCAATCACCCATGTGTGGCTTTGGACTAGGGAGGTGATGCGGTAGGAGTGGCTCACCTCGAACGAGGAGCACGGCCTTGCCCGCGACCGACCGGCCTATCCTGCCGCCCCATGTTGAGCCCCATCGCAAGCCCTTATCTATCCTCCAGTCGGTGCGGGCTGCACGCCGCAACGTGCTCGAGATCATTCCCGCCATTGCTTATCAGCAACCTATAGTGTCGGGGCGAATGGGCGCGGCGCGCTGGCACATGGTGCAGGATCCGGCGTCCCTGCGGCGGATCTATCTCGACAATGCGGCCAACTACCCTAAGTCCGAAGTCATGCTGCGCATGCTTCGCCCAGCCATCGGCAATAGTCTATTCACCGCCGAAGGCGCCGACTGGCGTTGGCAACGCCGCGCCGTCGCGCCGGTTTTTGCGCAGCGCAATGTTACAGCACTCGCGCCAGTGATGACGGCAACCGCGGAACGCGCCGCACAGCGGCTGCACACGGCAGGGCCGCATGCCGAAATGCTGGGAGAAATGCTGACCGCTACCTTCGACGTCATCTGCGAGGTCGCCTTGTCGGGCCGTGAGCATTTCGATGCACGAGCCTATGGCGCGGCCATCATTCGGTATTTCGAGACCGCCGGACGGGCATCGCTTCTGGACTTTCTGCGCGTCCCCAGCTGGTTTCCGCGCCCAGGAGAACTGCTGGGGTATAGCGCCGTCCACACCATGCACGACATGGTCGCCAAAGCCATCGAGGCTCGCCGCGAGCAAGCCACCGGTCAGGCTGATGATCTACTCGATTTCATGCTCAAGGCCAATGATCCGGAAACCGGGCGCACAATGTCGCCTCAGGATGTGCTGCACAACATGCAGTTCTTCATCGTCGCGGGCCACGAAACCACCGCGCTCGCGCTCAGCTGGGCCTTGCAGCTCCTGGCCATCTCCCCTCAGATCCAAGAAGAAGCCAGCGCGGAGGCACGGAGCGTTCTTGGCGATCAGCCTGCAAGGCTTGATCATCTTGAAGCCATGCCGCTCGGCCGCCGCATTCTTGAGGAATCCATGCGGCTTTATCCACCAGTGGGGTTGCTGGCCCGCGAAGTGCTCGCCAGCGACCGTTTGGCGGGCCGCGATATTTACGCCAATGACGTGATTTTCCTGCCGCTCTATGCGCTGCATCGCCATGCCATGCTGTGGGAAAATCCTAACGTTTTCAACCCGGACCGCTTCCTGCCCGAACAGGTCAAGGCCCGTGATCGCTATGCCTATCTACCCTTTGGTGCAGGCCCGCGCGTTTGTGTCGGCGCCAATTTTGCCATGATGCAAGCGCAGATTATTTTGGGGACCCTACTGTCTCGTTTCCACTTCGGCCCGGGCCCGCGTGCGCTGCCTTCCCCGACCATGCTGATGACCGTTCGTCCCGACACGGGGATCAACCTGCGTGTGACACCGCGGCATGCATGAGGCACGGACTAGCCGCCCTTTGCATAGCAGAACACCAATGTCACGACGCACGCCGACCACGTTTATCGCAGCCGCAATCTGTACCGCGCTCTTGTGGGCAGGGCCTGCTCAGGCGGCTGGCGAAGCCGCGCCTGACTTCGAGCTGTGCAAGTCGCAGCTGGAGCTCTTAATCTCAGGTGGGAAGTTGACGTCGGACGAGGCTGAGGCCTTCAAGGCGCAGTGCGACTGCCTCGCCGAAAAGGTGCACGAGCAGGTGAGCAAGGACGAGCTTTCCTGCGTGCGCGACTGGTAAAGCGCTGGCGTTGGCACCCGCGGCAGCATGGAAATTCGCTCTCCGACAGGCTCGAGCCTGTCCAGGCGCTGGCGGAATGGCTGGTCGGACTGGCGTGGCGGCTGCATATCTGGCACGACCTGCCTTATTGTCTGGCTGCGGCCCATGCAGATCCCTCCGGTTCGTTGAACGACTCTTGTCGGCCAATTATCGAGGAAACCGGGCGCTTGTTGCAGGCCGCCCGGGCGGAGCACCGAGCGGTCGCCGATGTTGCCGCCGACGAGGTGTTCGAATTGGTTCTCGCCTTGTCCTGGGCGATTGATCGCTATGGGGATACCGAGGAAATGGCGCGTCGTCGGGTGCAGTTGGGGACCGCCGGCGTCTTTGTGCAACCCGACCTGCAGGGCGAGCGCTAACAGCCTGCCTTGGCGACATCGAGCACTGCCCGAACAGGTCGGCAACACCGCCGATTTGCGCTAAGTCGTTGTTCGGCAGACTAGTCGCGAGTGAGAATATGACCATGCAGCAGACTGTAGAAAGCGCCTTGGAGCGTGCGGGTGCGGGTCGCTTTCAGTGGCACCTGCTCGGCATTTTTGGGCTGGTCTGGGCGGCCGATGCCATGCAGGTCCTCGCTGTCGGGTTCACCAGCGCGTCCATCGCCGCGACCTTCGGCGTGTCCGTACCCGAAGCGCTACAGACCGGAACGCTATTTTTCCTGGGCATGCTGATTGGCGCAAGCCTGTTCGGACGGCTCGCCGACCGCTTCGGCCGCCGCCGGGTGCTGCTGGTCACGGTGATCTGCGATGCCGTGTTTGGCCTTCTGTCGGTATTCGCACCCAACCTTGCCGTGCTGTTCCTGCTGCGGTTCCTGACCGGCGTGGCCGTGGGTGGAACGCTGCCGGTGGACTATGCCATGATGGCCGAGTTCCTGCCGGCCAAGAACCGTGGTCGCTGGCTGGTGATGCTGGAAGGGTTTTGGGCCGTGGGGATCGTCGCGGTGGCGGTGGCGGCCTGGGCCGCCAGCATCTTTGTGACGAGCGATGCCTGGCGCTGGATTTTTGCCGCCACCGCAGTTCCTGCGCTGATCGGTATCTTCCTGCGCTTTTGGGTGCCCGAATCCCCGCTGCACCTGCAACGCACCGGCCAGGATGCGCAATTGCGCCGGACCCTCAACCGCGTGCTGCGCACCAATGGCAAGCCGGAGCTGAGGCAAGACCAGACCTTGGCGCCCCATGTGGTGGCGACCGGCGGCAGTTTGTTCTCGCCCACGCTGCGCCGACGCACATTGGCCATTCTGAGCGTCTGGTTTCTGGTGTCGATCTCGTATTATGGCGTGTTCACCTGGCTCCCCGGTCGCCTTGCCGAAGAGGGCTTTGGCTATGTGCGCGGCTATGGTTTCCTGGTCATCGTCGCCTTGGCGCAGTTGCCCGGCTATGCCTTGGCCGCCTATGGCGTGGAAGCGATCGGCCGCAAGCCGACGCTGATCGGCTTCCTCCTGCTCAGCGCCGCGGGCTGCGCCTTGTTCTTCCTTGCCGGCAGCCCGGTGCTGATCGGGGGCGCCATCCTGCTCATGAGCTTTGCGCTACTGGGCACCTGGGGCGCGCTTTATGCCTTCACGCCCGAGCTGTTTCCCACGGCGCTGCGCGGCACGGGCATGGGGGCCGCGGGGTCGGTTGCGCGGTTTGGCGGCTTGCTAGCACCATCGGCCCTGGCTGTTGTGATCGCGCAGGATTTCTCCCTGGCAGTAGCGCTGTTCGCGGGCCTCCTCATGCTTGGCGCCGTTGCCGCCTTGTTCGTTGATGCCGAAACCCGCGACGCGGTTCTCACCTAAACTTGTCCACTGCAAAGTGCTGGAGAGTGCCCAGCATTAGCGTTTTGTTAACCATGAAATCCCTTGATGCCGGGGAAGCTCAACCCCGAATTGGAGTCGACGAATGGCCGAGGGCGGCGCGCACATCATTGCGGTTGGGAATGAAAAGGGTGGCTCGGGCAAATCGACCACGGCGCTGCACTTGGCTGTTTACCTGCTGCATCAGGGCCATCGCGTCGCGACCATCGATGTGGATAGCCGCCAGCAAACGCTGACGCGCTATATGCGCAACCGGCGCAACACGGCTGACACCAGCGGCCGTGACATCCTCATGCCCAAGCATGTCCATCTTCCCACCGCTTGGGGCGATTCCGTGAGCGAGAACCAGCGGGTGGAGCTAGACATCTTCAACCGGGCCATGGATGGACTGCGCGGTGAGGTCGATTTCGTGGTTATCGACACGCCCGGATTTGACGGCAATCTCGCGCGCCTTGCCCATGGCGCCGCAGACACGCTGGTGACGCCCATCAATGACAGCATGATCGATCTCGACGTTCTCGCCCGCATCGATCCCAAAACGGGCGAGCCGCTCGAGGCGAGCCCTTATTCGCGCAATGTGCAAAAAGCGCGGGCGGAGCGCCAGCAACGCTCGGGCCGAAGCATAGACTGGGTTTTGGTGCGCAACCGCGTCTCCAATCTAAGTTCACACAATGCCAGCCGGGTGCAGGACACAGTGGAGCGCCTGGCGCAGGGTCTGGGCTGCCGCGTCGCCGATGGCATTGCCGAGCGGGTTATTTTCCGTTCGCTGTTTTTAAGCGGCATGACGGTGTTCGATCCGCTCGATGCAGGCCTCCTCGGCGGGGCACCGTCGATATCGCATGTCAATGCTCGCCACGAATACCGCGCGCTGGTTGCTGCCCTCCAGCTACCTGAACGCCGCTCACTGCAGCTTTCTGCATAAAGCGGCACGGTCCGGTCCCTGCTGCCTGGTTAAAGCGCCAGTACCCTCTCCACTTCAAGCGATTGGCGAAGCCCCATCGCCGCGCCGATCGCGATGATGATAGGCTGGCTCAGATCCAGCTGCGCCATGTCCGAAGGGGCGTCGGCAAGGGACGAGTGCACGATGACTTGCCCCGGTCGGCTGATATTGCTCGCCAGGACCATGGGCGTTTGCGCCGGCATGCCGTGGCGCAGCAAGCCATCGACGAGTGTCGAGCAGGTGCGTCCGGCCATGTAGTAGATATGGGTGGTCGATGAATCCGAGAGTGCCGGCCAGTCAAAGTTCTCCGGCAGCTGCCCATTGCGGGCATGGCCAGTGACGAAGCGTACGGATTGGGCGCAATCGCGGTGCGTGAGCGAGAGCTTGAGTTCGGACGCAAGCGCCAGCGCGGTGGTGATGCCAGGAACCACGTTCACGGCTACGCCCGCAGCCTCAAGCTCGGCGATCTCTTCGCCAGCCCGACCGAAGATCATCGGGTCGCCTGACTTGAGCCGCACCACGTGACGCCCTGCCTTGGCGAGGGCAATCATGGTGCGGTTGATGTCTTCCTGCCGGCAGCTTTCCCGGCCACCGCGCTTGCCCACCAGGATGCGCTTGGCTTCCCGGCGGGCCAGTTCCAGCACCTCGTCGGAAACGAGATCATCAAAAAGGATGACATCGGCCGCCTGGAGCGCCCGCAAGGCTTTGATTGTGAGAAATTCGGCATCGCCCGGGCCCGCCCCGACCAACGTCACGCCCCCGCCTTGTGCGCCCCGAGCCTGGTTGATCCAGTCGTCGATCTTGGCGTGTTCCGGGCTCGTGCGGAAAGCCTCGTCGGCCAAACGCTGCCAGAACCTGCGCCGTTCGGCTCCGGGCTGGAGCAGGTCGGTGGCGCGTTGGCGCACCCGCCGAGCCAGCCCCGCCCACTCGCTCAGCGTGGCCGGCAGCATGGTTTCGATGCGCTGACGCACTGCCTGACCGAGGATCGGGGCAGCACCGCTCGTCGAGATACCGACCACCAGCGGTGAGCGATTGACCACGGACCCAAACTGGAAGTCGCAGAAATCGGGTTTGTCGATGACATTGACCGGCACGCCCAGGCGGCGTGCCGCAGCGGCGAAAGCGGCGGCTTCCGCCTCGTCCTCGCAATCGCCCACGGCCATGGCGTAGTCCTGCCAATCGGCGGCGCTCCAATGGCCTGGGACAAGTCTGACCTGACCGGTTTCGGCCAGAGCGGTCATTTCCTCGCAGAGTTCGGCTGGCCGTGCATGGACTTCCACCTTGGCCCCGGTTGCGGCCAGGAGCTCGGCTTTCCAGGCGGCCGCCTCCGAACCACCGGCAAGCAGGACGCGCTTGCCGGCGAGACGGTAAAAGACCGGGAGAACGGCCAGTGGAGCCAGTCGCGGCCGGGGAGCAGGGCTGGGTTGGCGTGGAACGATGTGCATCTGCGCCTCCCCTTTACTCGGCCGCGATGGCATTGACGTCGATCTCGCGCAGCAATGCTTCGGGCTGCTTGCGCGACGGGGCGGTGCGGCTATGGGTGGCGTAAAGGGTAAGGCCCACAAAGGTCAGCCCGCCCACCAGATTGCCGACAACGGTGGGGATCTCGTTCCAGACCATGTAATCCCAAAAGGAGAACTGGCCGCCCAGAAGAATGCCCGAAGGGAACAGGAACATGTTCACGATGGAATGCTCAAAGCCCATATAAAAGAACAGCATGATGGGCATCCACATGCCGAGCACCTTGCCGGTCACCGAGTTGGACATCATGGCCGCAACGACGCCTGTTGAAACCATCCAGTTGCAAAGAACGCCGCGGATGAAAAGCGTCAGCATGCCCGCAGCGCCGTGTTCGGCATAGCCAAGGGTGCGGCCTTCCCCGATATGGCCGATGCGTTCGCCCACCGCATCGGGTGCCTGGGAAAAGCCGAAGGTGACGACCACCGCCATCATCAGCGCCACGGTGAGAGCGCCCGCAAAATTGCCGGTGAACACCAGCCCCCAATTGCGCAACACGCCGCGCATTGTCACCCCGGCGCGCTTATCGATCAGGGCCAGCGGCACCAGCGTGAACACGCCGGTCAGAAGATCAAAACCCATGAGGTAAAGCAGGCAAAAGCCGACGGGGAAGAGAATGGCACCGGCTAGCGGCTGGCCGGTCTGCACGGTGATGGTGATGGCAAAGGACGCGGCAAGCGCCAGAATGGCGCCGGCCATGAAGGCGCGGATCAGCGTGTCGCGCGTCGACATGAACACCTTCATCTCGCCGGCGTCGATCATCTTCTTGATGAAGTCTTTGGGGGCAACATAGTCCATGATGTTCTCCTGAAGGGTGCGGGTGAGATTGGCGGCGGTCAGGCTGCGGTGGTGGCGCGCAAACAATGCGCGTCAATAAGGATGCGGCCGTTGTGGAGGCGCAGTGGATAGGTGCGGACGGCGCCCGCGTCGGCGCCCTGGGCTATGCCGGTTTCGAGCGAAAAAACCCAATTGTGCAGCGGACAGGTGACCTGCGCGCCGTGGACGATGCCCTGGCTCAGCGGTCCGCCCTTGTGCGGGCACTGGTCATCAATGGCGAAGACCTCGTTTTCGGCGGTGCGGAAAACGGCGATCTTGCCCAAGGCGGTCTTGAGGCAACGGGCGCCCCGCGCGGGAATGTCGCCGAGGCCGCCAATATCGATCCAGTCGGTCATGGCGCTCACTCCGCCGCCTGCAGCATCTGGAAATCGGCCAATGCTGCAAATTCATGGGCATCCTTGCCGTTGACCCGCTCTTCCCAAGGATCGATCTGGGCGAATTTTTGGGAATAAACGAAGCGCTCGAACAGCTGCCGCCGCCTGGAAAGGTCCTCCACCACATGGGCCTTGATGGAAGCAGAGCCGACGCGCTTGGCCCATTTGTAGATGCGCTCGAGATAGCGGCCCTGCTCGCGATAAAGCTGGGTCAGGGCGGCGATGATTTCGACGGTCTCGTCTTCGGTCTTGGCGTGGCAGAGGATTTCGGTGCCCTTGATGTCGAGACCTGCGGCGCCGCCAAAATGGATCTCGTAGCCGGAGTCCACGCAGATGACGCCGATGTCCTTGCAAGTGGCCTCGGCGCAGTTGCGCGGACAGCCCGAGACCGCCAGCTTGAGCTTGGCCGGGGTCCAGGAGCCCCACATGAACTTTTCGATTCTGACGCCAAGGCCGGTGGAATCCTGGGTGCCAAAGCGGCACCAGTCCGAGCCGACACAGGTCTTGACCGTCCGCAGCCCCTTGGCATAAGCGGCGCCGGACACCATGCCGGCCTTGTTGAGATCCGCCCAGACGGCGGGCAGGTCCTCCTTCTTGATGCCGAGCAGATCGATGCGCTGGCCGCCGGTAACCTTGACCGTGGGCACGTTGAACTTGTCGGCCACGTCGGCAATGGCGCGCAGTTCGGCCGCGTTGGTGATGCCTCCGAACATGCGGGGCACCACCGAATAGGTGCCGTCCTTCTGGATGTTGGCATGCACGCGCTCGTTGATGAAGCGCGACTGGGCATCGTCCTCGTATTCCCCGGGCCAGTTGGCCACGAGATAGTAGTTGAGGGCGGGACGGCATTTGGCGCAGCCGCAGGAGGTTTTCCAGCCCAATTCCTGCATCACCGCGGGGATGGATTTGAGTTCTTGCGCGACGATCAAGCGGCGCACTTCGTCATGGCCCAGATCGGTGCAGGGGCACATGGGTGGGATCGCCGCCGGATTGTAGCGGTCGCCCAAGGTCGACATCAGCAGCTTTTCCACCAGCCCCGTGCAGGAGCCACAGGAGGCGGAGGCCTTGGTGTGGGCGCGGACCTCATCGAGCGAGGTCAGGCCCCGGGCGGCGATGGCACCGGTGATGGCGCCCTTGCACACGCCGTTGCAGCCGCAGATTTCGGCGTCAGCAGGGAGGCTCGCAACCGCAGCCAAGGGATCGACGGCAGCGCCGCCACCATAGCTTTGGCCATAGATCAGCGTATCGCGCATCGGGGCGATATCGGTGCCGCGCTTGAGAAGGTCGAAGAACCAATTGCCATCGGCCGTATCGCCGTAAAGCACCGCGCCCAGCACCCGATTGTCCCTGAGCACCACCCGTTTGTAGACGCCGGCCGCAGCATCGCGCAGCACGATCTCCTGGCGGTCGTCGGCCTCGGCGAAGTCGCCGGCCGAATAAAGGTTCACCCCGGTTACCTTGAGCTGCGTGGCGGTTTTGACCGGGCTGAACCGGGCCGGCACGCCGAGGAGAGAACTGGCCGCGACTCTGGCCATTTCATAAAGCGGCGCGACCAGGCCGTAGACTGTCTGCTGGTGCTCAACGCATTCGCCCACAGCGAGAATGTCCGGGTCGGAAGTGGCCATTGCATCGTTGACGACAATGCCCCGGGCGACCTCGATGCCCGCATCGGTCGCCAGCCGGGTTTCGGGTCGAATGCCGGCCGCCATGACCACAAGGTCTGCCGGGTAAACCGTGCCGTCCTCCAGCAACACGGCTTCCGCCCGGCCATTGCCCAGAATGGCCTTGGTTTGCGCCTTGCAGTGGACCTTGATGCCGCGTCCTTGCAGCTCGCGCTGCAAAAGATAGCCGGCGGCTGCATCGAGCTGCCGGTCCATGAGATGGGCCGCCAGGTGCAGCACCACCACATCCATGCCGCGCCCGCGCAATGCCGCCGCCGCTTCAAGCCCTAGCAGGCCCCCACCGATGACCACGGCCTTGGCGCCGGGTTGCCCGGCGATCGCCACCATGGCGTCTACATCATCGAGGTCGCGGAAGGCGCGGACGCCCGGCAGGTCTCGGCCCGCAATGGGAAGGATGAAGGGGGCTGAGCCCGTGGCGATAACCAAACGGTCGTAGCGGGTTTCGACGCCTTCGGCCCACACGGTCCTGGCTTGGCGGTCGATCCTGGTGACCGCCTGGCCGAAGCGGCATTGGACGCTATGGCTGGCGTACCAGTCTGGAGCGTGGGTCACGATATCTTCATAGCGCTTCTCACCGGCCAGCACCGGCGAAAGCATGATGCGATTGTAATTGCCCCGCGGCTCGGCGCCGAACAGGGTGACATCGAACCGGTCAGGCGCCGCCTCGAACAAATGTTCCAGCATCCGGCCAGAGGCCATGCCGGCGCCTATGATGACGAGTTTTTCGGCCATGTTCTTCCCATCGAGCTTGGGTCGTGATCGGACCCGGAAACCAAAAACGAAAACGCCGCCAACCAGCAGGACCCCCGTCGCAAGACGAGGCTTCTGAAGGTTGGCGGCGTTGCCAAAGATGTGGCGCCCTTCATTGGACGCCGAAGTCAATGCGCCGGAGCGCTCGCAAATGGTAGTGCAGGAAACGTGCCAAACAGTCGGGCGGCACAAGACGAACGCTGGATCAGGTGCTTAGCTGAACTGCGCCGGTTTGCGATAATCCAAGCACAGCCGCGCCTTTGCCCGGCAGTTCAGCCAGCTGCA
The DNA here is from genome assembly GCF_004005995.1 of Devosia sp. 1566. NCBI lineage: Bacteria > Pseudomonadati > Pseudomonadota > Alphaproteobacteria > Hyphomicrobiales > Devosiaceae > Devosia > Devosia sp. 1566. The sequence continues at coordinate 268,268 of NZ_CP034767.1, forward strand.
TCTTTCTTGGTCAACTTTGTTGGGCGGCAATGTAATCGTCCAGCCGGTCCGGATCGAACTGCGCCGCATCGAAAAACATATCTGGACCCAGCGTCAGGCGACCGCCGATCGCGCCCATTTCGGTCGGCTCGGCGAGGGCGCCTTCGATCTTGCTGCTCGCGCCAGGCACGGGCATGTTTATACCCGAAAGCGCGGCCCGGTAGAGGTCGGGCCGGTAGCTCGCTGCGGCACGCGCCGCATGCTCTGGCTTATGGGCGACCTGACCCCAACGCACCATCTGCGAGTAGAACCACAGAGCGTGGCTGACCCAGGGGAAGTTGGCCGCGCGGGAATAGGGCACGAAGAATTCGGACATTGCATGTTCCTTGCCCGCTTCGAATTCGAGCCGGCCCGTGATGGCCCGCAACAGCAGGTCCCCCTCCACACCCAGCCGGTCATCGCGCGCCAGCATGCCCGCCAGCGCCGAGTGGTTGGTCGGATCTTCGCACCAGCGTGCCGCTCGCGTCGCGGCGCGCAGCAATGCGGCGAGCTGTTCGGGGTAGCGCTGCGCCCATTGCAGCCTTGTGCCCAGAACCTTGTCGGGGCTCATTTGCCAGATCTGCCCCTTGGTGGTGACAATGCGCCCGACCCCGCGCGCGACAGCCATCGAGCCATAGGGCTCCCCGACGCAAAAACCATCGGTGCGCTTGGCTGCGAGGGCATCAGCCTGGAGGGGCGGGGGCACGATGACAATGTCGACCTGACGATCGGGGTCGATACCTGAAGCGGCCAGCCAGTAGCGCAGCGCATAATTGTGGGCGCTTTCCGGATGCACCACCGCCAGGCGCAAGCGCGGCTCGCCCGCGCGGTGCCGCCGCAAGACAACTTCGCGCAGTGCCGCGCCGACGGGCCCCGGCGAGCCATCTTCGGGCGCGCCAGCCTCGGCCATGGCGGCCCACACCGCCATGGACATGGTGATTGCGGCGCCGCCCAAGCCCAGCGCCATGGGTGCAATCACGGCGGCATCGAGTGGCGTTAGCCCCAGATTGGCGCTGATCGGCATCGGCCCCAGCATATGGGCGACGTCCAAATGTCCGATGGCGACGCGATCGCGGATATTGGCCCAGGAGGTTTCGCGCACCAGATGCAGGTGCAGCCCTTCGCTTTCGGCAAAGCCGAATTCTTCCGCGGCCAGCAGCACGGCGCTGTCGAGCAGCGGCACATAGCCGGCAACAATTTGGGTCAGGCCCATGCTGTGTCCCTCTTCATGGTCCCAGGAGCTCGGAAGCCGTCACCAGCGCCTGCGCGATCTCGAGGATCTTGCGGTTCTGGTTCATGGCGGTGGAGCGCAGCAGCGCATAGGCCTCTTCTTCGGAAAAGCCACGCGTCCGCATCAGGATACCCTTGGCGCGCTCGATTATCTTTCGCCCCTGAAGTTCTGAACGGGCGGCTTCGAGTTCGTTGCGCAACCGGGAATAGGCACGGAACCGCACAATGGCCATGTCGAGGATCGGCTTGATGCGCTCCTTGCGCAATCCATCAACCACATAGGCCGAAACCCCGGCCTCCACAGCAGCCTCGATTTCGGCGGGGTCGGATTTGTCGACGAACATGGCGATGGGCCGCTCGATCGTGCGGCTGAGGGCAAAGAAATGCTCGAGCACATCGCGATTGGGATTTTCGAGATCGACAATGACGACATCGGGCGCAAACGCGCGAATTCGGCCAGCCACATCTTCCATGTCGGTGACGATCTGCACCGTTGCGTGTCCCGCTTCGCGCAAACCGGCCTCGATGATCGAGGCCCGAATGGCGTTGTCGTCAATCAACAGAATGGAGAGCGACTCAGCCATGGCCTCTGAGGTCAGTTGTGGCAGCACCAAATTCATGTGCTGCCGATCCTTGGATGTCTACACCCCGCAGCCAGGTTTGCGCGCGTGGTGTCGGCTCGATGATCAGCTTGGCACGGGAGGAAGCTCGGGGGCAGTGGTTCCCGCGAAGGGATCTCGCCATGCCTCGATGGCCTCCATCCGCCGGTACCAGCGGCTCACGGCCGGGTAATCCTTGATGGGCAGTCGCGCGATATCGTTGAAGGGCAGGAATGTGCCCATGCGGAAATCGGCGTAAGACACAGCGTCCCCGACGAGCCAGGTGCGATCCGCCAGCTCAGCCTCGAGCAGCTGCGCTGCGGTGTGAAACCGCTCGAGCCCCTCCGCAACTGCAGCGGCATCGTAGGGCCCGAGGCCGTAACGGAGCTTGGTGCCGCGCTCCCAATGTACGGTGTCACAAGCTTTGACGAAGTTGTCCTTGCCCCAGCTGATCCAGCGGATCATCTCGGGTTCGTCGGCATCGGTGCGCCAAAACTGCGATCCGACCTGTCGCGACAAAAAGCAGGCAACTGCATCCGTTTCCCAAATCGGCCTCGGGGAAACCTCGAGAATGGGCAAAAGCAAGTTCGGGTTGAGGTGCAGATAGTCCCCGGCTCGGCTTGGATCCCGGGGTGCAGCGAAGTGGAACTCGATATCCGCGCCCAGATATTTGGCGACGGCCACTGCCAGCCTCGGATTGGGGTTGCGACTAAAATGCAGTTTCATCAGAACCGGTTCTCCTTTGCCGCTCGGTCCTAGGACGGATCACCGTCGAGCTCTTCGACAGCGGGAGAAAAAAGGCCGCCGCCGCTCCCCTGGTGAGGCCGCTGACATCACCGCCAATAGCGGGCGGCAAGCGAGGCGCAGAAGGGGCCGGCAGCGGCGGCGAGGGCCGGCCAAGGGAACGCCGGGCGGGCCACGGAGAACCGTGCTCGGTGCTCGCTAGGCGGCCGCGGCCGGGATGCGGGCGATGACCTTGATTTCGAAATCAAAGCCGGCCAACCAGTTCACCCCAACGGCAGTCCAGTTGGGGTAGGGGGTGGTGGTGAAATTTCGTTGCTTCACCGCCATGACGGTGGGGAACTGCTGTTCCGGATCGGTGTGGAACGTCGTCACGTCAACGATATCGTCCAAACCGCCACCCGCGGCTGCAAGGATCGCCTTGAGATTGTCAAAGGCGAGTTGGACCTGACGCTCGAAGTCCGGCTCCGGGCTGCCGTCTGGCCGGCTGCCCACTTGTCCCGACACAAACAGCAGGTCACCCGAGCGGATTGCTGCGGAATAGCCATGCTGCTCGTAAAGGGCGTGCCGGCTGGCCGGGAAAATAGCTTGGCGTTCAGTCATCTCGATCTCTCTTTCCTGTGGGGCGTCCGGCACTTGGCGCGGCAACAGCGCTTTCGCCGGATGCTGATTTGATATACGGTGCGTATGCGCTGATATCCCACATACGTTCCGTATGTCAAACAATACACGCCTCGTATGCAAAAAGAGATGACGAGAAATGGCGAAAACCCGCGCTGTTGCGATGGAAGAAACGCGCAGCAAGCTTGTTGCCGCAGCCCGCAAGGCCTTTGCGCACAAGGGCTATAGCGCTGCCTCCATGGATGATCTGACCGCCGATGCTGGCCTGACACGGGGCGCGCTCTACCATAATTTCGGCGACAAGCGGGGCCTGCTGGCGGCCGTGGTCGACCAGATCGACAGCGAGATGGCCGGGAAGGCACAAGCCATCGGCGCGCGCGCGGGTGACGAATGGTCGGCCCTGCTGGCGGAGGGGGAAGCCTATATCGAGATGGCGCTCGACCCAGAGGTTCAGCGCATTGTGTTGCTTGACGGCCCGGCCGTGCTGGGGGATCCCTCGCAATGGCCCAGCCAGAACAACTGCATGCAGGTAACCAAGCGCGCCGTGGAAAACCTCATGGCCGCCGGGGTTCTCAAGCCCGTTGATCCCGAAGCGGCCGCCCGGCTATTGAGTGGCGCTGCCCTCAATGCGGCGCTCTGGATCGCCGCCTCCGACAATCCTCAGCATGTCCTGCCCAAGGCCGTCGATGCGTTCCGCTCCCTGGCCTCGGGTCTGCTGCTGCGGCCAGACTGAACTGTGCGTCGCCCGTCCTCAGGGTTCCTCCGAATAATCCTGGAAGGCTGTGATGCCGATATGCAGGTGTGATTGCAGCGCATATTGGTAGCGAATCCGGTCCCGCTGCTCCAAGGCGTCCACCACCGCCGCGTGCTGCTCGAAGGTTTCGCCGGTGAAGTTATGCAATTGCTTGGCGCGCTCCATGATGCGGATGATGATCGGCTTCATGATGCGATAAACGTCGGTGACCGCACGATTGGTGAGGATCGACACCAGGCGCAGGTGAAAGCGAAAATCCAGCTCGGACGCTTCCACGATCGAGCCGGCGGCGCGAAGTTGGTCGTTGACCTTGCGCATCTCGAGGATGTCCTCGGGCTGCATCTGATCGAAGATGGTGTCCACCGAGCCCACTTCGATGAGCCGGCGGAAGCCCTGGATGTCGTTGAAGGTGCGCCGCGAGATGTCGAGCGTGTTGAACGAGAACAGATCGAGTGCCCGCTCCATCCGGTCATCGACAATGGTGGCGCCGACCTTGGGACGCACCGAGACTACCCCATAGGCCTTGAGGATACGCATGGCTTCGCGCACCGTGTTGCGGCTGGCCTGGAAGCGTTCGCACAACTCCCGCTCGGTCGGCAGGCTGTCGCCCACGCCCAATCCGCCATCGGAGATGAGGCCGCGGATCTTGAGGACCATGCCGTCCACCGCGGAGGGGATGGAGCTGCGCACCACCGAGGCGTTCAGCGCTCCAATTGCCCCTCCGACCCGCGATGCGTCGTTCACCCCTTTACCGCCCCCACTGTCAGGCCCTCCGACAGGAAGCGCTGCGCATAGATATAAAGCACGGCAACAGGAATGGCGGTCAGGAGCGAGGCTGCCATCAGCTTGCCCCAGGGCAGAATATCGCCAACCACCATGGATTGCAGGCCGATAGGCAGCGTGCGCAGCGACTCGCTGGTGATGAACACAAAGGCAAACAGGAACTCGTTCCAGGCATTGGTGAAGGCAAAGAGCGTCACCGACAGGATTGCCGGCGCCGCCAAAGGCAGGGTGATGCGCCAGAAGATATAAAGTCGGCTGGCGCCATCGATCCGGGCCGCTTCTTCTAGTTCCACCGGAATGGAGCGGAAATAACCCATCAGCACCCAGGTGGCGAAGGGCAACAGGAAGGTCGGATAGGTGATGATCAGGGCGGCGTGGCTGTTGATGACGCCAAGATTGGTCAGGGTCTGGTAGAGGGGAATAAACAGCAGCGTGCCCGGCAGCAGATAGGTGATGAGCAGCAGCGTTGTCAGCAAGCCCGCGCCACGAAAACGCAGCCGCGTCAGCGCATAAGCCGCCAGCGACGCCAGGGCAACGGACACCAGCGTGCTAAGGGCGGCGACAAAGGCCGAGTTCATCAGCCAGGTCAGAAACGGCGTATCCTGCAGCAGCGAGGAATATTGCTCCAGCGTGGGTGGATCGGGCCAGAAGATCGAGCGACGCTCACTGATCTGCGGCGTGGATTTGAGCGAGGTCGTGATGATCCAGTAGAAGGGGAAGATCACGAAGGCGAGGAACGGCACCAGGACCAGCAAGCGGGTGAGCGGGCCGGCATTGGACCGTGCGGTGCGCCGGAGGATCGGCTGGGCGGCAGGGCGCCCGGTGGCAACGCGAATGCGGCGGACCATCCATTCGAGCCCGGCGAAGATCAGCTCGATGGGGAGGAAAACCAGATCAAGGATGATGTTGACGAGCCGCGCCGCGCCCGCCAGCAGCCGGTCGGTCAAGCCGGGGCCCCGCTCGGCACTGCCGTCACGCCGGTCGTCCTGGCGCATAAAGCGAGCCAGGAGCCAGATCAGGATCGCCATGAGCGGCGCGACGCTGAAGGCGACGGCAATGCCAGGACCGTATTGCAGCGAGCCCAGCGCCTTTTCATAGGCGAGAATGGAATAAAGCTTGGTCGCCCCGCTCGGACCACCGCCGGTCATCAGGAAGGGCAGGCCGAACTGGTTGAAGGTGGAAATGAACGACAGCAGCAGGGTGACGACGATCACATAGCGCAGGCTGGGCAGGGTCACATTGCGGAAGCGCTGCACCGCATTGGCGCCATCGACCTGCGCCGCTTCGATCTGTTCGCGATCGACGGCCTTGAGGCCCGCCAGCAGCAGCAGGACGAAAAACGGAATGCCTTTCCACACATTGACCGAGATGACGCTGCCCATCGCCATATTGGGATCGGACAGCCAGCCCAGCGGCCGGTCGATGACACCAACGCCCTGCAGGATCGGATTGAGCCCGCCAAACAAGGGATCGTAGATGCTCTTCCAGGCCAGAGCCGTAACGATTTCCGGGACGATCCAGGGCAGGAGCATGATGCCGCTGAGCAGGCTCCGGAACGGCAGGCGGCTATTGAGGATCAGCGCCACGGTCATGCCGATAACGAATTTTAGGCTCAGCGACCAGAAGGTGAATTGGATGGTGTTCTGCATGGCCTGCAGGAAGTCGCTGCTGGCCCAAAGCCGCTGGTAATTGCGCAGACCGACATTGGTGGTTTCACCGGTGAGGAAATTGAGCGAGGTCATGCTGATGAAGATGGCACTGACAAAGGGCCAAAAGATCAGCAGCGCCATGATCAGCACCATGGGCAGAACAAAGAGATAGCCGACCTTCCAGTCCATCCCCAGGATGCCATCGAGCCGCTTCCGCAGGCCGAGCCGGCGGGAAACGGGGGCCATCGTTACACTCATGCGGTCGTCCATGCGCACCTCCATCAAGCCGGACGCTCCCACCTGCGGGTGGCCGCCGATGTCCGGAATGTCCAGCATTGGTAGCGTTGGTGCGACGGGCAGTGTTGGACACCCGTCGCCGGTGGCCGGCTAGAGAATGCCGCCTTCTTCGAAGATCTGGACGATCTTGTTGTGCGCGTCGGTCACTGCTTCCTGCGAGGTCATGCGGCCCGAGATCACATTGCCCATGGATTGCTCCAGCACGCCCTGAGCGCGAATGGCGTCGATCTGGGCGGCCGGTGGTGCTGGCCAGGAGGCCCCGATAAAGGGATCCTGGGTGTCCACCTGCTCCTTGATGATCGCGTAGTTAGGATCGGCGGCGAGGAGTTCCTCGGTCCACAGGCTTTGATAGGCTGGCATGAAGAGCCCGCCAGCGACCGTGGACATGGGCGTGAAGTTGACGGGATCGAGCAGTTCGAGCGCCAGTTTCTTGGACAGCTCCACATTGGGAGCGCCCTTGAAGATGGTGAGCCAACCGCCCACGGCGCCACCATTGCGGTGATCGCCATTATTGGCGGTGGGCTGTGGCAGCATGACCGTGTTGGCAAAGACCGGGTTGTTGTCGCGCTTGGCTGCCGCGTAAAGCGAGTATTGATTGTGGGTATAGCCGGTGCTGCCAGCGAGCCAGGCTTCGTTGTTGGAGATATCACCCCAGCTTTCCACGCCGGGCGGCAGCATGGCGGCGTATTTGCCGTTGCGATCATAGGTTTCGCGGACGAACTCAAAGGCTGCCACGGTTTCGGGCGAGTCGAACTTAACCTTGATCCCGGTTTCGTCAGTAAAGTGGCCGCCAAAAGCATTGAGGATCGAGGTTGCCACGCCCCAGCCATCGCCGGACTGGTTGACCGTCAGGCCCCAGCCGTAAAAGCCGTTGGCGGGATCGGAGATGGCCAGAGCGGCCTCACGGCGCTGCTCCCAGGTCTGCAAGGTTGCCGGGTCGATACCCTTTTCGGCCAGCTTGTCCTTGCGGAAGAAGGCGCCCGTGGTGTTGGCTATAAAGGGAACCGCAACCCAGCGACCATCGATCTTCCCAATACTTTCGGCATTGATGCCCTGCATGACATTGCCATAGCGGCTGATGGCGTCCTCGACCACGTCATTGACGTCTTCGAGCAGGCCCAGCAGGTGCATCTGGGGAATGGAAACGGTGCTGGTATAGGCCAGATCGGGCGGATTGCCGGCCCGCACGGCTGCCGACATCTTGCCCAGGAAATCGCCAAAGGCCTCGGGATTGGTGGTGGAGATATCGAGTTGGGCGTTGTTGGCGGCAGCGAACTTGGCCACGGCATCGCGGAACAGGTTCTGTGCCGCCTCGAAATATTCGGTGCGATGGATCACCGTCAGCTTGCCGGCGCTTCCCTGGGGCAGCTCGGCCTCTGGCTTTTCCTGGGCAAAAACCGGCAGGCCCTGGCTTGCGGCCCAAAGGCCAACGCCAGCCGCGCCGCCCCTTCTCAATATGTCACGGCGATTGAACTTGTCCGACGTCATGTTTCCGTTTCCTCCTGTTGGAACATGGCCAAGCGCTCGCGAAGCAAGCCTATGGGTCAGCAATCATCGCAAGCTGTATTATCCTCCTTGGGGCTGAGCTCTTTGGCTCTAGCTCCCATCACAGTCAAAGCAGGCTTTTGTCCCATCATTGACAGCGAATACTCTAGAGTTAGGACAGATATTGCGGAAGAGTCAATCTTTTGTCCCACAATATACTTGAACCGGTTGCCCCCTGGTTCTAGACAGGATTGCAGGCAAGGCGTGTAGACACTGTTTCGTCGAGGAGGGCGGAACGCGTGTCCACACGCGCCAGCCCCTGGCCAGCTGTCTTGAAACTGCTGGCTCGTGACCGTTGACCATCGATCTGGGAGGAACAGATGGGCGCCGTGACGATCCGGGACGTTCGCAAAAACTATGGCAGCCTCGAAGTGCTCCATGGCGTCAACATCGACATCAATGACGGAGAGTTCGTAATTCTCGTCGGCCCGTCGGGATGCGGGAAATCCACCCTGTTGCGCATGATTGCCGGGCTCGAGGACATCACCGGGGGCGAGATCGCCATTGCCGGCAATGTGGTCAATGACCTGGCGCCCAAGGACCGCGACATCGCTATGGTCTTCCAGTCCTATGCGCTTTACCCGCATATGACCGTCGAGGAGAACATGGCCTTCTCGCTCAAGCTGGGCCGTGTTCCGAGGGACGAGATCAAGCAGCGGGTAGCCAGTGCTGCAACCGTGCTCGGCCTCGAGCCCTACCTGCAACGCTATCCCCGCCATCTATCGGGCGGGCAGCGGCAGCGCGTGGCGATGGGGCGCGCCATTGTGCGCAGTCCCCAGCTTTTCCTGTTCGATGAGCCCTTGAGCAATCTTGATGCCAAGCTGCGCGTGCAGATGCGCAGCGAGATCAAGCTGAACCATCAACGTCTCAAGACGACGACCGTTTATGTCACCCATGACCAGATCGAAGCCATGACCATGGCCGATCGCATCGTGGTCATGCATGCCGGCAATATCGAACAGATCGGCACGCCGCTGGAGCTCTATGATTATCCCGCCAATCTGTTCGTCGCCGGCTTTATTGGCTCTCCGGCAATGAACATCATCGCCGGCTCGCTTGCCGGCTCCGCCTTTCGCTTCCCCGATGGAACGACTATCGACTTGGGAGCGCTACCGGCGGGGGTAGAGGATGGCCCGATGACCCTTGGCGTGCGTCCCGAGCATTTGCGTCTCGATCCGGCTGGAACCATGGCGGAGGTGGTCGTGGTCGAACCGACCGGCTCGGAAACCCAGGTGACGCTTAACCTGGGCGGGCACGATCTCGTTGGCGTGTTCCGCGAGCGGATCCGCGCACAACCCGGCGAACGGATCGGCATTGCCTTTGACAGCAGCCTTCTGCACCTGTTTGACGGCGGTACGGGAAGTCGCATCATCCGGTAACCGCCCGAACGGGTTCCCGGTTGGCGCGGCAAGGGCGAGCAGTCGCCGCCGCTAGAAAACCTCGAAAAGGTAGCGCTGCAATGTAGCGCCAATGGCTGCGACCGCTTGCGCCGGGTCGAGCTGATCATCGCCCAGGTTCAGCACGTAACGGCAATAAGCCAAGCCGAGGATTTGTGTAGCGATGAGGCTGGCGCGGTGCTGCGCGCCCTTTTCGCCGGCAAGCCGCTCCACCAGAGGCAGGATCTGGCCGTGCAGTATGGCAAGGATCTTTTCTGCGGCCCTGCTATTGGTAGCAGCGGTTCGGACCAGCACGCGGAGCAGGTCGTCCGCCTCTCGCCCTTCCCAGCGCTTGAAGAAGTGTTCGATCAAGTGCCGGCCGATCTCGGCCTTTGGCACCCCGCTGAGGTCAGGCAGTGCAAGATCGATAGCGACGGCTCGGGCGAACAACTCGTCCTTGCCGCCAAAATAGCGGCTGATCAGCGCCACGTTCACTCCCGCTTCGGCTGCGATATCCCTGACCGTGGTCCGTTCGAAGCCGTTCACCGCAAAGTGCCGCCTTGCTGCATCGAGCAGCCGCTCCTGAGTGGCTTCAGAATTCCTGACCATCATGCCTTCTCATGTAAACAAGTGTTGACATAGCGTGTGATCCATATGTAAGCAAGCGTTTACATACGGGAGAAATGCTATGAGCACAGCAATAAACACCCTGATCGTCGGCGCCGGCCCGGCGGGCCTCGCCACTGCCATCAGCCTGGCGCAAGCCGGCGTGGAGTTCCGTATTGTCGATGCCTTGCCGCAGGCGCAAAACACCTCCAGGGCCGCGGTTATCCACGCCGCAACGCTGGAAACCCTGGGGCGGCTCGGGGTGGCCGAACCGCTGATTGCCCAGGGCATCAAGGCGCCCCAATTCAAGGTTCGCGACCGCGACAAGGTGCTGCTCGAGGCCGAGTTCTCGGTGCTGGACAGCCCGACGCCCTTTGCGCTGATGATCCCGCAGGACGAAACCGAAGCGATCCTGACCGCGCGGCTCGAACAATTGGGCCACCGCGTGCGCCGACCGGCGGAGGTCACCCAGTTGGTGCGTGATGGGGACAGGGTCCTCGCCACCTTCAACGATAAAGCCGGCCAGGCGGACGTTTTGGCGCGGTTCGTCGTCGGGGCCGATGGCGAGAAAAGCCTCGTCCGCGCAGCGGCGGGCATTGGATTTCCGGGGGAGACCTATGGTTCGTTCCTGCTGGCCGATGTCCACATGGACTGGCCCATCGCGACGAGCGAAGTCAGCTTGTTTTTTGCCCAAGGCGGCACGCTGGTTGTTGCCCCCATGTCCCGGTCCCGCTTCCGGGTGGTCGCGCAACTGGCAAACGCGCCGTCCCAGCCAAGCATCGCGGATGTGACGCGTGTGCTCGAGCTGCGCGGTCCCAGCAGTGGCGTCAAGGTTCATGAGGTGATCTGGGGCTCGCGCTTCCAGGTCCACCACAAGCTCGCCGATCGTTTCCACGCCGGCCCGTTCCTCCTGGTTGGCGATGCCGCCCATGTCCATAGCCCGGCCGGCGGGCAGGGCATGAACTTGGGACTTCGCGATGCCGAAGCGCTGGCCTCCGCCTTGGCCGGTTTCCTGCATCAGGGCGGCACCGGGCTTGACGATTTTGCCCGGCAACGACGGGCAATGGCACAACAGGTCCTGAACCGCACGGGTCGGTTGACGAAGCTGGCGACCCTGCAAGCGCCAGCCCCGCGATGGCTGCGCGATCGCCTCCTTGCCGTAGCGGGCCAATCGCCATGGATCCGCAGACGCATCGCGCAAATGCTCGCCGGCTACGCCTAGGCAGCGTCTGGCGCAGCAGCGCTAGGGGAGCGGCATCCTCCTCGATGCTTGTGTGCTAAGCCAAGCGACCCTCGGCGAGCGAAGTGCTGATCGGTGCCGGTCGCTCCACGCTGGTGGTCATTTCCACATGCCGGCCGGTCTCCATGGAAGTGCCGAAGGCTTCCATCATTTCGAGCACATGCAGGGCCAATTCGCCGCTGGCGCGATGCGGCCGATTGCTGCGCAGTGCATGCGCCATGTCAGCCAAGCCAATGGAGCGGTAATTGGTGCCCTCGCCATAGGGAAGGGACGTCTCCACATTTTCCCATTCCCCGCCCTTGCGCAACAGCTCGACCTGGCCGCCGAAATGATTGGGATCGGGCACCAGCAGGGTGGCATTGGTGCCATAAAGCTCGAGCGGCACATGGCGGTGGCCAGCCACGTCAAAGCTCATGGTGATCTGCACCACCGCCCCGTTTTGGAAGATCAGCGTGCCGCTCACATGGGTGGGCACATGCACGGGGATCACCTCGCCGGCGCGCTCCTTGGCGGTGATGGTGCGGGTGCTGACCGGGGTGGCGGTAGCGCCGGCAACGCGCGCTACCGGGCCGAGGAGATTGACCAGATCGGTGATGTAGTAAGGCCCCATATCGAGCATGGGGCCGCCGCCAACCTCATAATAAAAGGCCGGGTTAGGGTGCCAGCGCTCATGGCCCGGGCACATGAAATATGCGGTGCCGCCTACTGGCGTGCCGAGCACGCCTTGGTCCACCAGGGCGCGGGCGGTCTGGTGTGAACCACCAAGGAAGGTGTCGGGGGCGCAGCCAAGGCGCAGATTGTTGGAGCGGGCGGCGGCAACCAGCTGCTGGCCCTCAGTAAAGGAAATGCCAAGGGGCTTTTCCGAATACACATGCTTGCCCGCGCCCAGCGCCCGCAAGCCCACTTCCAGATGGGCTTTGGGGATGGTGAGGTTGAGGATGATGTCGACCGCGGGGTCGGTGAAAATGGCATCGAGCGTCGTGGCCCGCAGCCCATATTCATCCGCCTTGGCCTGGGCCACCGCGGGATTGAGGTCGGCCACTGCGGCGATCTCGAGGATGGGGAAGTGCTTGCTGGCCTCGATATAGGCCGAGGAAATCTTGCCCGTGCCAATGATGCCGATGCCGACGCGTTCCATGATCAATGCTCTTCTTGGGTGCTGAGGGGAAGTGTCCGGCGGTTCAAGTCAGCAGTCGCAGGCTGCATGCAGATCTTCTCCCTGCGACTGAAATGCTGAATAGACAGACGGCGTTGCTTCCTTTCCTAGCACATGAGGAGTGTGCCGCAAGCAGGTGCAAGTAATCCGCGTGAACTAGGCTCGCACGGCCCTGGCGCCGGGGAGCAGCTTCTTGATCTGGGTCCAGAGCGGGGAAATCACATAGCCCACGACGGGGATCGCGACTGCACCCACAACCAGGCCGGCAATGGCATAGCCAAGTGTTTCGACCACCCAGCCGACCACGCCGCCAAGGGACGCGGCCGCGGCCACCGCTGCGTCGTGGATCAGGTCGCCCACCCCGTGCAGCCCGAAATCGTGCACCCCATGCACGATGATGCTGCCGCCCACCCAGATCATGGCAGCGGTGCCGACAACGGTCAGGCCGGTCATGAAATAGGGCATGCCCTTGACGATTGCGCGCCCGACAGCCCGAGTGAAGCTGCTGCCGCGCTGGGCCATCCAGAGGCCAGCATCGTCGGCTTTCACGATCAGCGCGACCGCACCATAAACGGCAGCCGTGATCCCGACTGCAACCAGGAAAAGCACGATGGCCTGGGTTACAAAGCTTTCGCCTGGCAGTTCGGCCAGGGCAATCGCCATGATCTCAGCGGACAAGATGAAATCGGTCTTGATGGCGCTGCCGACCTTGGTGTCTTCCATTGTGGTGGGGCTAAGGGCAACCGGTTCCAGCCCGGTTTCGTGGGCATGGGCGGCTTTGGGCGCCATCAGATGCCAGATTTTTTCGGCCCCCTCATAGCAAAGATAGGCGCCGCCCAACATCAGCAGGGGCGTGATGGCCCAGGGCAGGAAGGTCCCCAGGATCAGGGCCGCCGGCAGCAGGAAGATCAGCTTGTTCTTGATCGAGCCGCCCGCGATCTTGCCCACGATCGGCAATTCGCGATCCGCGGTAAACCCGGTTAGGTATTTGGGAGTGACTGCCGCATCGTCGATCACGGCGCCGCTGGCCTTGAGTCCGGCCTTCATCGCCATGCCCGCGACATCATCGAGTGACGCCGCCGCCACTTTGGCGATGCCGGCGATATCGTCGAGCAGACCGATTAAACCAACGCTCATTGCATTCGGCTCCTTTGCTAGTGGCTTGATGCCATCTCTTGCTGGCCAACTACAAAGCTCAACCGCGCGATACGTTGCCACCCGCGGCGCTTAGCAGCAGGCCCTCGGACCGAGCAAGGCAAGAACGCAGCCTTGGTCCACCCCCTAGGAGCGGCCCAGCCTCTTTTTGCGCGGACGCTTGACCAAATTAGCTCGAAGTGAAACCATCAGTCCGTAAGAACAACATATGTTCCGCTGTTGTGGAACATGGAGGGATTGGAATGAGGCATTTTGCTCTAGCATTGGCGACCAGCCTGGTTGCCCTGTGTTCCGCCAACGGTCTGGCCTATGCCCAGACGGCTGGCGGGATCGTGGATGTGGCAACCATCGGGGAGCCGCCAACGCTCGATCCGATGGCTTCGACAGCCGACTTGGTCGGCATTGTCAGCCAGCATATGTTCGAAACGCTCTACACCTTCGATGCCCAGTGGGGCACCACCCCATTGCTCGCCGCAGCAATGCCCGAAATTTCGGAAGACGGCACCGTTTATACCATCCCCCTACGCACCGGCATCAAGTTCCACGACGACAGCGTCATGACCTCGGCCGATGTGGTCGCATCGCTTGAGCGCTGGATGAAGATTGCCACCCGCGGCAAGCAGGCGGCCGAAGTCATCACCGACATCGCCGCAACCGACGACGCCACGGTTACTATCACGCTAAGCAAGCCTTACGCTCCACTGCTGCCGCTCCTTGCGTTCAACAACGCGGCCGCAATCATCATTCCGGCGGCCAATGCCAGCCAGGACCCGCTCGAAAGCTTCATCGGCACCGGCCCCTACAAGCTCGAGCAGCGCGTTCCTGACCAGTATATCCAGCTCGTGCGCTTCGACGGCTACCAATCGCTTGAAGGCGAGGGCAATGGCTATGGCGGTGCGCGGCACCAGTATCTCGACGAAATCCGCTTCGTGCCGGTCCCTGATCCCAACACGCGCATCGGCGCGGCAGTGGCTGGCCAGTACGACTATGTCGATCAGCTGCCGGTCGAGGCTTTCGACCAGATCAGCGGTGGCGCCACCGAGCCGGTCGTTTTTGCGCCATTCGGCTGGCCCGTGTTCATGATGAACCATTCTGAAGGCCTCGCCTCCGACATCCGGGTGCGCAAGGCAATCCAGGCGGCCCTCGCGCCCGAGGACATGTTGTTTGCCGCCTTTGGTTCGGACGAGTTCTTCACCGCCGAGGGCGCCTGGTATCCTGAAGGCTATGCCTGGCATTCCGATGTTGGCACCGAAGCCTACAAGCCCATGGGCGACACCGAAACAGCCAAGGCCCTGCTGGCGGAAGCCGGCTATGATGGCTCCAAGCCGCTGCGCATCCTGACCAGCCGCCAGTATGAGTTCCACTACAAGATGGCACTGGTTGCCCAGTCTTACCTGGAAGCTGCCGGCTTCAAGGTGCAAATGGACGTGGTCGAGTGGGCGACGCTCACCACCAATCGCGCCGATCCGGCCCTTTGGGATGTCTACATCACCCACAGCCCGTTCCTGCCCGAGCCTTCGCTGATGGGCATCATGTCCGATACCGGCCCTGGCTGGTGGGTGAGCGATGCCAAGCACAAGGTTCTGGAAGCCTTCAATGCCGAAAGCGATCCGGCCAAGCGCGCCGAGTTGTTCGTCGAGGTCCAGAAGGTCATCTATGACGAAGTACCTGGCTACAAGGTCGGCAACTTCAATGCCCTGGCCGCACAGAACCCGGCTCTCGACGGCGTAACACCCGCCCCATGGCCCTATTTCTGGAATGCCTATCTGACCGAATAGGTCCCCATCCGGCTTCGTGCCGCCTGTCGCGTCTTCGGTCGCGGCAGGCCTTTTGTCCATCAGCTTCGACGGGGATTTTCCAGAGCATCATGATCCGCTCCGCACTCAATCGCATATTCGGCATGTTGGTCGTAATGGCGCTGGTGGTTACCATCGTGTTTGTCATTGTGCGCGTGACGCCCGGCGATCCCGCAGCCGTCATGCTCGGCCCCGACGCAACGGCAGCCGATATTGCCAGCTTGCGCCAGCGCCTTGGCCTTGATGCTTCCATTCCGCAGCAATTCATCAGCTATGTCGGGGGCGTACTGCGCGGCGATTTCGGACAGTCCATCTTCCTCAACATGCCGGTGACCACAGCACTGATGCAGCGCGCGGAACCGACCTTTTTCCTGACGATATTTGCCCTGCTGATCGCGACCCTGATCGCCTTGCCCGTTGGCGTGCTGTCGGCCTATTGGCGCGGCTCGGCGTTTGACCAGGCAGCAACCGCCCTTGCCATGTTTGCGGCCTCGGTCCCCAGCTTCTGGCTCGGGTTGATCTTCATGCAGGTTTTTGCCGTACAGCTTGGGTGGTTCGATACCTCCGGCTATGGCGGCCCTGGCGCCAGCTTTGGCGAACGAATGCATCACCTGGTGTTGCCCGCGACGACCCTTGGCCTGATCAGCTCGGCGCTGATCACCCGGTTCACCCGCGCCTCGATGCTCGATGTCCTAAACGATGATTATGTGCGCACCGCCCGCTCCAAGGGCATGAGCGAGTGGCGTGTCGTGGTCAAGCATGCGCTCAAGAACGCCCTGATCCCGATCCTAACCGTGATTGGCCTGACCGCAGCCCTGCTGATCTCGGGCGCTATCGTTACTGAAACCGTGTTCGGCCTGCCCGGCGTGGGCAGCCTCATTGTTTCAGCCGTGCTGCGCCGCGACTATCCCTTGATCCAGGGTGCCCTGCTGGTGGTGGCCGGGCTTTATGTCCTCGTCAATTTCATCATCGACATGCTCTACCTCCTCGTCGACCCTCGGGTGCGTTACTGATGGCTGCTGTTGCACAAAGCGGGTTTCGCGAACCCAATCTGCTGATGAAGATTGCCAGCCGCCCCACGGCGTTGGCGGGTCTGGTGATTATCGTCGCCATGATCCTGCTGGCTTTGCTGGCGCCGGTTATTTCGCCCTATGACCCCGCGCAATTGTCAGTGCGCAACCGGCTGCAGCCACCGAGCTGGCTGCACCTGTTCGGCACCGACGATCTGGGTCGCGACATCCTTACCCGCGTGCTGTATTCGGGTCGCACCTCGATCGCGGTTGGCTTTGCCGTGGTGATTTTCGCCTCGGTGATCGGGGTGTTCCTGGGGCTGATGTCGGGCTTTTTCCGCAGGCTCGATACGCCAGTATCGCGCCTGATCGACGCTATGATGGCCTTTCCCGACATCCTGCTCGCCATTGCCCTGGTGGCGGCGCTGGGGGCGTCGGCGACCAATGTGGTGATCGCGCTTGGCGTGGTTTATGCCCCCCGGCTTGCTCGCGTCGTGCGTGCCTCGACTCTCGTGATCCGCGAACTGCCCTATGTGGAAGCGGCGCGGGCACTTGGCGTGCCAACGCATGTTACCCTCGTGCGCCACGTCCTGCGCAACGTCACCTCGCCCCTGCTGGTGCAAGCCACCTTCATCTTTGCCAATGCGATCCTTGCCGAAGCCGGGCTGTCGTTCCTGGGCGTCGGTATTTCACCCGATATCCCCACCTGGGGCACGATGATCTCCGTGGGCCGCCAATATCTGGAACAGGCCCCCTGGATCATGTGGTTCCCGGGCGGCGCCATCATCCTCACCGTACTTTCACTGCAACTCGTGGGCGACGGTCTGCGCGATTTTCTTGATCCGCGCCTCGCCAAGGATGTCTGATGTTCGATAACCGTTTCAAACCGCAAGCACAGAACCTCTTGATCAAGGGCGCCAAGCCCGTCGGCTTCGCCCAGCCGGAGCTGCCGCCGGTGCTCGATGTGCTGGTTGGCGCCGATGGGGCCATTCTCGATATCAGCGCGAGCCTGACCGCCGACAACGCCAAGACCGTTGCCGCGAACGGCGCCTTCATTTCGCCTGGCTGGACCGATCTGCATGCCCATGTCTGGTATGGCGGCACCGATATCTCCATTCGCCCCGAACAGGGCGGCGCGGCGCGTGGCGTCACCACCATCGTCGATGCGGGATCGGCCGGCGAAGCCAATTTCCATGGCCTTCGCGAATTCATCATCGAGCCGGCGCGCGAGAACATCTACGCCTTTCTCAATCTCGGCTCGATCGGCCTCGTCGCCTGCAACCGCGTGACCGAGCTGCAGGACATGCGCTCGATCGATCTCGATCGCACCATCGCCGTGATCCGGGAAAACCGTGACGTCATCATTGGCATCAAGGTTCGCGCCAGCGCGGTGATCTCTGGCGGCTGGGACCTGGTACCGCTCAAGCTGGCCAAAAAACTGAGCCGCGTGCTTGATCTGCCGGTAATGGTGCATGTCGGCGAGCCCCCTCCGCTTTATGATGACGTGCTGGGCCTGTTGAGCGAGGGCGACATCGTCACCCACTGCTTCAACGGCAAGCAGGGCGGCTCGATCATCGAGGACGATGATCTGTTCCGGCTGGCCGAAGACGCCGCCAAGCGCGGCATCATCCTCGATGTCGGCCATGGCGGCGCGTCGTTCTCGTTTGATGTCGGCAAGGCCGCGCTCGAGCGGGGTCTGCTGCCCAACACCATTTCCACGGATCTGCACAATCGCTCGCTCGACACTTCGGTATGGGATCTCGCCACCACGATGAGCAAGCTACTCTCGCTGGGCATGGGCATGGAGGATGTGGTCATCGCCTCGTCCACGGCCCCCAAGCGCGCGATCCGCAAGCCGGCCGACAATCTGCTGGCCAAGGGCAAGCCGGCCGAGTTCACCTTGTTCGACCTCGTCGATGGCGATCTGGTGGTGACCGATAGCCAGGGCGCCACGAGCACGCTGCACCAGACCTTTGAGCCACGCTACGCCATTCTGGGCGCCGAGGCCGTGGTTGCACATCGTCACCACCCGATTCCCGCCGGGGCGCCGGGCCACAAATGCCCCAGCTGCGGGTGGACTGCATGACGGGAACGCTGCCAGCAGACACCATCCTGTCGGTTCGTGACCTTCGGACCTGGTTCGAGAGCAAGCGCGCCACCGCCAAGGCGGTGGACGGGGTAACCTTTGATCTCAAGCGCGGCAAGACGCTCGCCGTGGTCGGGGAATCGGGCTCGGGCAAATCG
Organism: Devosia sp. 1566; assembly: GCF_004005995.1. Classification (NCBI taxonomy): domain Bacteria; kingdom Pseudomonadati; phylum Pseudomonadota; class Alphaproteobacteria; order Hyphomicrobiales; family Devosiaceae; genus Devosia; species Devosia sp. 1566. Next base: position 287,088 of record NZ_CP034767.1, read on the forward strand.
GTCACCAGCCTGTCGATCATGGGCTTGCTGGCCAAGCCGGGACGCATTGCCGGTGGCGAGATCCTGTTCCGCGATCGCAAGGAGAAGGTGCACGATCTGGCGCGTTTCGCGCCCAGCCAGTTCCGCGCCATGCGGGGCAGCGAAATCGCGATGATCTTCCAGGAGCCGATGACCTCGCTCAACCCGCTTTATACGGTGGGCGACCAGATCGGCGAGATGATCTCGCTCCATACCCGTCTGAGCCGCAGCGAGGCGCGGGCCAAGGCGCTCGAAATGCTCCAGCATGTGGAGATCCCCGATGCGGCACGGCGCCTGGATGACTACCCGCACCAGATGTCGGGCGGCATGCGCCAGCGCGTGATGATCGCCATGGCGCTCAGCTGCGACCCCTCGCTGCTGATCGCCGACGAGCCGACCACCGCGCTCGACGTGACCATCCAGGCGCAGATCCTCGATCTCCTGCAGCGCCTGCAGGCGCAGTTCGGCATGTCGATCCTCTTCATCACCCACAATCTTGGTGTGGTGGCGGAGATCGCCCATGACGTCGTGGTCATGTATGGCGGGCGCGTGGTGGAACAAGCGCCAGTCAATGCGCTGTTCGCCCACCAAAAGCACCCCTACACCAAGGGACTCCTCGCCTGCACGCCCGATGCCACCCGCGACCTGGGGCAGGACGGCGAGCGCCGGGCGCTGTATTCCATTCCCGGCTCGGTTCCCCCCATCACCAATCTGCCGCCAGGCTGTGCCTTCGAGCCGCGCTGCCCCATGGCCATCCCGGCCTGCCGAGCGGCCCTGCCGCCCTTGATCCCGGCCGGACCAGACACCTTCTCGCGCTGCATCAGGACCCATGAGCTATGATTGAGGCAGTCGATACCAAGCCCCTTCTGAGCCTGCGCGGGCTGACCAAGCATTTTGGCGGCCGCAACGGCCAGATCGTCCATGCCGTCGAAGATGTGAGCTTTGACATCGCGCGCGGCACCACCGTGGGTCTTGTCGGTGAAAGCGGCTCCGGGAAGACCACCGCCGGGCGCTCGATCCTGCGGCTCGTTGAGCCCACCAGCGGGCAGGCGATCTTTGATGGCACCGACATCTTTGCGCTCAAGCCGCGCGAAATGAAAGAGTGGCGCAAGCGCCTGCAGATCGTCTTTCAGGACCCCTATTCGAGCCTCAATCCCCGGTTGCGCATCGATGCCATCATCGGGGAAGCCCTTGATGCCCGCGGTTATCCGCGCGGGGCCAAGCGGCGTGAACGCATTGCCGAATTGCTGACCCTGGTTGGCCTGCCAGCCGATTATTCCCGGCGCTTTCCGCATGAATTTTCAGGCGGCCAGCGCCAGCGCATCGGCATTGCCCGCGCCCTGGCGGTTGAGCCCGATTTCATCGTTGCCGACGAGCCGGTTTCCGCGCTCGACGTTTCGGTGCAGGCGCAAGTGCTGAACCTGCTCAGCGAGTTGCAGCAGCGGCTTGGTCTGACCATGCTGTTCATTGCCCATGATCTAAGCGTCGTTGAATATCTCTGCGATGAAGTCGTGGTGATGTATCTCGGCCGGGTGATGGAGCGCGGCCCCTCGCGCCAGGTTTACGCCCATCCGCGCCATCCCTATACGCGGGCCTTGCTCGCGACCGCTCCCGTGCCCGATCCAACCCGCAAGCGCACCCATGTGCCCCTGCAGGGCGATATTCCTTCGCCGATCAACCCACCCTCGGGGTGTGTGTTCCGCACGCGTTGTCCCATGGCCATCGAGGCTTGCGCGCGGGTCGTTCCGCCCGTCGAGCATATCGGCGCCAATCATCACGTCGCCTGCATTCGCCACGGCGAGCTATAGTATTTGTTGGAGTTCCATTTATGAGCATTTCCGAGCTGGCCACGCGCCCGGATGCGTCCCCCTATGAGCGGCTCAAGGCGCTGGGGATCGTCTTGCCCGCAGCGCCCTCGCCGATCGCCAATTTTGTGACCCATGTGATCGATGGCAAGCTGTTGTTCCTGTCAGGGCAGGGGCCGACCGAGACCGACGGCACGCTCCACACCGGCAAGGTGGGCGCCGATGTTTCGGTTGATGCGGCCTATGCCCATGCCCGCCTTACCGGCATCAATCTGATTGCCGTGATGCAGGCGGCCTTGGGCGATCTGGGGCGCGTGCGCCGCATCGTCAAGCTGCTCGGCATGGTCAATGCGACGCCCGATTTCGAGGCCCATCCCGCTGTCATCAATGGCTGCTCGGATCTGATGATCGAAGTGTTCGGCGAGCAAGGGGTGCATGCGCGCTCCGCCGTGGGCTTTGGCTCGCTGCCCAACCAGATCACCGTGGAAATCGAAGCCATCGTCGCCTTTGACTGAGCCGATCCGGCCCAACCCAATCGCTGCCGCATCAACCGGGCAGCCCATCAATCGAGAGTTATTTGCATGACACAGGATATTCGCAGCCAGCTGGGACTTCGTCCGGTGATCAACGTTTCGGGCACCATGACCTCCCTGGGCGCCTCGATCGTCGTTCCCCAAGCCGTGGATGCCATTACGCGCGTCCTCACCGAGTTCGTGGAAATGGGCGCCCTGCATCGGCGCGCCAGCGACGCTATCGCCGATCTGACGGGTGCCGAGGCCGGCTTTGTCACCGCTTCATGCTCGGCCGCGATCAGTCTCGCTGTGGCGGCCGCGATTACGGGCGACAATCTCTGGGCGATCGAGCAGCTTCCCGATGCGGGCAGCCTCAAGAATGAAGTCCTGATCCAGACCGGCCATATGGTCAGCTATGGCGCGCCGGTGGAACAGGCCATTCGCATTGCCGGCGGCAAGGTGATGCCGGTCGGCCAGGCCACCAGCGCCCACGGCTATCAGCTTGAAGGCGCCATCACCGAGCGGACTGTTGCTGCGGTGTTTGTTGTGTCGCACCACGTCGTCGATTACGCGCAGATCCCGCTCAAGACCTTCGCCGAGATTTGCCATGCCCGCGGCGTCAAGGTGATCGTCGACGCCGCATCCGAATACGACCTGCGCAAGTTCCTGGCCGATGGCGCCGATGTGGTGCTGTACTCGGGCCACAAGTTCCTGGGTGGGCCGACCTCGGGTATTTGCGCCGGCGACAAGGAATTCATCCGCAACATCTATCTGCAGAACCGCGGCATCGGCCGGGGCATGAAGGTGGGCAAGGAAGGCATTGCCGGCGTCATCGCGGCTCTGGAAGCCTGGAAAGTGCGCGACCACGACGGCATCCGCGCGCGCGAACAGGCCGCACTCGATCTCTGGCTTGAAACCCTGGCCGACAAGGCCGGCGTAACCGCCACCATTGTGCCCGATCCCACCGACAATCCGCTGGATCGACTTAAGGTGACGATCAATCCAGAACTGGCACGCATCACGGCCTGGGACCTTGCCCGCGCCCTCGCAACCGGGCCGCGCCCCATCATCGTGCGCGACCACGAAGCCGAGCATGGGCATTTCTTCCTCGACCCGTGCAATCTGCACCCCAATGAAGAAACGGTCGTGGCCGAACGGCTGGTCGAAGAGCTCGAAGCGGCCCGCGGCTCCAATGAAATCATTGCCACGCCAATCCATGAACATTGGCGTGCGCAAGAGGCTGCTATATTGAAGTGGCTCGACTAAACGCCTAGACGGGCGGCACAGCGGTTGAACGACGGGACAGTGTAGTGAGCGACATCCTTAGTGCAACTGAGCCGGTTCGTCGGACGCGCACCAGCGGCATCGATCGGGCGCTGCAGATCTTTGATCATCTGCAGCAGCTCGAACGATCCGCCACTGCCTACGAAATTGCGAGAGCGGTCGGTGCGCCGCTCTCGACCATTTATGCAATCATCGACGATCTCGTCGACAAGGATCTGCTGGACCGCGACAGCAACGGGCTGATCTGGTTTGGCCCGCGGATGTATCATTATGGCTTGAGCTATGCGCGCAGCCTCGATTTGCTGAGCGCGGCGACCCAGGAGATGCACGAACTGGCGCGGCTGTCGGGCGAGACGGTGCAGATCTGCGGCCGCGACCAGGACATGATGGTGGTGCTGGCCATGGAAGATGGCACTGGCCAGTTCAATGTCAGCTCTCGAGTGGGCTCGCGCAGCCCGCTCAACTGGACTGCTTCGGGCAGGCTGCTGGTCGGCCACCTGCCACGCGAGGAACTGCTGGGCATCTTCGCGCGCTCCGCCCGCGTGTCCCCGACCGGCCGGGCCGAAACCGACCCTGCGGTGCTCGCCGACAATGCCCATGAGGCGCTGGCGCAGGGCCTCTCCATCCAGGCCGGCGAGTCGGATTATGCCGTAGCCTGCATCGCCGCGCCCGTATTGGATCGGAGCGGTCACTGTCACGCCACCATGTCCATCGTGGTGCCCGAACACAAAGTGCAGCAAAAAGACCCCGATCTCATCGCCCTGGTGCGCGACAGCGCTCGCCGGGTGGAAAGCCGGTTGGGCTGGCTGCGCTGAAATTGCCGGGTATGGCGTGGCGGCCTACCCGGATGGCAGTTTCATCAACTCCCTCCACAAAACTACCTTGCCACGACACATAAGTCTGTGCTTATGTGTCGGACATGAGTGACGTGGATATCTTCAAGGTCCTGGCTGATCCGACCCGTCGCGGTGTGCTCGAGCGGCTTGCTGCCGCCGAGATGACGGCGACCGAACTGCGACAGGGCCTCGCGATATCCCAACCCGCCATGTCGCAGCACCTGGCAGTGCTGCGTCAGGCGGGTTTGATCAGCGAGCGGCGCGAAGGCCGTTTCGTCAACTACCGCGTTGAACCCGATGGTTTGGCGCCACTGCATCAATGGCTGGCTCGATATCGCGCCTTCTGGCCCGATCGCATCGAGTCCCTCAAGGATGTGCTCAAGGAGATGGACCAGTGAAGATCGATGCAGATGCCTTGGTGTTCGAATGCGCTCTTGAAGCTGCTCCCGAAAAGGTCTGGCGGGCGCTGACCATCCCGGTGTTGCTGGAGCGGTGGCTGCGCCCTGCGCCGGGCCTGGAGCTTTCAGTGGTCAACGCCGAGGAAAACCATACTCTCACCTATCGCTGGCGCGAGCAGGGGCAGGGGGCCGTCGTCGGGGCAGAGGAAAGCCTCGTGACCTTCGAGCTCACCCCAACCGATGAAGGGGGCACCTGGCTGACGCTGACCCACGCACCGGCGCTTGCCCCAGCCAGCGCCAACGACAATCGGCGCGGCCCCCTGATGCTGGCCGCCTGACCCAAGCCAAACAGCAGCTTTGAATGGAGATCGCCCATGCGCGACATGATGCAGCTCGTCCCTATGGTCGTGGAACAATCAAGCCGGGGCGAAAGATCATTTGATATTTACTCGCGCCTGCTGCGCGAGCGGATCATCTTCGTCAATGGCGAAGTCGAGGACAACATGGCTTCGCTGGTCTGCGCGCAGCTGCTCTTTCTTGAGGCGGAAAACCCCAAAAAGGAGATCTACCTCTACATCAACTCGCCCGGTGGGGCGGTGACCTCGGCCATGGCGATGTATGACACGATGCAGTTCATCAAGGCGCCGGTGGGAACGCTTTGCATGGGCATGGCGATGTCCGCGGGATCGTTCCTCTTGATGGCGGGCGCGCCGGGCAGCCGCATCTGCCTGCCCAATGCGTCGATCATGCTGCACCAGCCGAGCGGCGGCTTTCAGGGCAAGGTCACCGACATTCTCCTGCATGCCGAGGAAAGCATGCGCCTTAAGCGGCGGATGCATAATCTTTATGCCAAGCATTGCGGCCGCACCTATGAGGAAGTGGAGAAGGCCCTCGAACGCGACAATTTCATGACCCCCGAACAAGCCCGCGACTGGGGACTGGTAGATCATGTTTACCATGATCGCAGTGAAATCGAGGGCGGCGAAGCGCAGCCCTGAACCCAACATGTAGGGGGAACGCCCGGGGCCACCCCCTTGGGCACCCCTTCTTTCCTGCACTTTGGCGGGCCCGGCAGCGTGCTGCGCGGCGAGCGAGGATCGGAACCAGACCGGGCACGAGCGCATTGCCCGCAATAATGCCCGCCTACCCCAATGGGGTGGGCCCGCTCCGTCCGGTGTGACGGCGGCACGCCAAGAACCCGGCAAAGCCTTCCCGCCGCACCGACAGACATCAAGCCTAGATGTGCCGGCAAAGCCAAGCGCGTGGAGAGCACGAATGGCAAGAACAGACTCTCCCAACTGGATGCTTTCCGAAGCGCTTGAGGCGCTGGCCCGCGCCGAACGCATCCAATCCCAGTTCTTTCGCATCTCGACAGCGACGGCCGCGCGCGAGCCGCGCTGGGAACCGCCCATCGATGTGCTGGAAACCGAGCGCGAAGTTCTGGTCTTTGTGGCCTTGCCGGGTGTCGATCCTGAACAGGTGGAAGCCGGTATCGAAGATGGATCGCTGGTAGTGGCAGGCCGCCGGACCTTGCCGCCCGAACTGCGTGCGGCGGTGATCCATCGGCTGGAACTGCCGCAAGGGCGCTTTGAACGGCGCATTGCGCTGCCGCCTGGGCGTTATTCCGTGCGCCGCTTTGCCACCAATGGCTGCGTCGTGTTCAGCCTGACCAAGCTCGGGTGAGGAGATCGTGCCGTGACCGATACCCAGAATGCCCAAGGCGCCGCAAGCGACGACAAGCCCCTGGAACTGCCCAGCGATTCCCTGATCATCGTTGCGGTCCGGGACATGGTGCTGTTTCCCGGAATTGTTGTGCCCCTGACGCTGGGGCGCCCCAAATCGATTGCCGCGGCCCAGCAGGCGGTCAAGCAGGAACGCCAGATCGGCATCGTGCTGCAGCGCGATCCCCAGCAAGCCGATCCCGGTCCCGACGACCTGCACCGCACCGGCACTATGGCCAATATCGTGCGCTACATCACGGCCCCCGACGGGTCGCACCATCTGGTGTGCCAGGGCGTGCACCGGTTCCGGGTGCTCGATTACTTCCCTGGAACACCGTTCCCCGTTGCACGCGTGCTTGATTTGCCCGAGGTGGATACGCGCTCGCCTGAAATCGAGGCACGTTTCCTCAACCTCCAGCACCTCGCGGTTGAAGCCGTGCAGTTGCTGCCCCAGGTGCCCCAGGAATTGCTAGCCGCCATCCAGGGCACAACCTCGCCGTCCCAACTGGCGGATTTGGCAGCCGCCTATATGGACATGAAGCCCGAGGAAAAGCAGGAGATCCTCGAAACCCTCGACGTTACGGCGCGGATGGACAAGGTTTCACGCGTCCTGGCGCAGCGTGTCGAGGTGCTGCGGCTTTCCCAGGAAATCAGCCAGCAAACGCGAACCGCACTCAACGAGCGCCAGCGCGAAACCCTGCTGCGCGAGCAGATGGCAGCCATCCAGCGCCAATTGGGCGAGGACGAAGGCAAGTCCCAGGAAATCGCCGATCTCAATGAGGCGATTGCCAAGGCCGGCATGCCCGAAGAGGTGGAAAACCAGTGCCGCAAGGAATTGCGGCGCTATGAGAGAATGCCCGAGGCGGCCGGCGAAGCGGGCATGATCCGCACCTATATCGATTGGCTGATCGAGCTGCCCTGGACGCTGCCCGAGGAAAGCCCGATCGACATCGCCACCGCCCGCCGCATCCTGGACGAGGACCATTTCGGGCTGGAAAAGGTCAAGACCCGGATCATCGAGTATCTGTCCGTTCGCAAGCTCAACCCCGATGGCAAGGCGCCGATCCTGTGCTTTGTCGGCCCTCCCGGCGTCGGCAAGACCTCGCTGGGTCAATCCATTGCCCGGGCAATGAACCGCCCCTTCGTGCGCGTCAGTCTGGGCGGTGTGCATGACGAGGCGGAAATCCGCGGTCACCGCCGGACCTATATCGGCGCGCTGCCCGGCAACATCATCCAAGGCATCCGCAAGGCGGGGGCACGCAATTGCGTGATGATGCTCGATGAAATCGACAAGATGGGCCGGGGCGTCCAGGGCGATCCGTCCGCCGCCATGCTCGAAGTGCTCGATCCCGAGCAGAACCGGACCTTCCGCGACAATTATCTTGCCGTACCCTTCGATCTTTCGCGCGTGGTCTTCATCGCCACCGCCAATATGCTCGACACCATTCCCGGGCCGTTGCGCGACCGCATGGAAATCATCAGCCTCGCCAGCTACAGCGAGCCCGAAAAGCTGCAGATCGCCCGGCGCTATCTGGTCCAGCGGCAGCTGGAGGCCAACGGGTTGCGCCCCGACCAGGCCGAGATCGATGATGAGGCGCTCAAGTCCATCATCCACAGCTACACCCGTGAAGCCGGTGTGCGCGGCCTTGAACGCGAAATCGGTCGCGTCCTGCGCGGCGCTGCCATGCGGGTAGCCGAAGGCACGGCCGAAAAGGTCAGCATCAAGGCCGCCGACCTTGAGGAACTGCTGGGTCCCGCCCATTTCGAGAATGAAGTGGCGATGCGCACCGGGGTTGCCGGAGTAGCGACCGGCCTTGCCTGGACGCCGGTGGGCGGCGACATCCTCTTCATCGAAGCCACCCGCGTCCCGGGCAAGGGGGCGCTGATCCTCACTGGTCAGCTTGGCGATGTGATGCGCGAAAGCGCGCAGGCGGCGATGAGCCTGGTCAAAAGCCGTGCGGGCGTGCTGGGGATCGATCCTTCGCTGTTTGAAAAAAGCGACATCCATGTGCATGTGCCCGCGGGCGCTACGCCAAAGGATGGACCCAGCGCCGGGGTGGCGATGACGACGGCGCTCGTCTCGCTGCTGCTCGACCGCCGCGTGCGCAGCGATACGGCAATGACCGGCGAGATATCGCTGCGGGGTCTGGTGCTGCCGGTGGGCGGCATTAAGGAAAAGGTGGTTGCCGCGGCGGCGGCCGGGATCAAGCGGGTGCTGCTGCCAGCCCGCAACCGCCGCGACTATGAAGACATTCCCCAAGATGTGCGCGAGCGGCTTGAATTTGTCTGGCTCGAGAACATCGACCAAGCCGTTGCCGCCGCCTTGGAGCCCGCAGAAAGCGTGGCCGCAACCGCGGCTGAATAGCGGTTCCGCTCTGGCGCCCTACCCGATTGGCAGGCTCGGTGGGACCGCCTGCCAGCGCCGTGATGTAAAACATCTTGGCGCAGCCATACTTGGCCGCTTGCCGAGATCGCGGCGACTCTCCGGCAAGTTTTAGGCTGTTTCTGCAGGCTTTAGTACATGAATACCCCTAAACCGATTAGGGGTGGCGCGGCGTATGGTTTGCTTTGATCAACAGGTTGTAGTGGGCATGGCATGTCGTCGGCGGAGATAGTCTATGGACTGGCCTCTGATCAGAATATTGGTGGCTGATGCATATCCGGTGGTCCGGAGTGGCCTGCATCGCTTCATCGGTGCCGAGCCTGGCCTTGAAGTGTGCGGCGAGGCAGGCAGCGGGCACGATGCCGTACAGCTTGCCCTTCAGCTGCGCCCCGATCTCGTGCTGCTCGACCCCGCCATGCAGGATCTGGCGGGCACCGGGATCCTGGACCTGTTGCGCATCGACTGTCCCGAGTCCCAGGTTCTTATCTTCTCACTGCCAAGGGAGGAAAGCGAACTTCGTGAGCTGATCCTTGCCGGCGCCAAGGGGTGCGTGTTCAAGAACGACCCACCCGAGATCGTTATCAGCGCCATTCGTGCCCTCCATTTTGGCCGCCCATTTTTCTCGCCCGCGCTGGCCGAAGCGGACCTACAGGCCTGCCTGCAACTCGCGTTGTGCCGGGCTGATGGAGGTGGCGGCGATGCCATGACGCCGCGCCAGCTCGAGGTTGTGCGCCACCTCGCCGAAGGCCTCGGCAATAAGGAGGTGGCCCAGCTGCTGGGCATCAGCATCAAAACCGTCGAGACCCACCGCGCCACCATCATGCGCAAGATCGGAGCACGCTCGGCGGTGGATTTGGTGCGCTACGCCATCCGCCATAACCTCAGCCCACTCTAGCTCCCCGCCAGCAACGCGAAGCTAAGTCTCTCAGGGAATCCCCGATTGTGGTTGGCTTGAGCCAGCCGAATACTGGCCGTGCCCGGCATCAAGCCGGAGTGTTACATCAGGTGGGTATCGGCTATGCCTCATCTTTGCGCCCAAGGCGCCACCACGATCCTGTTCTGCGCCAGTCTCGTTTTTGTTCCGGCTGCCTTGGGCCAGGACCGATCCAGCCAGGATGAAGCTAGCCAGGAACAAATCACTCAAAGCCAGGGCGGCAAGGACCCACTGCTGCTGATCGACCAAAATGGCTTCATGCTGCGCGGACATCTGCAAGCCGGTGTGAACGGGGTCGTCGAGCACAATCTATTCTGGGATCTGGCCGATCTGGTTGCCCCCGGCGTCGATACCGACGCACAATGGCTGGAGGGCTATATCGAGCCGGGGCTGAGCTTTACCCTTGATCTCGACAATTCGGTGGTCCTTTACGGCAAGGTTTCCGCCATTGCCTCTGGCACCCTGGGCATTGACGCGTTCGATACCGGCAATACCGGGGCGATCACCCTCGAAGAAGGCTATCTGGCGCTCCGCACCACCAACCAGAACGGCCCGACCATCGACCTGTCGCTGGGGCCGAGGGATTTCGTTGCCGGCAGTGGCATGCTCCTGGCCAATGGCGGCTCGAACGGCTTTGAGCGCGGGGCCCTCAAGCTCGGACCGCACAAGGCGTGGGGCATGGCAGCCCTGGGCACGATCGGGCTCGATGACGTCAAGGGCACCGCCTTCTATCTTGAGCCCAACGAGCAGCGCGACAACGAAACCGGCACCAAGATCGTCGGCGTCGATCTGCGCTATGACAAGACGACGCAAACTTTTGTCGGCGGCACGCTTGGCCATGTGCCGGAGTCCACGTCGCCCTATCCCAAAGCGGCACCCGGCGGCATCGGCGCGCCCGAATTGATCCCGGATGGACGCAAGGGGCTCAGCTTTATCAACCTTTATGGTCGCGGCAACCCGTTCAATCCGGAGAACGAGAGCTTCTTCCTGTCTGGCGACATCGCCTATGAATGGAACCCACGGATCGACATGTCGGCCTGGGGCGGGCGAGCGCAGATCGGCTACACCTTTGCCGATGCGCCCTGGACACCATCTCTGTCCTACACCTTCCAGACCTTTTCGGGCGACGATCCCACGACCTCGCGCTTCGAACGCTTCGATCCGCTGTATTACGAAGGCAGTCCCGATGCCTGGGCCACCGGCTCCAAGTCATCCCTGGTCTTCAACAATTCCAATGTCAACGCGCACCAACTGGCGCTTTCAGTCAAGCCGACCCAGGTGGATACGATTACGCTGCGTTACGCCCATATTCGGGCCAATGAGTTGGGCAGCCCAATTCAGTTCGGCCAGGGCGCAAGAACCATCGAAGTTAGTGGCCAGCCCTATCAGATCGCTGGCGTCACCAACGCCCATCTGAGCGACGATTTTTTCATCGAGTACAACCGCGTTCTGAGCCCCAATGCCTTTTTGACGGCCGGGTTCAGCGTGTCCATCCCGGGTGAAGGCATTCGCGAGATCACCCAGAAGGACACGATTTGGTCAGGAGGATTTGTCAATGTCGTGGTCAATTTCTAGGCTGAGCCTGAAGACGGGCCTGTTCTGCGCTCTGCTGGCGGTTCCGGCGCTGGCCCAGGATGCACCGGTGCTCAACGCCGCCGAATCTGACCCCAACAAGATGGGCTGGATGGTTGGGTCGCCGCCGCCTGAAGACAAGATCATCCGCGTCGATGATCCCGACGCCTATGCCTTTCCCAAACTGCGCTGGACGGTCTGCCATTTCCGCCAGCTGATGCCGACGGTCAATGTGAGCCGCGGGCTGGGCGATCCCGTTCCGCTCGAGGAAGTGCTCGATCCCGCCGTTGATGCGATCACCTTCACCCCCCTCGGGGGCGACACCACGATGACATGGGCGGAGTCGCTGCAGGCGAACTACTCGGACGGCGTCATCGTCATGCATGACGGTGTGGTGGTCTATAAGCGCTATTCCGGTTGCCTCACCGATCTGGGGCAGCATGCCCTGATGTCGGTGACCAAGTCGGTTACGGGCCTCCTGGGTGAAACGCTGGTGGTGGAGGGCAAGCTCGACGAGAATGCGACCGTCGGCTCGATCATCCCGGAGCTGGAGAACAGCGGTTTTGGCGATGCCACGGTGCGGCAGGTGCTCGATATGACCACCGCGCTCGATTATTCCGAAGATTATAACGACCCCAACTCCGATATCTGGACCTATTCGGCGGCCGGCAATCCTCTGCCCAAGCCCGCTGACTACAAGGGGCCCCGGACCTATTTCCAGTATCTGGAAACCGTCAAGAAATCCGGAGAACACGGGGAAGCCTTTGGCTATCGGACCATTAATTCCGACGTGATGGGGTGGATCATCTCCCGCGTCACCGGCAAGCCGATCAACGAGGTGCTTTCGGAACGCATCTGGAGCCAGATGGGCGCGGATCAGTCCGGGTACTACACGGTGGACTCGATCGGCACGCCCTATGCAGGCGGTGGCCTGAATGCCGGGCTGACCGATCTGGCCCGCATTGGCCAGTTGATGCTCGACAACGGCTCCATCAACGGCAAGCAACTGGTGCCCGAAGAAGCTATTACCAGTATCCGTGCCGGCGGCAGCCCGGAAGCCTTTGCCAAGGCCGGCTATGACCTGCTCAAGGGCTGGAGCTATCGGGCGATGTGGTGGATCACCAACAACCCCCATGGCGCCTTTATGGCCCGCGGCGTGCACGGCCAGTCCATCTATGTCGATCCCGAAGCCCGGATGGTGATCGCCCGGTTCAGCTCCCATCCGCAAGCGACCAACTCGGCCAATGATCCGACGAGCCTGCCGGCCTTCGAGGCGCTCGGCAACTATTTTGCGGCCAAGTAAAGCTTAGGCCCGTCCTGGCTCCGGGTGGGGCGCATATTCCCACCCGGACAAAGCGCTAGATCAGCGCAGCGGACCATCCCGCTCGAACTCTTCCCAGCCAATCAGCTGCGGCCGGGCCTCGTCAGTGCTGATCTGTTGGGCAGGAGCAGCTGCGGTGCCACTCTGTTGCGCCCGCTTGACCTTGGCCTTCCAGGCCGCCTGCCGCCGGTTGTCGGCTCTCGTTGCCGCATCCTCTTCACGCCAGTTCACCACCATGTCGCGATCAAGGATGTCCTCGACCTTGCGCGGATCGAACACGTGGAAGGTGATCTTCTTGGCACGGCCGGCCAGCTTGACTGTGCGGGTGCCAGCACTAGGCAGGCGACCATCCTTGAGCCAGCGGTGGCGCTCAGTGGTGGAGATCGTCAGGATATCCTCGATCTCGCGGGGGATCACCGGCAGGCTTTCAATACCTTCAAGGGCTTTGGCAACAATCGTCGATGCCGCCGTAAACTCAGCTGCAGCGGTGGGGGGCAGCTTCAGAACCAGCCGGCCGGCCTCGAGGTCGAGCGACTTTTTCACGGGTCCCGGCAGGCGCGCCCGGATTTCCAGCACAATCCCCTTGGCGCGCACAAAGGAGCCCAAAGTGGCGGCACTGGGCAGCGGCCATTCCTGGCGCAGCCAGTTGTCAGTGTTCATCTCGGCTTTGGGCTTGGGCATAACTTCTTATTAGGTGCTGCCGCAGCCAGCTTCAAGAACGGGCAGCCCCCGCCCGAGACGGGCAAGGGCTAGAAAGAACCTTAGTTGTCGAACATGCCCTTGGGCGCTTCACCTTGAAGAAAGGGCTCGATGAATGCATGGAGCAAGTTGGCCTGCCCGATCACCGCGGTGTGGGAGGTCCCGGGCAAAACCGCGAGCCGCGAGGCGGGCAGGGGATTGCCCAGATCGCCCATGGCCCCGCCACCGAGGAGGCGGAACATGGCCACCGAATGCTCAAGCGTCACCACATCTGCATCGCCCGTGATGATCAGCACCGGGTGCTTGAGTGCCTTCACATCCTCCTCCCAGGCCATGGGTTCATGCTCGAGCGCGATCAAGCGCTCGACAAAGGGGCGGAAGGCCTCGGGGTTAGGCGCGAGTTTTTTCCACTCGTCCTCCATCGGAGTGCCCACAAACATTTCGGGCGTCATCGTGGGGATCATGGCGTGGTATTCGGGCTGCGCGCCTGCCATGTCATAGGAAACCGATGCAGCAACCAGCTGGTCGACCTTTTGCGGGTGACGAATGGCCAATTGCAGGGCCGCGGCCGAGCCCATGGAATAGCCGAACACATCGGCCTTTTCGAGCTCGACGGCGTCCATGAAGGCGGCGACATCGTCGGCCAGGTTGGGATAGGTGATCGGGCGATCGATGTCGTTGGTGCGCCCATGGCCCTGCAGCTCCACCGCATAAACCGTGTGGGTTTGAGCCAGCATGGGGATGATCTGCCCCATGGCGGGGATGTTCATGTAAGCGCCGTGCAGCACCACCAGCGGCTCGCCCTGGCCCGACACCTCGTAATACATGCGCATGCCGTTCACCTCGGCATAGTCGCCCTTGGGCGCTTCCTGGGCATGGGCCAGGGCACCCGTCAACAGCAAGGCTGCAGCTATGGTGGCTCGGATCATCTTTGGACTCCTCAATATCGGTGGCGCGAGCATGGCTCACTCCAGCGACGATCTGGACGCCGAGGTTCCGACACGCTGCCAACAAAAGCGACAACAAACTGCATGCCCCGTGGGCGGGAATGCGTGGGCACCTCTGGAAGTCCGCAGGGCTTGAAGATAACCCCTGAGTTTCTCCTTGCGGAACGGTCCAACTTTGCTTGGGCTGACGCACGGCGACTGTAAGAGAATGTCCGTATTAGCTCACCGCAAGTCAGGGCAGGGACACTGATTTACGGCAAGCCCAAAAAGGGCCAGGACGGGTCGGCGCGAGGAATATGCAGCGCGAGCATGAGCGGCTATTCCGATATGCGAAATGCGGCCAAGGCATTTATCGGGCGCGGCAAGGTCATGGCAGAAACATGGACCTGAGCGCCAAAAGGGCCAACGGGAGGAAACATGACAAAACAATCCAAGATCGCATGCAGCGCAGCACTGGCAGTGCTGCTGAGCGCCGCCACAACTGCCCCTGGCCTGACGCAGGAGGCTTATCCCGTCGACACCGTCACCATGGTGGTGCCCTATGCGGCCGGTGGCGCCGGGGATATTGTGGGGCGCATTGTCGCTGACGAACTCAGCCGGCGACTGGGCGTCAACTTCGTGGTGGAAAATGTTGGCGGCGCCAGCGGCACCATTGGAGCAGAACAGGTCTCGCGCGCAGCTGCCGACGGCTCCACGCTGTTGCTGGGCGGCAATGCCATTTTCACCACGGCGCCGCATATGGCCGAAGTGGGTTTTGACCCCTTTGACGATTTCACCCCGATCGCCAATGTCAGCGAAGCCGTGCGCATGCTGGTCTCGTCCAAGACCCTGCCTGTGGCCACGCTGGAAGAGTTCATCGCCTATGGCAAAGAACACCCAGGCGAGCTGAACTACGGCTCGGTCGGCGTTGGCTCGACCGGGCATGTGGCCACGGTCGATATGCTTGATGCAATGGGGATCGAGGCGACGCACATCCCCTATACCGGTGCCGCCCAGGTGGTGCAGGCGGTGTTGGCGGGGGATGTTCAGTTCATGATGGATGCTGCCGCCATTCCCCAGGTCCGCCAGGACGCGCTGACCCCGCTAGCCGTTCCCGGTCCTGATCGCTTGGCCGAGTTCCCCGATGTGCCTGCCCTGGCAGAGCAGGGGATTGACAGCATCAGCGGCACGGGCTGGCAGATGGTGATGGGCCCGGCCAACATGCCAGCCGAAGTGGTTGCCATGATCGAGGACGCCCTCAAGGCCGCCAATGACACGCCCGAATTTGCCGACAAGCTGGTTAAGGCCGGCGTGTCGCCGCGCTTCATGCCCGGCTCGGAACTCGGTGCCGCATTGCAGGCTGAGTACAACCGGTTTGATGAAGTGCTGACCGAAATCGGCCTCGCAAAATAAGCGAGACTCCCCGTAGCCGGCGGCAATCTGCTGCCGGCTATTTTTTGGCCGCCAGGCGCGAGGCGGCTGCTCCGTACTTTTCAACGGCCTTGCGGCCATTTTTTCTTTGTGATCAAGGCTCACCCATGCCGAATCTGAGTTCCCAACTGGCCGAGTGGACCGTTGGCTTTTCCCTCGATGATGCGCCCGCCGAGGTGGTTCACAACACCAAGCTGCGCATAGTTGACCTGGTTGGGGTGATGCTGGCCTCCCATCGGCTGCGCCCGGTGGAAGCAGCCCGCCGCGCCCAGCAGGATGCCGATGGGGGTGGCCGGGGCGCGCAGACCCTTGGCGATGCTACGGAAACCTCGCTGGCCGGCGCCGCCTTCATCAATGGCGTGGCTTCGGCGGTACTCGAGTTCGACGACACCCATATCGCGAGCAATATCCATCCCACCGGCGTCATTCTGGCTGCGGCACTGGCCGAAGCGCACAAGACCCCGCAGACCGGCCGGCAGCTGCTTGAAGCGGTTCTGGTTGGCTCCGAAATTCTGTGCCGCCTGGGCCTGGTTTCCCCGGTGCGCATGCATGAAGTGGGTTTCCACCCGACCAGCGTTTATGGCGTTTTTGGCGCCGCTTATGCAGTAGCCCGGCTCCGTGGCCTTCTGGTCGGCGTCATGGCCGATGCGGTTGGAACAGCCGCCAGTCTGTCAGCGGGCTCGATCAGCGCCTTTCAGGACGGTGCCGACAGCAAAACCCTCCATGTCGGCTTTGCCGCCGCCGCAGGCATCCGCGCCGTTGCCCTTGCGCAGCAGGGTCTGACGGGGCCATCGGCCGTGTTCGAGGGTAATTTTGGCTGGTACAAAAGCCATGTTCAGTCCGATGTGCAATTCCGCTTTGACACCCTTGTTGAGGGGCTGGGTTCGCGCTGGGAAGTGCTCAATATCGCGCCCAAGCTATACCCATGCGCCTATACGATGATGCCCTTCATTACGGCCGCGCTTGAATTGCGGGCGCAGCACGACTTCGCCCTTGAGGACATCGCCGAAATCCGCTGCGAGATCATGCGGCGCTCCTTCCGCACCGTTTGCGAGCCGGTTGAGGACAAGCGGCGTCCGCGCACCTCCTGGCACGGCCGCATCAGCCTGCAGCATACGGTGGCGGAAGCGCTGGCTTTGGGGCGGTTCAACAAGTCTTCCTACAGCACGGAAAGCCTGGGCAATCCGGTCATCAATGCACTCGCCGACAAGGTTGTGCATGTGGCAGATCCACTGGCCGATGCCGACACTTCACGCTCGCGTGCAGTGGTGACCCTGGTGATGGCCGATGGCAGGAGCCTCACCCATACGGTGGAGGACATGGTCGGCACACGCCGCAACCCTGCGCCTGACAGTGTTTACTTCGCCAAGTTCCACGCCAATGTCGATGACGTTATCGGCGCGGATCGGGCGAACGCCCTCCTGGCATCGCTGTTGCGGCTCGAGCGCGCCGACGACATCAACGACCTGTTTGCCAAGCTCAAAGCGTGATGACCGGTTCTCGTGCCCCAGGCGACTTCGCGGGGGCGCGAGAACTCGACCGGCCGGGCAACACATCCGGCAGGGCAGGCACCACCGGGCCTGCCAGCCCCCAGCGATCCCAAGCCATGCACACCGATCCGGTAGCCGTCGCCTAGGCCGGCTTCCCGAAGCTCGGGCAACCGGCCGTTTGCTCGACCGTCCCCATCACTCGGTGACCTCCGCCCGCCCACGCCGCACAAAGGAAGTCGTGGTCGCCAGCAGCACCGCAATGCCGATCAAGACGAAGGTCAGGCTGATCGGGCGCTCAAGGAACACCATTGGATCGCCGCGCGACAAGGTCATGGCGCGCCGGAAATTCTCCTCGAACATGGGCCCCAGAATGAAGCCGAGGATGAAAAGGGCCGGGTTGCACCCTGCCGCCTTGAGCAGGTAGCCAAGGGCACCAAAGAACACGAGCGAATAGATGTCAAAGCTCGATGAGCCCATGGTGAACACGCCCACGCAGGCAAAGGCGAGCACGAACACATAAAGCCAGTGATAGGGGACGCGTAGCAGCCGCACCCAGAGCCCGATCAGGGGCAGGTTGAGGATCACGAGAAGCAGATTGCCGACCCACATCGAAACGATCAGCCCCCAGAACAGCTGGGGATGGTCACCCATCATGCGCGGGCCTGGCTGCACGCCATGGATCATGAAGGCCCCCAGCATCAGCGCCATGGTCGGGCTGCCCGGAATGCCAAGCAGCAGCGTGGGAATAAAGGCAGTCTGGGAGGCCGCATTGTTGGCCGATTCGGGCCCGGCAACGCCCTCGACAGCGCCTTTGCCGAACTGCTCGGGATGCTTGGAAACACTGCGCTCGACCATATAGGCGGTGAACGAGCTCATGGCCAAGCCAGCCCCCGGCAGCACGCCCAGCAGCGCGCCCATGCCGGTGCCGCGCAGCGCCGCTGGCCAGGAACGCCGGAAGTCCTCACGGCTCGGCCAAAGCCGGCCAATATTCCGCGAGGACACTGCGTCGCCCTGCGGCGCGCCGATATTGCCGATGATCTCGGCAACGGCGAACAGTCCCACTGCCAGCACGGCGAAATCTATGCCATCGCGCAGTTCGGGAATGCCAAAGGTGAACCGGAACATGCCGGTCGACACGTCCGAGCCAACCGAACCGAAGGCCATCCCCAGCAGGGCCACCCCGACGCCCTTGACCACGCCACCCCGCGTCATCGCCGCGGTGCTGAGCAGGGCGACGAAAACCAGGGCTGCATATTCTGCGGCGCCAAAGCGCATAGCGATGAGGGCCAATGGCGGCCCGGCGAGCGCGATCAGCAAGGTGCCGATGGTGCCGGCAAAAAACGAGCCCAGCGCCGCTACCGCTAAAGCCGCCCCGGCACGGCCCTGTCGCGCCATCTGGTGGCCGTCGATGCAGGTCACCGCCGAAGACGCTTCCCCCGGCAAGTTAACGAGGATGGACGTGGTGGAGCCACCATAGGCCGCACCATAAAAGATGCCCGCCAGCATGATGATCGAGGCTTCCGGCGTGAGCCCGAAGGTAAGCGGCAGCAGCAGCGAGATGGTGATGATCGGTCCAACGCCGGGCAGCACGCCGATAGCGGTTCCGAGGGTCACCCCCAGGAGGCAATACATCAGGTTGATCGGGGTTACGGCGACCTGGAGCCCCAGGGCCAGCGAAGCAAAGAGATCCATGCTCAGAACCTCCAGGCCACAAGGCGGAACGGGATGCCAAGGCCATAATAGAAGATGGCGACAATCAGCACTGCCACGACAACCAGAACGGCGAGCATCTCAAGCCGCCGCCCGCCACTTTCGGCAAACCAGCTGATGCACACCAGCGCCGTGAGCGCGGGCAGCAATCCGAGGGGACCCACCAGCAGGCCAAAGGCCAACACTGCCGCCAGGATCACCAGCAGTGGGCGCATCTCGGAGCCTGGGAATGCGGAAACAAAGGCCTGTCCAGCCCGCCGTGCTGCCGCCGTTTGCACCAGTTGGGCCACCCCCATGATCAACAGGCCGCACCCGGCAAGCACCGGCATGGCGCCCGACCCCAGGGCCGAGAAGGTGCCAAAGCCATAGCCCCATCCCACCACCGTGGCGATCGCGCCAAAGACCAGGAAGATCAGTGCGGCAAGAAGGTCGGCATGTATTGTCATGGTGGGAAGTCCAAATGGCAGGAAAGTCAGAAACGGCGCGCGAGCACCGACCGAGTCAACGCAGCGACCCTTGCTAGAGCATGTCGATCGAACAATGCTGCCCCGCGCAGATTCCGCTGCGCGGAACGGTTAGCCACGATGCACGGTGAGCCGTTCCACCTCGGCGTTGATGCCTTCGGCAGCGCGCTTGAGCGCGGCGACGGAATCATCGCGTGAGCCAAATGCATTGGTCGCTGTGCGGAAATAGGTCAGGCCGATGCTCGCCTGCACCCCACCCCGTCCCATGATTGGCACCGCCACCGTGTCGGAGGTGCGCGGTTCGGCCCCGGGATCGCGCATGGCATAGCCGCGATCACGGATGGTGCGAACCATGCGCCGAACCTTGTCGGGATCCC
The DNA here is from genome assembly GCF_004005995.1 of Devosia sp. 1566. Taxonomy (NCBI): domain Bacteria; kingdom Pseudomonadati; phylum Pseudomonadota; class Alphaproteobacteria; order Hyphomicrobiales; family Devosiaceae; genus Devosia; species Devosia sp. 1566. The sequence continues at coordinate 306,969 of NZ_CP034767.1, forward strand.
GATCCAAAGGGGTTTCCAACTCCGGCGCCGCAGATGTTTCGGTCAGCAGTTCCTCGATCCTGGCGTCGCTGCAAGCGGCGAGGAAAGCGCGGCCCAAGGCGCGGGTAAAGAGGCTCAGCCGCATATTGATGGTGGCGTGAAAGGGCGAGATCGGGCTGTCATGCACCGTCGAATAGCGCACGATCACGGCGTTGCGGTCAAACACCGCAATGGCAACCGGCCATTTGAAGCGCGCGCTGAGCTCCATTGCCCAGGCGCGCCCGGCTTCTACCACCAGCGGGTCGCCGTGAAAGCCGCTGCTGAGGGAGGTAACGAGGGAGGTGATCTGGTAGCCTGCCTGGCGCCGGTCATTGCTGACAAAGCCATTGCCCACAAGGGTCTTGAGCAGGCGCACCAAGGTTGGCTTCGGTAGCCCGGTGGTTTGATGCAGCGACAGAATGGTGGAGTGCGGCTCCCGGTTCATGGCCTGCAGAATGGCCAGCACCCGGCTTGCCGCCCGCACCTCGTCGTCACGCTCCCGCATCCACCCCTCCGTTCCGCCTGCCGGAACTCACTCAAAGCGGATTTGTCGCTGCCGCGCAAGGGTGGATAGGTGGCCGCGATTAGTCGGATAACTGTCCACCGGCAACGACAAAAAACCGTATACAAGCCGGCGGGGTCATTGCCGGCATCGGTCGGTCCCTTGATCAGTGCGGTTCGGCGGCGTTTTGCCCGGCGCTCCGCCATGAGCCCGCGGGCGGGTGATCCCTTCCACCAGTACAGGAGCAAGCCAGCTTGCGCATTGTTGAAATTACCCGTCCTGGCGGGCCCGAAGTGCTGCAGATCGTTGAAGGTCCGGTGCCGGTGCCTGGCCGGGGCGAAGTCCTGTTGCAGGTGCTTGCCGCGAGCGTCAACCGCCCCGACATCCAGCAGCGCCGTGGGCTTTATCCGCCGCCGCCGGGTGTCACCAATATTCCCGGCCTCGACGCTGCAGGTCGGATCGCGGCGGTGGGCGAGGGCGTCTCGGGCCTTGCGATTGGCGACGCAGTTTGCGCCCTCACCAATGGTGGGGCTTATGCCGATCAGGTTGTCGTGCCGGCTGTGCAATGTATGCCGGTTCCTGCGGGCTTCAGCTTCATCGAGGCGGCTTCGCTGCCCGAAGCTCTGTTCACCGCCTGGAACAACATCATCTGGTTGGGCCGGCTGGGCGAAGCAGAAACGCTGCTGGTTCAGGGCGGCTCCAGCGGCGTTGGGATGGCCGGTATTCAAATGGCCAAACTGCTGCGGCGGGCCAGGGTATTTGCAACCGCCAGCACCGCTGAAAAGCGGGATGCCTGCACCCAACTGGGGGCCGATGCCGTGTTCGACTATCGCGAGGATTGGGCCGGCGCCATTCGCCGCCATGCTGGCGAACATTGCGTCGATGTTGCGCTTGACGCTCAGGCCGGCCCCAATGTGCAAGTGCAACTCGATCTCATGGCCCCTGACGGGCGGCTGGTCTTCATCGCCAGTCACCAGGGTCCCACCGCCGAGGTCAATATCCGCGATCTGGTGCGGCGTCGGCTGACGCTCACAGGATCCACCCTTCGCCCGCGCCCCCCAGCTTATAAGGGAAAGATCGCGCAGGCACTTGTCGCCCAGGTCTGGCCGCTTCTTGAAACCGGCCGTATGACCACCCGAATTCATTCGGTGTTCCCGCTCACCCAGGTCCAGCAGGCTCACGCGGTGCTGGATGCCAACGAGCAGTTGGGAAAGGTAGTTTTGTCCCTGGACGAGGAACAGGCCCGAGACGTTCCGGGGCGCGCCTAAGGGGAATAGGTCAGCGCAACATTGTCCTGAGCTCCGCCTGAACGGACTGCATGCCCGCGAGATAGAGCTCAGGCAGGGCCTCGATTGAAGCTTGGCTGGCCGAAACGCCCACATTGATGGCCGCCACTGTCTGCCCTCGCGAGGTAATCACCGGAACGGCGATCGAGCGCAAGCCGAGCTCAACCTCCTGGTCGATCAAGGCAAATCCCTGGGCCCGCACGCGGCCCAGTTCTGCCAGGATATCCTCGCTCCGGGTCCGCGTGTAACGCGTGCGCGGCGGCAGTGGTCCAGCCAAGCGGGCCGCCGCTTGGCTTTCCGGCAGGGCTGCGAGCATGACGCGGCCCATTGAGGTGCAAAAGGCGGGTAAGCGGGAGCCCGGCATCAAGGCAATCGACATCACTTTCCGCTGCGCTGCCCGCGCCACGTAAACGATCTCGTCACCATCAAGGATCGACGCCGAAGAGCTTTCCCCCAGTTGCTCGGACAGCTGGTCGAGCAGCGGCTGCACCAGCTGTGGCAGCGGCATTGTCGCGAGACAGGCCGTTCCCAGACGCAGCACCCGCGGGGTCAGGGTGAAGTATTTTCCATCGTAATCGGCATAGCCCAGCTGCGCCAGGGTCAGGAGGCATCGCCGCGCGGTGGCGCGATCGAGCCCCGAAGCGGCGGAGACCTCGGCAATGGACTGGCGGGGACGCTCGGCGGTGAAGGTTTCGATCGCGGCCAGCCCTTTGGCCAACCCGCCCATCATGTCGCGCTGCAATACAGCCACCGTCACCTGCCCGTTGTGCGATATGTCAACAAAGACCAGATATCGCACAAGTCACATTGCCGGCCAACCCACCATTTGGGTATCCCAGCGCAACAGCAAAGGGGTTGCTCATGGACAAGACGGTCGCCGATCTGCCTGCTGCATTGGCAGGCATCCAATCGGGCATGACACTGATGATCGGCGGTTTTGGTGGCTCGGGCGCTCCAATAGAGCTCATCCATGCGCTGATCGATCAGTTCGGGCAGACGGGTAGCCCGAACAACCTGACGGTGGTCAACAACAATGCGGGCAATGGCCGCATCGGCATCGCCGCAATGATCGACGCCGGCATGGTCGCCAAGATGGTGTGCTCGTTCCCCCGCTCCGCCGATCCGCGCGCCTTCACCGAGAAATACCTGGCCGGCGAGATCGAGCTGGAATTGGTGCCGCAAGGCACGCTGGCCGAGCGCATCCGAGCCGGCGGCGCTGGTATCCCGGCCTTTTACACCCCGACCAGTTTTGGCACCGACCTTGCCGCGGGCAAGCCGATCGGGGAGTTCGATGGCCGCAGTTATGTGCAGGAACGTTGGCTCAAGGCCGACGCAGCGCTGATCAAGGCGGAGCTGGCGGATCGCCACGGCAATCTGACCTACCGCAAAGCGGGGCGCAATTTCTCGCCGTTGATGGCCTCTGCCGCAGCACTCACCATCGTCCAGGCCAGGCGTGTGGTCGAGCCCGGTGAGATCGATCCGGAGCAGGTGATTACCCCGGGCCTCTTTGTCGACCGGGTCATTGAAATCGCAGATGCACAACAGGAAGAAGCGCTGATGCGCGCCGGAGTAGCCTACGCATGACCCCCAAGCTCTCCAACGCCCAGATCGCCTGGCGCGCCGCGCAGGACATCCAGGACGCCTCCTATGTCAATCTGGGTATCGGTTTTCCCGAAATGGTTGCCAAGTTCCAGCCACCGGGGCGGCAGGCCATCTTCCACACCGAGAACGGGATTTTGAGCTTCGGTGAGAGCCCCGCCGCGGGCGAAGAAGACTGGGACCTGATCAATGCCGGCAAGAAAGCTGTGACGCTCAAGCCCGGAGCCGCGTTTTTCCACCACGCCGACAGCTTCGCCATGGTGCGCGGCGGGCACTTGGATGTTGCGATCCTGGGCGCCTACGAAGTCGCCGAAAATGGCGATCTTGCCAACTGGAGCACCGGTCCCAAGGGCGTGCCGGCAGTGGGCGGGGCAATGGATCTGGTGCACGGCGCCAAACGGGTTGCGGTGATTACCGACCATGTCACCCGGGATGGCCGTCCCAAGCTGGTCAAGCGCTGCAGCCTGCCGCTGACCGGGGTGGGCTGCGTTACCCGGGTCTACTCGAGCCTGGCCGTGATCGACATCGACGCGCGCGGCTTTGTGCTGCGCGAAAAGCTTGCCGGGGTAAGCCTTGAGGAACTGCAGGCGCTCACCGGGGCCGAACTGATCATCGAGGGCGACATCTCCGACCTCACCGCTCCGGAGGACCTGAAATGACCGACGCTTTCATCTGCGCCTATAAGCGCACCCCAATTGGACGCTTCGGCGGCGCCTTGTCGTCCGTACGCCCGGACGATCTGGGAGCGGTGCCGCTCCGGGCATTCATGGCCCAATATTCGCAACTCGATTGGGAAGCGCTTGACGATGTGATCTTCGGCAATGCCAACCAGGCCGGCGAAGACAATCGCAATGTGGCGCGCATGAGCCTCTTATTGGCCGGTCTGCCAGTGGGCATCACCGGCACGACCATCAACCGCTTGTGCGGCTCGGGGATGGATGCGTTGATCACCGCCGCCCGCGCTATCCGGGCGGGAGAGGCGGAGTTGCTGATCGCGGGCGGCACCGAATCGATGAGCCGCGCCCCTTTCGTCATGCCAAAGGCCGAGACCGCGTTTTCGCGTAATGCCGAGATCCACGACACCACGATCGGCTGGCGCTTCGTCAACCCCGAGATGGAAGCGCTTTATGGGGTCGATTCCATGCCCCAGACCGGCGAGAATGTCGCGCGTGACTATGCTATCACGCGCGAGGCGCAGGACGCCTTTGCCTTGCGCAGCCAGGAAAACGCTCTGCGCGCCCAGGCCAATGGCCGCCTGGCGCTCGAAATTGTACCAGTCGCCATCGCGCAGAAAAAGGGGGAGCCCCTCAGCGTTGGCACTGACGAGCATCCCCGCGCCGGCTCCAGCCTCGAAACGCTGGGCAAGCTGCGCCCGCTGTTTGCCGGCGGCACCGTGACGGCTGGCAATGCCTCGGGCGTTAATGACGGCGCCGCGGCGCTGATCATCGCCAGCGAAGCGGCCGCCGCTCGGCACGGCTTGACCCCGATTGCGCGGATTTTGGGTGGAGCGACGGCCGGCGTGCCACCCCGCATCATGGGCATGGGTCCGGTGCCGGCGACCCAAAAGCTCTGCGCCCGCTTGGGACTGGCCCCCGCCGATTTCGACCATATCGAGCTCAACGAAGCCTTTGCCAGCCAAGCCATCGCAGTGCTGCGGCAGTTGGGCATTCCCGAGGACGCCCCGCAGGTAAATGCCAATGGTGGCGCGATTGCGCTTGGACATCCGCTGGGCATGAGCGGGGCGCGCATCGCGGGAACCGCGGCGCTGGAACTTTCGCGCGGCGGCAAAAAGCGGGCTCTCGCTACAATGTGCATCGGGGTTGGCCAGGGGATTGCGGTGGCCTTGGAAGCTGTCTGAAGCACTGAGTGCCGGTCGGGCAACGCTGGGGCTTGGAGGTTTTCCCAAACCCCGGTTTGGCGCTGACCCGTTTGCACTCAAAAAAAGCGACACTGTGCACCGGGCAAATTGCACCACATCGCCCGCTTTTCGTTTATCAAGGCGCCATTATCGCCAACGACCTTGTTAGGAAAGCCCGTGAAGAATGAAAGAGAGAATTTTGCCAAGCGCCGGGAGACCGCATTGGAAGCCAAAAAGCAGCTCCTTGAGCGGGTGAAATCTGCCCCCAAGCCCGATCAGGCCGAGCTCGATCGCAAGCGGGCGGAAAAGGAAGCCGCCGCAGTGGCCCGTGAGGCCCGGGAGGCCGAAAAGCTGCGCCTCAAGCAAGCCGAAGCGGAGCGCAAAGCGGCTGAACAGGCAGCTGCCGCCCAATCCCAAGCCGAAGCGAGCCTGAATACCGAGGCTGACGCGGCCGCGACTGCGGCGGCGAAGGAAGCCGAAGCGGCTGAACGCAAAGCTGAGCGGGATCGACGTTATGCTGCGCGCAAGGCCCGCCAGCGCTAAGTCGCTAGGGGGCAATTGGGTGGGTCCCACGTGATGGGACCAGCCCGGCAACCCTGTCCCCGGTGGGCCCAAGCCATGCCGGATCGAGGATGCGCTGCGCGCATCCTCGCGGCCGCTGCAGGTGGCAGATGTGAAATGTTGCCACAAACTAGCCGCTGAAAACGCACCATTGCTGATTGGAGATTAACTCAAAGCGCCGCGGTCATCTTAGAGGTCCGTTGTGGCGCCGTGCTTGAGACATATCCCTGAGGAGTTCGGCGACCCGCCGGTGGTTCGACGGCAAGGATATCACCCATGCTCTCGCTGGTTCTTCCTGTCCGCAACTGGCCCACCGAACGGGTAGAGGCCTGCATCGACAGCTTTGCCGCGCTTGATGCGCCCTTCTTGACCGAGATTCTGGTGATCGATTTCGGCTCGGATGAGCCGATTGTTCTCCGGGACGACATCGCGCCGCTAGCCAGCGTGGTTCGGCTCGAGGCCGCGGTGTGGAGTTGTGGCGAAGCCATCAATGCCGGCGTTCTGCTCGCGGTCAACGACGTGATCGCCAAGGCGGATTCCGACATGCTGATCTCGGCGAGCAGCAAGGGGGAACTCGAGCGCCTGGTCATCGAAGCTGCCGCGGGGCGGCTGGGGGTCGGTATCGCCCAGGCGACCGACTTGCACCAAAGCTATTCCGTCGGCGATGCCTTGGCACTGGTACTCGAGGGCAGACGCCCGAACGGCCGCTTGCGCGCCAAATGGGGGCAGGGTGGCCTCGTCGTCTTCTCCCGTTCCACCTGGCAGGAGATCGGCGGCGTCGATTCCCGCTTCACGGGCTGGGGCAATGAGGACAACGATTTCGCCGAACGAGTGCGCCGCTCCGGCCGCACCCTGCACTGGGCCGATCCGCAAGCGCTGCAAATCTTCCACGTCTGGCACCCGCCCTCGACGGGCATGAACGGCATCCTCAAGCTGCGTCAAACCAACCAGAAAATCGCTCATACCGACAAGAGCGTGCTGCGCTCGATGCTCTTTCCCCATTCCAACTTCGCCGAACTCGCGGCTCCAGAGGTCCTCAAGGGCAGTACGCCTTTGGTGACTCTCGGTATCGCCACCACCGAGCGCCCCAACCATTTGCGCATGATCCGGGAAGCCATCGACAGCTTCCGCGGCCAGATCGACGAAGACTTCGAAATCCTCGTGATCGACAATGGCTCCAGTCCAGAGGCAGTGGAGGAACTGCGCAGGTCCTTGGACAAGATCGCCTGGGCCGGGGGGCTACTTCGCCTCGAATCCACCGAAATCGCCTCGATTCCCGGCGCGCGCAACCTCATCACCCAAGGCGCCCGCGGGCGTTATATTTGCGTCGTCGATGATGACGACATTGCCCTGCCTAACCGCCTGGGCGATCACTTGCGCAATTTCGAGCGCAATGGGCAACTCCATGGTTCCCACGGGGGCTGGATCGATTTCGACGAGAGTACGGGCGTGATCGAGCGCAACAGCGGCAAGCAGCGTACTGCGGCCACCTTGTTGCGGGGCACCGGCAAGATCACCGCCCATCCCGCCAGCTTCTATCGCCGGGATGTGCTGCGGGCGCTTCCCTATGATGAGGCTTTCTCTTTGGGCTCCGATCTCGATCTTGCCCTGCGCATGGCGGTGATGGGTTTTGAGATCGGCCATACCGGCAGCTTCGTAACCCTGCGGCGTTATCACTCCAGTAATGTGACGATAACGGGCACGGCGCGGCAAGCATCAAATGGGCAAACTGCGCGCACCAGGGTGGTAAATACTTACGGCTGGAACAAAAATGAAGGTCTGGCGCAGAAAGCAAAAGAAAGCGACAACGAAGTTTACTGTCGCAACCAGCTGTCGATCGATACTCTGGCCGAGCTGATTCCAGGCTATGTCGGGCAGTGGCAAATCTACGTCCCGATCTCTGCCTTCACCGGTGATGGCGCGACCGGCGCGGCGGCGCCTGGCCCAGCCGGAGCTTCGGCAAAGGCCGTGCCGGACGCTGCGGGTGGAGCCGGGGAGGATCAGCCGTCCAGTGGGCGCTTCAAGGTCAATGGCGGCTTGCTTGAATCGGTCTTTGCCGTGTCTGCGGGTGATCTGTGTACCAGACGAGCGGGTCTTAACCAGCCTATCTACTTTCGCTCCGCGCCGGTGCGGGGGCTCAAACGGGCGAGAAAGCTCAAGGGCGAGATGGAGACGTTACTGCATCTTCCCTGCCATCTTACTTCCGTTCGGCAAGGGGAGCTCGACCGTGAGGTTCCCTTCAACTGGAAGGACCTGGCGGTCAAGGCGGGCGAGCGAGTGCTCAGGTCCGAAGAGTTCAACGATCTTTCCACCCTCATGGCCTGCCTCAATATGGTGAATGGGCGCTCGGCGATGGGGCAAACCCTGCGGATCGTTTCTGACTACAACGAGCGGGGGCAAGTCTACTGCCTCGTTTCGCCGCCGATCAAAGGCTATGATGAAATCCGCCAGTTCAAGTTCGGCCTTGAGCAGCAAACCGGCCTCCTTTTCCATCAGATTGCCTCCAACGGGGAACTCAGCGAGCTTACGCTTGGGTCCAAGGGGCACTGATCATGAAGTTCGAGGCCAGTTACGATCCCGTTCTCGGTGAAACCCGCGTGGAGCTTGCGAGCAATTGCTATACCGATGCTTTGCCCATGTTGCCGGTGATCATCCTTCGGCAGCAGGACATCGACCTCAAGTCCCAGATCCTACCTCTGGCGGTAGCAATATTAACGGCACGCTATTGTGGTGAAGTCTTCGAGTTTGCTGGCACAAGGATCGGTGTGGACTATGCGGATGCGATCCGGATGGTGTTGCGCGAGGGGGCCAACATCAACAATGTGGATGGTCATTTCCGCACCATATCCACCGGGGAGGTGGATGTTGTTTGCGAGAAGGCCCGGGGCGACCGAGGCACGCCCGTCGTGCCGCGCTTACCCGACACGGTTCCTTTGACGCGCCTGGACTGGTCGGGCGATTTCGTTTTCCCTGAAACCCGCAGCTCTGCGTTGCATGCCTTTGGCCAAGTCCATACCAATGCTGAGTTTTTCGCCGACCAGACCCGGGTATCGATAGCACTCGGCCTGCTGTACGGCCGTGACCGGGTCCGCAATCTCTTCGTGGAAGGACCGGCCGAGGATGGTGTTGGCGAGCTCGGTGGGATTGGGGCAGCGCTTGCAACAGTGGCAGTGGACTTGTGCCTGCTGGGCCTTGCTTGAGTGTCCCAACATGGCACAGTCAGGTCTATATACTGCAAGACGCGCGCAAAATCATACTGCGTGAAAAGGAGAAGCGCCGAGAGGCGACAGTCCAAATCGCGTTTGCGTGTCTAAGATTGTTACGAAACAACTAACGGGCGGGCCACTACTGCTGGCGTATCTTTGAACCAAGCTTGGGGCGGTACATTGAGTTCGGGACTTCAAAGGAGCCTGAAATGAAACGATCTGATCTTCGAAAACTGACCATCGCCATCGCGTCAGCGACGATGATGGCCAGCGTTGCCGCGCCTGCGATTGCCTATGACGTGGAGCCAGGGCTGTACCTGCAGGCGGTGCAGAATTTTGTCGAGGCCGGAGACGACCAGGATGCACTGAGGCTATTGGTGCGGCTGCAGGCCATTGGCGTGACCGACATTGCCTTCAACGGGCAGATTGTCAGCGTTGAAGACTTGGCTGCATTGATCGTGGAAGGATCATTCCGGTCCCGCGAAGTTTTCCGGGAAATCGTCCGGAGCGTTCTGCTTGGCGGGGGCGCCAGTTTCGTGGCGGGAACCACCGTTGTCGCGGCCGTTGACTCCGATCAGTTCAATGGATTTCCGATTGGGTCGACAGGCTGAACTACTGGCGTTTACTTGCTAATACTGGCGCGGGATAGCAGTGGGAGCGTTTGACGAGCGCCCCTGTTCCCGCGCCTTTTGCTGTCACGCTGGGCCCGTTCCGCCTTTTAGCCACAAAGATGAACGGGTTCTGAACGGGTCCTGAATGGAGGTAGTGGCTGCCTGGATCAGCCAAGTGCGACTAAAGTCGTATATGCGGCTGGGCGTGCAGTTGATCGGATCACCGGCAAGGTCGGGGATGTGCACCGGCCCAAGCGTGGTTTGCCCAGTTCTTGAGTTTGTCGCGGCTGAACTCTGACCTACTGCCTGTATCCGCTTCGGCCAGCATGGCCCGATTGCTGGAACAATTGCGCCATCGCTGGCGCCTGCTGCGCTTGGTCGAGGCGGGGCTTTATGCGCTCGCATTCGGCTTTGCCGTATTTACCTGTTCTGCCTGGACGCTGACTGCCGGCAATCCTGGTGCCGCAATCGCGCTGGGGCTGGGTGCGGGGCTGCTGGGTTTTGCCATCTTTGCTGCCATAATCACCGCGAAGGCGCCCGCGCCAGTGCGGCTGGCGATGGTAACCGACGATCGCTATGCGCTGGCCGAAAAGCTCGCCAGTGCGCTTGAAGTGGTGCCGGGGCCACAGGCCGGACCAGTGGGTGAGGCCTTGTTGCTCGATGCGGGGCAGGCGGCCGAGCGGGCCGACCCGGCGCAAGTGGCCCCGTGGTTCACCAAACGGATGGGTTGGGCCATGGCAGCGCCGCTGCTCGCCGTGACCTTGGCCCTTGCCGTCCATTGGCTCGGTGCCGTGCCGGTGGCAGGGGACCGCGAGCGGTTGAGCGTTCCGGCGCAAGCCCAGGTGAGTGGTAGCGACATTGCCGCCGCCGCCGAGTTGATCGCGGCCGATG